>JBCBSM010000002.1:171831-520847 GCA_039819165.1 Planctomycetota bacterium
CAATGGGCAATGGGCAATGGGCAATGGGCAATGGGCAATGGGCAATGGGCAATGGGCAATGGGCAATGGGCAATGGGCAATGGGAGGGATCGAATTCGTCCGAGCCGCGGGCGTGAGCCCGCGGCCATCCAAGCGCACGCCTTGATCTCGCGCACAAAAAAACCCGGCCGGGGCCGAGTCGTGTCGGTCTACATGCAGCCGGTGCATCGCCGGGCTCGCGTCGCCGGGTCGGCGTGCTGACGCCCCCGGCTCGGACGGCGCGTCTAGCGGCGGTTGGCCATGGCCTGGTCGCGGAGCCGCTTGTTGAGGGCCTTGCGGGCGGCACGACGGCGACGCTCGCTGGGCTTCTCGAAGAACTCCTTGCGCTTGATGTCCTTGGTGAGCCCTTCCTTCTCGCAGAGCTTCTTGAAGCGCTTCATCATCTGCTCGATGGACTCGCCGCCACGGGCCTTGATCCGGATCGCCATACGCGAGACGCCCTCCAATCCCCAGGCGGGCCATCGGCCGGGGGAACCGTTAGGGTTGGGTGGGTGCGGGCCGGAGTCAAGCCGCACGCCCTGCGCCGTAGCCTGTGCGATGCTGATCGATATCTCGCCGCCGCTGACGCCCGACATCGCGGTCTTCCCGGGCGACACGCCCCTCTCCCGCCGCGTGCTGATGGACACCGCCCGGGGCGACCACCTGACCCTCAGCACCCTCCAGACCACGGTCCACGCCGGAGCCCACGCCGACGGCGAGAACCACTACATGCCGGGCGGCGTCGGCATCGACGAGCACGACCTTGCGCTCTACCTGGGCCCGTGCGTCGTGGCCCGCATCGAGGCCACCCGCGGCGAGCGCTTCGGCGTGGACGCCCTCCCGGTCGCATCGCTGGCCGACCTGGACGCCCTGGTGCGCTCGGGCGAACCCGGACGGCTGCTGCTTGCGACCGGCACGGCTCCGGACCCCAACACCTTCCCGACGGATCTGGCCGCACCAGATCCGGAGGCCGTCCGCGAGTTGGCCGGCCGCGGCCTGCGGCTCATCGGCGTGGATACCCCCAGCGTCGACCTGGCCGACTCGAAGGACCTGCCGGCGCACGCCGCGTGCGCCGGCACGGGCGTCCGCATCCTGGAGGGGCTGCTGCTCGCGGACGTTGACCCGGGGGTGTACGAACTGATCGCGCTGCCGCTACGGCTGGTGGGATTCGACGCGAGCCCGGTCCGGGCGGTGCTTCGGCGGAAATAACCCGGCCGAAACGCCGATCTTCTGGGCAGGCAGCCGCATAGACCGGTGCCGCATCGCGCACGCACGGAGGAGAACGACCATGGCCCGTCCCCGCTGCAGCCCCGTCGCCGTCGAGCGGCTCGAGCCCCGCGTGCTGCTGAGCGTCGAGATCGACGTCAATTACGACTTCGATACCAACGGCTTCTTCGATGATCCCGACCGCCGCGCGGTAATCGAGTATGCCGCGGACTACCTGGGAGGGCTGCTGGATGATTCGCTCGCGGCGATCATCCCCGGCGGCGGGCGCAACTGGGAGGCGGTGTTCTTCAACCCGAGCACCGGTACCGAGCAGGCCGTCGACAATCCCACGATCGCCGAGGACACCATCCGCGTGTACGTCGGCGGGCGGGACCTGGGCGGCTCGACGCTCGGGCGGGCCGGCTTCGGCGGCGCCCGCAACGTCTTCGGCGACGGCGGCGGCTTCTTCGACACCATCGTCGGCCGCGGCCAGCCCGGGGCCATCGGCGATCCCGCGAGCCGCACCGACTTCGGCCTGTGGGGCGGGAGCATCACCTTCGACACGGAAAACGACTGGTTCACCGGCATCACGAACGAGGGCCTCCTGCCCGGGCAGAGCGACCTCCTGTCCGTCGCGCTGCACGAAATGACGCACGTGCTCGGCTTCATCGAGGGCGCGCCCTCCTTCGACAACCTGATCGAGAGCAACCAGTTCGTCGGCGCCATCGCGATCGCCGAGCACGACCTGCGCACGCCCAGATCCGTGCTGACGTTCGACGGCTCGACCGCCGGCGGGCCCATCTGGACGCGACCGGCGGCGTCGGGCACCATCCCATCCATGGTGGGCGTGGGCGTGACCTACGAGGCCACCCCGTTCACGGTGCCCGAGTCGGGCAGCTACGACGTCCTCGTCGACCAGGAGATCCTCGGCGACGACTTCGACGGCTTCCTCGCGCTCTACGACGGCACCTTCGACCCGAGCGACCCGCTGGCCAACCTCATCGGCGTGAACGACGACTACTTCGGAGATCGGCTGCCGGGCATGGGGCCGGGCTACTCCGGCATCGAGGATCTGGATCTCGTCGCCGGACGGGACCTCGTCATCGTGGTAACCGGCTACGACCCCACCGAGGCGGGCACCTACCGCGTGTTCGTCTCGCGCGAGGACGGGCGGGCCGTGGACCTGGCGCCCGGCGACCTCTCGCACTGGCGCGACGACCTGGTGGACAACGGCCAGCGGGTGCTCATGGCCCCCACCATCTCGAACGGCGAGCGGAGGCTGCCGACGCCGCTGGACCTGGCCGCCCTGAACGACATCGGCTGGGAGATCACCCCGGGGGCGTGGCCCGGCCGGGGCGAGTTGATCGCGATCTCACCCGCCGCACCCATGGGGGCGGGCGGCGGCTTCGCGAGCGCCGCGGACGCGGGGCTGCACTGGTTCGACCTCGAAGAATCGGGTCGCTTCGAGCTGCGGGTCTCCGGCGGCGGGAGCGAGCAATTCGCGATCCGGCTCTGGGATTCGGCCGGGCGCATCGTGGAGCAGACGCCGTTCTCCGCGTCGGCCTCGCTGGTGATCGCGGCGGACGCCCAGATCTACTCGGCCCAGGTGCTCGGCGCCGCCCCGAGCGATCGCAGCTACACGCTCTCCGCCGAGGCCTTCGGCGAGGACGTGCTGCTGTACTACCCCGAGGGCTTCGCCTCGCCCGATATCGATCAGACGGTGTGGGTGACCAACCCGACGGCGGAGTCACAGGTCTTTTCCCTGACGCTGCGGTACGAGAACCTCGCGCTGGAGCGCTCGGCCGACGTGATCGTCGAGAACCGGCTGCTGCTGCCGGGCGAGCGGCTGGGCATCGACATCGCACGCGATGGCGTCTACGCCACGGACGCCGACACGGGCCGCGGCATCCTCCGCGGCGAGCCCTACTCGATGGTGCTGGCCGCGAGCGAACTGCTCTCGGCGGGCGTGCAGCACGCCGACGTCTTCGACGGCCAGCGGCTGGTGACGGCCGACGACTTCACCACGCAGACCAGCGAGGCGTGGTACTTCGCGCGGGCCGAGGTCGGCAGCGCCTCGGGCTTCCTGGTGTTCCACAACCCCAACGACCACGCCGCCGTCGTCGAGGCCGAGTTCGCCACGGCGACGGGCCGCATCACGATCAGCCAGGTCGTGGGCGCCAACCGCCGCGGCGGCTGGAACCTCAACGACACCGATGCGCTGCCCGGCGGCGTGTACGGCGTGACGCTCACCAGCCGATCGGCCTCGGCCGCGCTCGCGTTTGTGCATGAAGGCGTGGTTGCGGCGCTCTCGCACTACGACGCTGCGCCCCGCGTGGGCTGGACCACGCTGGGCAGCACCGCACCGCTGGCCGACGGCGTGCTGGTGCTGGGCACGCCGCCGCCGGGCGTCGAAACCGACGCCTACCTGTTCAATCCCGCGTTGCTGCCCCGCTCGGTCTCGCTGTTCGCCACCGACGGCGGCGTGCGGACGTTCGTCCGGGCCGTGACGCTCCAGCCCGGCGAGACGCGGCTGCTCATCGACTCCGGCCGTGCCGACGCGCTGGAGTGGGAGGCCGACGCGGGCGTCGTCGCCCAGGCCGTTCTGCGGCCCCCAGCGGGCGACGCCGCGAGCGCCCGCCCCCCCGAATGGGCCGCTCGCTCCTACTACTTCGGCGTGGCCGAGCTTAGCGAGGACGAGACGAGCGCGACGCCCTTCGGCACGCTGGGCATCGCCAGCGAGAGCAATACGAACATCACGGTCACCGTCCGCTTCACGTTCGGCTCCGGCGTGGACGTCTTCGAGAGCGTGCTCATCGCGGCCGAGGGCTTCGCCACGCTGGAGCTCTCGTCGATCGCGCCCGTCCGCAGCCGCGCGGGCGACGGGCCGATGGCGGTGACGCTTACCAGTGACGCCGACTTCTTCGCGATGCTGACTAGCTACGACGCGGCGAGGGGCGAGGCCTGGACGACCGGCGGCGTGCCGCTGGCGTAGGCCAGAGTGATGTCGCGGAGCGCTACAGCACCTCGGCGAGCGCCTCGCTGCGCTCCGCCTCGGTCATGTCCTCGACCCAGATGACGCGGCACTGATCGCAGCAGAAGCCGACCTTCTGGCCGTCGTGGATGGCGTACCCGCCCTCCTCCGTAACGGCGTGCCCGCCGATGGGGCAGGTCTCGTTGGCGACGGCCAGCACGCCGGCGGGCTCGGTCTCGGTCGCGAGCGGGGCATCGCCGTGGCACCCGGCGAGGGAACCCGCGACGAGGGCGGCGAACGCCGCTGCAAGGGCACGAGCGGGCGATGAATGCATCGGTGTTCTCCTTCGAGTTGGGCTAGGTCGTCTCCGGCCCGTAAGCCATCCGCTCGAGAGCGTCTAGGCCGCGACCGGTCAGCAGCCGCGGATCGGAGAAGAACCAGAATACGAGCCCATGCAGCAGGCTGACCGCGCCGAGACCAATCAAGAAGCCCCACCATGGCAGCGGCGGCCGAAGCACGAGCAGCACGACGACGAACCCGATGACCGCGAATTGCAGGCCCCGGATGAGCTTCGACGCGAACGAAGCGTGCTCGATGAGGAACCCGAGCACCAGCCGGGGCCCCAGCAGGCCGAGCAGCAGCGGCACCCCCGCAACGCCCAGGATGATGCCCGTCGCGAACGGACCTCCGGCGTCGAGGGCACTCCGCACGACCGCGTACACCAGATAGCCGAGCACGAGCGAATTGACGATCGCGCCGATCGGCCCAAGGTTCCGCACGTACTGGCGGAAGCGGGTGATCATCGGGAGCGCTCCTGCATCACACCACCCGATCGTCCTTTCCGATCCCCAGCGCGGGCCGCACGTCGACCTGCACGAGCGGCTCGCCCTGGATCTGGCGTGCCTGGTCGGCGTCCACGTAGTCGCTGTGGCAGGCGGCCTTGCCGTCGTCGGCGCCGTCCTTGCCCCCGGGCCTGCCCTTCACCTTGCCCTTCACCTTGCTGGCGAGCTTGTGGATCTCCGCGGGGTCGAGGTAGCCCCGCTGCTCCAGGATGGCCCGCTGCTCGGGCGTCAGCGCGTCGCTGCGGACCGGCTTCCCGCGATCGAAGCCCTCGGCCTTGCCGCTGGCGAACTCCTGGATCTCCTTGGAGATGCGGACGCTGCACCAGTCATGGCCGCACATGGCGCAGAAGTCGGTGTCGACGTCGAGGTCCTCGTCGTGGTAGGCGCGGGCGAGGTCGGGGTCGAAGCTCAGCTCGAAGTGCTTCTCCCAGTTGAGCGCGGCACGGGCCTTGGTCAGCTCGTCGTCCCACGAGCGGCTGCCGGGGATGCCCAGCGCCACGTCGGCGGCGTGCGCGGCGATCTTGTAGGCGACGCAGCCCTCCTTGACGTCGCCCTTCTTGGGCAGCCCGAGGTGCTCCTTGGGCGTGACGTAGCAGAGCATGCTGGCGCCGTGGTAGGCGGCGTTGGTCGCGCCGATGCAGCTGGTGATGTGGTCGTAACCCGGGAAGACGTCCGTCACCAGCGGGCCGAGCACGTAGAACGGCGCGCCGTGGCACAGCCGCCGCTGGAGCTTCATGTTGTACTCGATCTGGTCCAGCGGGACGTGCCCCGGTCCCTCGACCATCACCTGCACGCCGTGCCGCCAGGCCCGCTCGGTCAGCTCGCCGATGGTCTCGAGCTCGGCCAGCTGCGCATCGTCGGTCGCATCGGCCAGGCCGCCGGGACGGAGCCCGTCGCCGATGGAGAACGTGACATCGTGGCGGCGCATGAGCCGGCAGATGTCGTCCCACATGTCGTACATCAGGTTGTCGCGGTTCTTGTCGAGCATCCACTTGGCCAGCAGGCTGCCGCCGCGGCTCACGATGCCGATCGTGCGGTTCTTGACGTACTTGAGGTGCTTCCGCCGGACACCGGCGTGGATGGTGAAATAGTCCACGCCCTGGCTGGCCTGGTGCTCGAGCGTATCCAGCACGACCCGCTCGTCGAGGTCCTCCAGCTTGCGGCCGATGATCATCGAGTAGATCGGCACCGTGCCGATCGGCACCGTGCTGCTGCGGAGGATCGCGTCCCGGCACTCGTCGAGATCGCCGCCGGTCGACAGGTCCATGACCGTGTCGGCCCCCCACTTCTCGGCCCAGCGGAGCTTCTCGACTTCTTCATCGGTGCCCGAGGACACCGGCGAAGCCCCCATATTGGCGTTGATCTTCGTGAGGCTCGCACGGCCGATGGCCATGGGGTCGAGCTTGTACCGCAGGTGCGTCACGTTCGCCGGGATGACCATGCGGCCAGCGGCGACCTCGTCGCGGACCCGCTCGGGCGTCAGGTGCGCCTCCCGCTCGGCGACCCGCCGCATCTGCGGCGTGACGACGCCCAGCCGCGCATGCTCCAGCTGCGTGATCGGCTCGAAGCTCGTGGGAGCAACGCAGCGGACGTGCGCACCGATCTCCGGGTGGTTGTGCCCCGCGCATCCGGAAGCGTGGTCGGCTGCCGCCTCGAGCGTCCAGCCCTCGGGCAGGAAGTCCCATGCGGTGTAGGGGCTCGGCTCGGGCATGCCTGGCGCATCGGGCGAGCTGAACGCCCGCGGCCCGCCGACATCGTGCGCATTCGCAAAGCTGCCGGGCGTCGTCGCGTCGGCATCACCGGGATTGCCCGCGCCGCGGGTCGGCGCCGCGAAGCGTCGGGTGGGCGTGTCGGCCGTCGCATCGGCCGCGAGCGAGAAGACCTTCGGATCGTCGAGAGCGGACATGGTCGCATTCCCTCCGCCGGTATGAGCCGGATCAGGTTCAACGGGTGCGTCTCAGCCCCGGCGTCGCCTTCACATTCAGGCCACGATGGGACGCCCCGTGCGAGAGCCGCACTATACGAACACCGAGCCAGCCGGGGGGGGTACCGTTCGCGAATGAAGTACGCGTCCAAGGCCGATTTCGTGGATCGCATGCACCGGGAGCACACCCGGTTCCTTGGCACTGCGGCGAAGATTCCGGAACATCGCTACGACAAGCCCGGTGTCTGGGGCAAGGATTGGACGGTCAAGGACCTCTTCGCGCACCTTACTGCGTGGGAGGGCCTGTTCTTCGGCTGGCACGAGGCCGGACTACGGGGCCAGACCCCCGCGATGCCCGCCGACGGCTACAAGTGGAACCAGACCCCGCAGCTCAACGAGGCGATCTGGCGGGCGCACGAGGCGGATCCATGGCACGAGGTCCGCAACGCCTTTGACCGCTCCTTCGAGCGCGTGTGCGTGTTCGTCGACGATCTCGACGAGCGTGACCTCCTTGAGCCCGGGCGGTTCGAGTGGACGGGGAAGCACCCGATGGTGAGCTACTTCGGCGCCAACACCGCCAGCCACTATGCGTCGGCCACCAAGATCCTGCAGCGCTGGATCCGGGCCCAGTCCGACTGATCAAGCGTCCGTCCTAGGCCCCTTCGAGCCAGACGATCCAGTCGGCGAGGAACGCGTCGGCGTCGACGCCCAGCTCTTCCCGCATCGCCCGGCCGAACGTCGGCTGCGCACCGAGCAGCACCGCCCGCACGCGGTCGGCCCCGAAGCGCTCGTGCATGAAGTGCAGCAGCACCGCGCCGGTGATGTACGGATCGCGGACCTCGAATCCGAAGTCATTACGCACGCGATCTGGGTCATTCTTCACGATCTCGACGTACCGCGGCAGAGACCGCGTACGCCCCGTCTCGCCCGAGTGCGTCAGGCCCAGGTACTCCTGGTAGCCCTGCACGAACCAGGCCGGCGCGGTGCGCAGGCGCCAGCCCTCGGGCTTGCGTCGGCTGGCGAGCCCGAGGAACACCGTGCTGTACTCGTGCACGACCAGACGCTCGATGTAGCCCCCGTCCTTGGGTTCGCCCGACGACGTCGTGAGGCCCGGCCCGTGCGCCGACGGCGCGTAGAAGTGCAGCCGCGCGAAGAACGTATCCATCGTGCCGTCGATCGTGCCCGAGCGGATGGTTGCCAGGTTGGGCCCCGCCCGGTCGTTGGGCGTGGCGTGCACCTCGACGGTGACATCGGCATCGCGGGCGGCACGCGCAAGTCCATCATCATCGAAGTAGGCGACGAGCTGCTCGATGCCCGCGTCCAGCGCGTGTCGGATGAATGCAACATCCTCGTCGGGAGCCGACGAGGGCTGCATGACGTAGAACGGATTCCCCGCTGGCAATTCGACGGCGGATTGGGCATCCACACGATGTGCCAACAACCAGGACGCCGCAGCAGCGACCGCGAACAACAGACCAATGCGATGCATGCCGCACCCCCACTTCGATCGGCAAGCTACGGATCGATCGGGGGACGGGTTCGTGGGTCGGTTCTACGCCGGCTGCGGCTCCAGCCCCAGCTTCCCGACTGCCGGCACGAACGGGGCGTCCAGCGGCGTGCCGGCCAGGGCGTTGGTGTAGTTGCTCAGCACCTTCGTCGCCAGGCCCACCACGACCTCGAGTGCCTGCTTGGTGCCGTATCCCGCGGCGAAGAAGGCCTCGGTCGCGTCCTTCGACGGGCGGCCCTTGGTGCGGAGCACGTCGAGCGTGAACGCCCGCAGAGCCTCGAGCTTCGCATCGCCTAGGGGCTCGCCGTGCGCCAGGGCCCGTGCGGTGGCTTCGTCGGTCATGCCCAGGACCATCGTGCCGTGGGCGGGCACGCAGTAGTGGCACTCGTTCTCAACGTTGGCGGTCTGCATCACGACCTGCTGCTCGAGCGGCGAGAAGCTGGTCTTCTGCATCAGCCCCCACAGGGTCTGGTAGGCATCGAGCAATTCGGGGCTCTCGCCCATCACCGCGTGCAGGTTGGGCAGCATGCCGAACTCGGACTTCGATCTCTCGAACAACGGCCTGGTGGCCTCGGGTGCGGATTCGGGCGTGTGAACCGTGAAGTCGGCGATCGGCATCGAGCATCTCCTTGCGTCATGTGGAAGGAGGACGAGCCCGGCTGCGAGAGGCTTTATTCATGCCGGCACGGAAATCTCGCGGGCCGAACCGCCTTACGAACGCGGCGCGATCACCGGCGGGATGCCCAGCGCCCGCCGCAGATCCACGATCTGGCCCGTGTGCGTGCCGATGTGGAAGGCCATCCGGTGCATCAGGTCGCCGACCGTCGTCCGTCCGCTGCCCCAGGGCGTCGGCCGCGCGAGGGCCGCGTCGTCGGCCTCGCGGAGCGCCCCTGCCAGCCGCCCATGCACCGCGCGAAAGATCGCGGCCGATCGAGCTAGCGAGGGATAGATCGCCGGATCGTCCACGGGATTGGAGCCGAAGCACACGACCTCGGTGCCGAACCGCTCTGCGTCGCCGCGGTCCGCCACAACGAACTCGTGATCCAGCAGCGGCTGCGGCGCGTCTTGGCCCTGCAGCCGCTCGATGGCCCGGGCGCTCGTCATCGCCACGTGGCCCAGCGTCCAGGCCATGTGGTTGGGCAGGTGCTCGGCCTGCGCCGTGCGGTTGGCGTCGTCGAAGCCCGGCAGGAACCGCTCGAACAACTCGACGCCTTGCTCGATGCCGCGGGCGTAGAGCTCGCCCTGGATCGTTCGTGCTGCCACGCATGACCTCCCAACTCGATGAGCCTCCGCTAGAAGCTCCGCTCGACCACCGCCCGAGCCATGGCGTCGAGCATCCGCCGCGCGGGCGTGTCGGCGAGCACGGCCAGCTCCCCGCGCGCCTCCTCGACGATACGCTCGGCAACCGCCTGGGTGTGCTCGATCGAGCCGGTGCCGTCCATGCGGGCGCGGACCTGGGCGGCGGCGTGGTCGTCGCCGGCCTCCGCCCGCTCGATGAGCGCCAGCGTCTCGGCCCGCGTCGCCGCGCCCGCCTCGGCGAGGTGGTGCATGATCGGCAGCGTGACCTTGCCCTTGCGGACGTCCCGGCCGACCGACTTGCCCACGATCTCTTCGCGGCCCGTCAGGTCCAGCAGGTCGTCGCGGATCTGGAAGGCCACGCCGATGCGGCGCCCAAAGCTCGCGAGTGCGTCGCGCTGGGGCCCGCCACTGCCGGCATGCTGCGCTCCGAGCTCGCAGGCGGCGGCGATCAGTTCGGCGGTCTTCCGCTCGATGATCTCGAAGTAGGTCGCCTCGTCGATCGCGTAGTCCTCCCGGCGATCGAGCTGCAGGAGCTCCCCAGAGCAGACAATCATGCTGGCGCGGCCCACGCGGAGCGCCGTCGCCTGCCGATCGAGCGTGGAGCACAGGTGGTACGCACCCGCGATCAGATAATCGCCCAGGATGACCGCGGTTTCGTTGCCGGACATCGCGTTGACGGTCTGGCCGCGGCGGCGGGTCTCGGCCTCGTCGAGCACGTCGTCGTGCACGAGCGTGGCCATGTGCACCATCTCGCAGACCGCGGCGACCACCGCGAGGTCCACGCCGGCCTCGCCCGCGAGCAGGTCGTCCATCGCCATCCCGGAAGCGGCGCTGCCACATAGCGCCACGAGCGCCGGCCGCAGCATCTTGCCGCGGTAACGCTCGACGTGCCGCGTCAATCGCTCCACGGCGAGCAGGTCGGAGGTCAGCGCGGCGTCGAAGCGATCGCTCACGCGAACGAGGAAGCCCGCCAGCTCCGCCTGCAGCGGCGCGAGGTCTTCGTCGAGATCCAGCAGGTTCCGCATGCCGGGCTCCTTGGCCGAGAGCCGCGGGCCATCGCGGCCCGCGGGCGGTTTATCATCCCCGATGCCCGACGCCACGCCCACCGACTCGCACACGCGCATCGAGCAGTCGCTCGCGCAGGCCCGGGAGGCCATGGCGCGGGGCGACCTGGCCCAGACCTACGCGCTGGGCGAAGCCGCGCTCAACGTGGCGCCGAACCACGCGGGGGCCATGAAGCTCATGGCCGAGGCGTGCCTCGCGATCGGCCTCTTCGACGACGCGATCCACTACCGCCGCCGCTGGCTGGAGCGATCCCCGCCCACGCCGCTGGGCCAGGTGCAGCTGGCCGAGGCCTACGTCCACGCCGGCCGGCTGGGGGACGCCCTGGCCCACTACGGCGAGGCGATCTCCCTCGATCCGAGCTTCTTCCCCGCCATTTCGGGCCGCGCCGAGGTCTACGAGATGCAGGGCAACGCCAGGCGGGCGTGGAAGACCCTCGAGCCCGCGCTCCACCGGAGCCCCACGCATCCCTCGCTGGCGGCCGTCGGCATCCGCGTCCTGATGGACTCGGGCCGCCTCGACGACGCAATCGCGCTCGGAGAGCGCGTCATGGCCGCCGACCTGCCCGAGGAACCCCAGATCCGAAGCGCGCACCTCACCATGGCGCGGGCGTACGAGCGCAAGAAGCGATTCGCCGATGCGCTCGCCGCCGCCGATCGCGGCAACGCCATGCTCCGCGTGCCGTTCCGCATCGAGGACTACGTCGCCGAGAACGACGCGATCCTCGACGCCTTCGACGCGGCCTGGATGGCCGACGCGCCCCGGGCGACCACCGACGGCTCGTGGGCGGTCTTCATCGTCGGCATGCCCCGCAGCGGATCGACGCTCACCGAGCGGATCATCCACGCGCACCCCGGAGCCTTCGGTGCCGACGAGGAATTCAGCCTCCACCTGCTGGCCAACCGCCTGCAGCACGACTTCGCCACCGGATCGCCCTGGCCGCGCGCGGTCCGGGATATGGGCACCGAGAGCCTCGATTCTGCCGCGGCGTATTACGCCGAGCGGCTGCGGGCGCGAGCGCCGGGAGCGGCCGCCATCTCCAACAAGGATCTCGCGAACATCCGCCGGCTGGGCCTGGCCGACCTCATCCTGCCCGGGGCGAAGTTCATCCACACCGTGCGGGACCCGGCGGACAACTGCCTGTCGTGCTACTTCGAGCGGCTCAAGCCCGTGTCCGTCCCCTACGCGGCGAGCTTCGATGACCTCGCCGCCGTGTACGCCCAGAACCTCCGGCTGGCCGACCACTGGCGGCACGCCTGCCGCAACGACCTGCTCACCATCCGCTACGAGGACCTCGTCGAGGACCTCCCCGGCACCGCCCGCAGGATCATCGACTTCGTGGGCCTCCCCTGGGACGACCGCTGCCTCAGGCCGCACGAGGCTAATCGCCCCGACCGAACGCTGAGCGTGACGCAGGTCCGCAAGCCGATCTACAAGTCCGCGAAGGGCCGCGCCGAGCGGTACGGCGATCTGTTGAAGCCGCTGCACGAGGCATTGGATCGGCACGGGCTCACTTCCCAGCACTAACGGTCAGTTCCGCGGTTCCCAGCGTCTCGGCTTCGCTCTGCACGTGCAGCCGCCTGGCGCGGTGCTCGGACCAATCGGTCACCTGCAGGTCCGGGCTAGCCTCGCCGTCGTGCGTGCGGAGGATGTCGTAGGTGTTGTCGCGCTGGGCGGGGATGTACCCGGCATCGCGGATCAGCTTGCACAGCACCGACTCGTTCAGGCAATAGGTCGTGCCGGCGGACGACACCACGTTCTCCTCCATCATCACGCTGCCCATGTCGTTGGCGCCGAACTTGAGGCCCACCTGGCCGATGTGCGGGCCCATGGTCACCCAGCTGCTGCCGATGGAGTAGATGTTGTCGAGCATCAGGCGGCTGAGCGCCTGCGTGCGGAGGTACTGCGTCGAGCCGGCCATGCGGAGCCGCCGGCCGAACTCGGGATGCATGTCCTTGGTGCCGCGGCCATCCAGTTGCGCGACCACGTCGCCCGGGAACTCGCCCGGCTCGCCGTCGACGCGATCGCCCTCGGCCTGCCCCCACTCCTTCAGGCGGCCCAGCGGCGTGTTCTCACGCTGGAAGGGCCAGCTAATGAACGCCTTGTAGTGCCCGAAGGCCGGTGTGGCGATCGGCTCGCCCGGAGCGGCGTCCATCGGGTCCCTGGTGCCCGCGAGCAACGCCCGGTCCTGCCACTCGCGGACCAGCGCCAGGTGGTGCACGCGGTCGGCCAGCCCCTCGATATGCCCGAACATCATCGTTGCGCTGGTAAACATGCCCAGCGTGTGGGCCACGTACATGCACGTGAGCCACGCGTCGGCGTCGCACTTGCCCAGCCCGATCTTGCGACGGACGGCCGGCGCAAAGATCTCTCCGCCGCCGCCGGGCAGCGAGTCGAGCCCCGCCTCGCGGAGCCGGACCATGACCCAGCGGATCTTGGCCTCCAGCGTGGCGCCGAGCGGATCGAAGAACTGCACGAACTCGATGAACTCGGGTGGGCTGAACGCGTGCACGTGGATGTGCGGGAAGCGCCCCTTGATGCCCCCGAGCAGATCGATGTACCAGTCCAGCGGCAGGTCGGGATTCATGCCACCCTGCATCAGGATCTGGGTGCCGCCGATGTCGCTGAGCTCCTGGATCTTCTGGAAGATCTCCTCGTGCTCCAGCGTGTAGGCGTCGTCCTCGTGGCCGCTGCGGCGGAACGCACAGAAGGTGCACTTTGCGCTGCACACGTTGGTGTAGTTGATGTTGCGATCGATGACGTAGGTGCGGTAGGCGTCGCCGTGCAGCCGGCGGCAGCGGGCGTCGGCCCAGCGGCCAAGGTCGGCCAGCGGCATGCCGCCCAGGATCTCCAGGCCCTGCGCGGGCGTGAGGCGGGCCCCGCCGTGCACCACGGCGTCCAGCAAGCCGGCGTCGAGCCCGGACAGATCGGGATGCGTCGGCGGAGCCTGATAGATCGCGGCCATGGCCACCTCCAGGAACATTGTTGAGGATGGGTCGGTCGGCGTACAGTGATGTTTCAGAAATAATTGAAATCTCTGGCCGGACTGCCGTGGCCGTTGCGCCGAGCGTGCGGCCTGCACGGGTCATGCGGGATTCTCCGTAGCGATTGCCGCCCGCGACCGGATATCGACGCAGCCAGGGCGGAGCGGCGATCGATACTCCGCTGCGGGCGGATCCCCCGCCCTCGGAGGTCGTGGCCATGCACACCGAACGCCGGCCCCACGTGTCGGCCGCCCTGGTTCAGCTCCGCACCACGGTGCTGTGGACGTCGCTGGCGGTGGTCGGCTGCGCGGTGCTGCAGATGCTGTCGTTCTGCTTCGTGCACTTCACCGACGTCCGCTGGGATGTACTGGAGACGCCGCCGACGGCCCAGAAGCTGACCGTCGTGACGCGGGCCGAGGCCGCCGCCAAGCCCGCGGCCGCAACGCCCCTGGCCGAGGACGCCGCCCCTCCCGAGCCCGCTGCGATAAACGGCCGGCTGGGCCGGCAGATGGAGACCGGACCCAAGAAGGTGCTGGGCCGCTGGGATGGCACGCTGCGGACCTTCGCCGACGCATCGGCCGCCACGGGCATCGTGGCAACGTTCACGCTGTGGATCGCCACGCTGCTGGGCGCGGTCGTCGCTGGCGGCGCGAACATCCCCGGCGTGGAAAAGACCGTCCGCGCCGCAACCTGGACCACCGTGCTCTTCATGGCGGCCGCGCCGCTCGTCATCGAGCTGCCGGGCCTGCCGCTCAGCGGCTCGTTCGTAAGCTACGACGTCATGCTCGGTGCGAGCGCCGGCGTGGGGCCCGATGCGCCGTCGCCCATCGGCCTGCTGGCCTCGCACCTGGCGCTGCCGCTGGTGGCCGCCATCCTCGCGGGCCACGCGCTGATGTGCTTCCGCGAGGGCGTCGAGGCCGGCGTGATCGTGACCTCGGTGAGCGAACTGGACGAGAAGCTCGACAAGGAGCTGGAGGCCATCCGCGCCAAGGGCGTGGGCAGCCACCACGGCCAGCGGGCCGTCGGCACGCTCAACCGCCCGATGGGCGAGGGCGCCGCGGGCGAGGCCGAGCGGCCCAAGTCCCGCGCCTGGGTCTCCGACCGCGACCGTGGCATGGCCGACCCCTCGCCGGGCAACCCGCTGCGGCGACCCGTATAGCGTCGTCGGCCGCCTCCGTCCGCTAGCCCAGGGGCAGATGCTTCTCGACGGTTTCGCGGAGGCCGCGGTCGTCGACGTGGGTGTAGATCTCGGTCGTCACGATCGTCGCGTGGCCGAGCAGCTCCTGCACCACGCGAAGGTCGGCCCCGCCCGTCAGCAGGTGCGTGGCGAAGGTGTGCCGCAGCATGTGCGGGTGGACGTGCCCGAGCCCCGCGACGCGGGCCCACCGCCGCACGATGCCCCACAGCGCCGTTCGCTCGAGCGGGCGGCCGGTGCGGGATAGGAACAGCCGCCCGGCCTGCAGACGGTTGTCGCGGACCAGCAGAGGCCGGCACTCGGCCTGGTACCGGCCGATCCACTCCATCGCGGGCGTGCCCATGGGCACGACGCGCTCCTTATTGCCCTTGCCGATGACACGCAGGATGGCGACCTCCCGCATGGGGTCGTCGGCCGAGAGCTCGCACAGCTCGCTGGCCCGGACTCCGCAGGCGTAGAGCAGCTCGAGCATCGCACGGTCGCGGATCCACAGCGGCGCGCCGCGGTCGCGCTCGCCGGCGGCCGGCGCGGCGAGCAGCGCGTCGATCTGCGCCGGCGACAATGCCCTGGGCAGCCGCCGCCACTGACTCGGACGCAGCAGCGGCTCGGTGGGATCCTCGGCGATCCAACCCGTGTCTCGGGCCCATCGGCAGAACGCCCGGATGGTGCTCAGGTGCCGGGCCGCGCTCGCCGGCGCGAGCGCCCGCGCACCCGCGAGAAGGCCGAGATGCTCGGCGAGCAGACGCGCCGTGGCGTCGCCCGGCGTGGACGCACCCCGCTCGGCGAGCGCAGCGAGCAGGTCCCGCAGGTCGCGGGCGTAGGCCAGGCGGGTGTTCTCGCTCAGGCCGCACTCGACCCGCAGGAACGAGAGGAAGGCCCGCGCCGCCGACGCCATCGCGTCGGGCAGCTCGTCGAGCCCGGGGACCTCCTGCGGCGGGGGCGCCATGCCAGCGGTATCGGCGGGATCGCCGCCCACGCTCCCGCGGCGCACGAAAACGGCCCGGACGCGAGCCCGGGCCGGAGAGAGTTGGATTCAGGCCGCGAAGGACCTCAGCGAGGGCTTAGCCCAGGAGCTGGAGGACCGACTGCGGCTGGGTGTTGGCCAGCGACAAGACCTGGGTCGACGAGGAGACCAGGATCTGGCTGCGGGTCAGCTGCGCGGTCTCGGCCGCGAAGTCGGTATCACGGATGACCGACTCGGCCGCGTTGGTGTTCTCCAGCGAGATCGAGAGGCTCCGGATGGTGGCGCCCACGGTGTTCCGCTGGAAGGCGCCGAGGCGGCCCCGCAGCGTGGAGACCTGTTCGATGGCGTCGGAGACGACCTCCTGGGCCGAGGACAGGTCATCGGCGTCCTCGAGGTTCAGCGACTGGCCCGAGGCGAGATCGCCCAGGAAGCCGTTGGTCGAGTTGCCGAGGTTCCGCGAGGCCACGTTGCCGATGCCCAGGCTGACCTTGCCGGCGATGTCCACCTGGCCGGCCAGCTGGAAGTCGGCGCCGCCGCCGGTGATGCTGAAGGCCGACGTGCCGGGCGTGCCGCCATCGACGGCGCCCAGGGCCTGGGAGGCCGCGGTCGAGAGCGTGAGCTCGACGTCGAGGAAGTCGGTGTTGATGCGGATGTCCTTGCCGTCGGTCACCGCGCGGATGCCGTTGACCGTGGCATTGACGTCCTGGCCGAGGTCGCGGATCTCGTTGGTGGCGGCGGCAAAGGTGCTCTCGACCGAGCCCTCCGGGGTGCCGAACTCGCCGGCCTCGAAGTTGTAGATGCCCACGCCGGTGCCCGTGATGCCGCCGTCGTCCACGACCTTGATCGAGACGAACTCGTCCGAACCGAAGGCGGTGCTCACCAGCGAGATGCCGTTGGCCGAGGCGGTGGCCTCGACGCCCGTCACGTCGCTAAAGGCGTTGATCGCGGCGGCGATCTGGACGTTGGTCTGGCCCGAGCTGAAGCTCAGCTCGCGGCTGCCGAGCGAGCCGCCGATCTCGATGCGGAACTCGCTCGTCTCGTCGGTGAGATCGATGGCGGTGCCGCCGGTGGCGGCGGTCTGCAGGAAGAAGCCGGCCTGCTGGGCCGACTGGGTGACCAGCACGTCGACATCGAGGCTCGCGCCCTCGAACTTGGCGCCGTTGACCTGGAAATCGGTCACGTCGCCGACCACGCCCGAGACGCGGTAGTCGAAGCCGCCGTTGAGCAGCTTGGTGCCCTGGAAGGCCGTTGCCGACGCGATGCGGTCGATGGTCTGCAGGATCGAGTCGACCTGCTGCTGGTTGGCGGACTTCTCCTGCTCGCTCAGGCCGGCCTGGTTTGCGGTCGTGGTCAGCAGGCCCTGTAGCTCGTTGAGCAGGTTGCTGACCTCCTGGAGGCCACCCTCGGCGATGTTGACCACCTGGTCGGCGCGCTCGGCATTGGAGATCGCCGCGGTCAGGGCGGTGGCCTCCGAACGCAGGTTCTCCGACGCGATCAGGCCCGCCGGGTCGTCCTTGCCGCGGTTGATCCGCGTGCCCGTCGACAGGCGCTCCAGCGACTGGTTCAGGTTCAGGTTGTTGGCGCCGAGCACCCGCTGGGCGAGCAACGACTGCACGTTGGTGTTGATCCGGCTCATCCGGCGTCCTCCGTGAACAACTGGCCAGCCCGAGGGCGGCCCAGGCCCACCGCGGAACAACGCCCGCGGCCGCGGCCCGAGTCGGTCGTGGCATCCGTACCACGGCCGCGCAGCCCCGAGCCGGCGTGGTGGAGGCATCGGCGAGCACGAGAGGCGGATTCAGTCCGTCCGCGGCGGCGCGCGAAAAACGGCCGGCCTGGACGCCCGCCCGGCCTGGAGGGCCTTGGGACGTCCGCCGGCGGACGGATCGGGTTGTGGCCGGTAGGTCCGAGAACGAACCGATCGGCGGATTCGGCGGGCTAGCCGAGCAGCTGGAGCACGTTCTGCGCCTGCTGGTTGGCGATGGCCAGCACCGTGGTGCCCGAGCTGGACAAGATCTGCGCCCGCGTCAGCTGGCTGGTCTCGAAGGCGAAGTCCGCGTCGCGGATGAGCGACTCGCTGGCGGTCAGGTTCTCCACCGTCAGCGACAGCGACCGGATGTTGGTCTGCAGCGTGTTCCGCTCGAAGGCGCCCAGACGCCCGCGGACCACCGTCGACTCGTCGATCGCGGTATCGATGATCCGGCTCGTGGCGGTGAAGTCACCACGGTCCTTAGAGGTCGCCAGGCTGTTCTCGCGGCCGGTCTTGAGCGACTCGAGGAATTGCAGCGTGCCGTCGATGAGCGTGCCGCCCAGGCGCGTGGCCGAGAGCGATGGAATGCCCAGGTTGACCTGCTGCTGCGCGACGACTTCCGAGCCCAGCTGGAAGAGCGAGCCGCCGCCGGTGATCGTGAAGGTGGTCGACTCTCCCACGCGGGTGGCTAGATCCGAGTTGAGCAGCAGCACCGCGGAGAGCTGCGGATTGGCCGTCGAGATCTCCAGGCCGTTGCCGTTGGCCAACGCGCCATTGACGATGGCCGTCACGTCGCGGCCCTGGTCGCGGTCTGCCTCGACGAGGTCGGTGCCCACCGTAGCCCACGGGAACGGATCGATGTCGCCGATCTGGAGGTCGTCGCCGAACTTGTAGGTCTGCCAGGTGCCGCCGGATGCGGGGTCATCGAGTCGATCGACCGAGACGAAGGAATTGGCGCCGTAGTCCTCGCTGCGGAAGACCAGACCCGAATTTGCGTCGCCGTTGATCAGCTCGGCCACCACGCCCGTCGAGGGCGTCAGCCGGTTGACGATGGTGACGACCTGCTCGTAGTCCATGCCCTCGGCCAGATCGATGCTGACCACGCCGTCGGGGCCACGGATCTCGAGCACGGTGGCCGAGAGCACCGTGCCATTCTCGACGGCGCCGGGCGTGGGTAGATCGCCGCGGACGTACAGCCCGCCCTGCTGGGCGGAGTTGAGCACCTCGACCTCGACCGAGATGTTGTCGTCCTGGGCGAAGGATGCAGCGCGGATGTCCACCTTGCCGAGCGCCGAGAGCGCCACGCCCGAGGTCTGGTAGCCCAGGCTGCCGTCGAGCAGCCGCAGGTCACCGAAGCGGGCGGTATCCGAGATCCGCGTGATCGAGTCGATAGCCGAGTCGATCTGCGCCTGGTTGGCGGCAATTTCTTCGTCCGAGAAGGCGCCGGTGTTGGCCGCCTCGACGACGAGCGCCTTGATGCTGTTGAGCAGCTCGTTGACCTCGCTGAGCGAACCCTCGGCGGTCGCGATGACCGAGGAGGCCCGCTCGGAGTTCTTGATGCCCTGCTCGGCGCCCTGGATGTTGGCGCGGAGCCGCTCCGAGATGATCAGCCCCGCGGGATCGTCTCGGCCCCGGTTGATCTGCAGGCCCGTGCTGAGCCGCTCGAGCCTCGTATCCAACTCGCGGTTGGTGCGTTCGAGGTTCGAACGGGCGATCATGCTTGGTACGTTGGTGTTGATGCGCGTCATCGCGGTCCTCCGTGCACCGTCACCGCGCTCCGTCGCGGCGTGATTCGGCCCCCGGGCGCCGGCGTGTGCCGGTGGGGCTCAGCCCGCTGCCTGCCTGGGCCCGTCGGCATCGGCCGAGGGCGTGCGCGCCCGTGCGGGCCGCGTCGTGGGTTGCTCCGATGGCGGGGACACCGCGCCCCCGCGCGAGGCCGACACCCGGCCGGCCGACGGCACGCCCGCCCGGCGGCCCGGTCGAACCGGCGCGCTGAGCGAGCGGAAGTCGTCGTCGGGCGCCTCCGCGGCCCGGCGGTTCTCGGCCTTGATGGCCTCGTAGACCTCCTTGCGGTGCACGGCGACCTGGGGCGGGGCGGTGATGCCCAGCCGCACCTTGTCGCCGCGGATGTCGACGACCGTGATCTCCACGTGGTCGCCGATCATGATCGTCTCGTCGCGTTGCCTGGACAGCACCAGCATCCGTGCGCTCCGTGGGTCCGCGGGGGGACCGACTCTCCATCCCAGCGTCCTTGCTCCGCGCTGCCTCTAGGCGGTCGCCGCCTTGGCCCTTTCGGGTGCGCCCACCTGCATGACCTCGTGCCGCGTCGTCCAGCGCTTGTCGGCCAGCACGAGCTGCTCGCCGGCCATCGCGATGGTGTTGATCAGCAGCGGGCCCTGCAGGTTGGCCGTCAGCGTCTCGTTGACCTTGTTGACGATGACGAAGATCTGCGCATCCTCGAGCTTGTCGATGCCGAGCGACTCGGCCTGCTCGGGGCGGAGTGGCACCTCGTAGTCCTTGAAGAACAGCGAGGGATCGGTGACCACGAAGGCCAGCGATGGCTCGTCGAGCGACTGCAGCCAGAAGAAGCAGGCGTCCTCGCCCGGTTCGAGCAGGCAGTAGCGCTGCTGATCCGGGAAGCCGAGCAGCCCCTGCGGGAAGCGAATGACCTTGTCGTCGGCGATGTCCACCACGCCGAATCGGGTCGTATTGACCTGCATGCCGTACTCCTCCGGCCGGGCCTGATGCCCCACGGGCCGTCCTTCCGCGTGCGTCCTGGTCTCAGCCCAGGAAGTCCAGCAGCGATTGCTGCCTGCTGATTGCCGTCACCTGCAGCGAGGCCTGCAGCTGCGTCTGCAGCTGCGAGAGCGTGATCGCCGCCTCCGCAAAGTTGGTGTCCCTCAGCCCGCTGCGTGTTGCCTGGTCGAGAAACACGATGTCCTCCTGGCGATCCGCGGCATCCTGCACCCGGCGGCCGTTGCCGCCGTTGATCGCCCGAACCTGCGCGACGGCCTCCAGCCGTTGCTCGATGGACTCCCCCGCAAGCCCTATGCCAGAAACGTCGTCGTCCGACAGGGCCTGCCGCAGATCGAGCAGATCGCTAAACAGGTTGCGGACGCGGACCTGGCCGACGTCCTCGCCGATCATCATCGAGCTTGCGGCATCGAAGGCCGCATCGCCCAGGCCCAGGTCCTGGAGCGCGCGGGAGGCGTTGAGCGGCTCGAGCGTCAGCGTGCCGCCGATCTCCGGATCCTGCCGCAGTGCCAGCCCACCGGGCCCCGACGCGACCACGCCGGCCTCGAAGTCGCCCGGCACTAGCACGCCCGCGTCGGCGGCGGCCGCATTGATTCGCGCCGCGATGCCCGCGATGGTCCCGAGATCTTCGGGCCGCAGGTCGACGTCGAAGGCCACGCCGTTGCCCAGCGTCACGCGGAAGTCGGTGTTGCGCTCGGGATCGATCTCGCCGGTGATCGGATCGACCTGGTCGTCGATGATCCGCACGCCCGCGCCGTCGTTGAGTCCATCGACGGGCGTCGCGCCCGAGAAGCTGCGGATGCCCAGCCGGGACGCCGTCTCGTCGTTGCCGTCGATCTCCTCGACCGAGAGCCCGAAGCCCCGCGCGACGGCGAGGTCGCTGACGAGATTGATCGTGCCGTTCTCGGAATCCAGCTCCAGGCGGACGCCGAGGTCGGTCGCCTCGATCGCGTTGCGGAGGTCCTGCATCGTCCGGGCCGAGCTCAGATCAACGACGCGGGTCTGGCCGGCGTGGCGGATGCGGATCGCCCCGAGCGGCAGCTCGTCGCCGGTCTCGATGGGGCTCAGCCAGCTCAGCCGCGGGTTGAGGTCGGCGCCGGCGTCCTCGGTGGGCGTGACCATGCCGCCGTCCATGAGCAAGCCCAGGTCGGCGGCGGCGGTGCCGGCGGCGATGTCCGTGAAGGCGAGCTCGGGGCCGCCGCCGCCGTCGGGCTCGAGATCGATGCGCAGCGCCCGCGCGTCGAAGCGCACCCCCTGCGGGCCCAGGATCGTCTGCTCGGTCTCGGCCTCGACGGCGCGGATGGCGGCCTCGATCGCGTCGGCGATGTCTCCCGCCGTGTCCACCCCCGAGAGGTCGATGGTCTGGGTCGTTGCGTCGCCGATGGCAAGCCGGAAGCTGCCGAGGTCGATGCCCGTGCCCCGCGCGCCGAGCAGGTCGGCGACGGGGGTGTCCTCGGTCACCGGGGGCCGCAGCTCGACCGAGCCGGCGACGCGGGCCGACGTGCCGCCCAGCGGGCTGCCCGGGCCGAGCGTCAGGGGCACGTCGACGCCCGGACCGAGGTCGATCCGCAGGCCGTCGCCCGCGCCGCGGTAGGCGTAGCCGCCCAGCATGGCCTCGACGGGCCGCGCGCCGGGCGCATCGCCGCCGAACATGAAGCCGACGTTGGACTTGCGATTGGCGACCTCGAAGGCCTTCTGGATGAGGCTGTCGACCGTGACGGCCGCGCCGGCGCGATCGTCGGCGCTGAAGGTCACGTTGATGAATTCCGAGGCGATCGACTTGGCCTCGAGCGTCACGTCCTGGGCGTCGCCGAGCGCTACGTCCAGGCGGTCGAGCGCCGACTGCGCCACGTCGAGGTTGCGGAGCCACTGTCCCGATCGCTCGATCGACTGGTCGAGCGCCGAGATGGCCGACGCGCGGACCGAGTCGTCGCTGAAACGGTTGACGTCGCGTCCGGTGGCCAAGCGCTCCTCGACCCGGAAGAGGTCGACGTTGCCGCGGTTGATGCGGTTGAGCTGCATCTGTGCGACGAAGAGATTGGGCACGCGGGTGAGCCCGGCGGAGACCTGCGTCATGGTGTGCGTCCTGGCATGGGATCGGCTCCTGCGCCCGGTCGGCGTCCGCTAGAAGATCGCCAGCAGCTCCTGCTGCAACTGGTCGAGCACCGAGATGTACCGCGCCGAGGCCTGGAAGGCCTGCTGGTAGGTGCTCAGGTTGATGGCCTCCTCGTCCAGGCTCACGCCGCTGACCGCGGCGCGCTGGCCCTCGATGGCCTCGCGGATGACGCGGCTCGCCTCGGCATCGGTGATGGCCGCATCCGTCTGCGCGCCAACGTCGCCGGCGACCTGGGCCCAGAAGCCCTGCAGGCTCTGGCCGCCCACCGCGTCGAAGGTGCGGTCCTGCAGCCGCGCCATGTCGATGGCGGCCGCGCTGGCGTCGAAGGCGCCGTCGGCGTTGATGCGGCCGACGTTCAGCAGACCGGGCTCGCCGGCGATGTCGCTCCGCACGGCGATGTCCGAGGCATCGCGGCCGCTGAAGAAGGCGTTGACGCCAACAGCCCCGAGCAGCCCGCTGGTATCCTCGCCGAAAGAGATCCGCGTGCCCGCATCGCCGCGGATGCGCAGCCGGCCATCGGCGGTGAAATCGGCCCGCACGCCATCGACGGCGTCGAGCGCGGCGCGGACGTTCTCGAGGGTCGTGTCGTCGCCGCCGCCGGCCGTTCCGTCGTCGGCGATGCCGTCGAGGTCGACCTCGATCCGCGTCGACGTGACGGTGCCCGACGCGCGATCGTGCACCTGCACCAGGAACGAACCATTGGTGATCTCGAAGGGGAGCTCAGCGAAGGTCGCGTTGGCCGGGTCGGTGAGCGCCAGGCCGCGATCCTCGGGCGGTGTCGCGACCTGGCTGGCCGCCTCCCGCAGCCCGTCGGGCCCGGTCGCGGTCGCGTGGATCCGGTTGGCCTGGAAGATCAGCTCGCTCGCGAGGCGGTCGAGCTGGTCGATGGTGCCGCCGATGGCCTCGTCACCCGCCTGGAGCAGGGCGCCGATGCGGCCGGCGCGTATCGGCAGTGGCGCGCCGTCCTCGCGGGCCCGAAGCACGAGCTGCGATTCGCCATCGATGGTCTCCCGCCGCGCCTCGATGCCGCGGCTCGCGCCCGCGAGCACGAGCGGCGTCGACCCGACGTAGACATCGACCTGGCCGCCGCCGCGTTCGATGGTGTCGATGTCGATCAGTCCGGCCAGCTCGTCGAGGACCTGGTCCCGCTGGTCCCGCAGGCTGGCCGTGTCGCCGCCGCTGACGCCCGCGCGGGCGACGCCCTCGTTGAGCGACGCCACCTGGCCGAGCAGGTCGTCGACGCGGGGCACGAGGTCCTCGAGCAGGGCCTCGCCCTGCACCTTCTGGTCGACGAGGTCGTCCCGCAACCGACGGATGCTGCTCACCAGCGTCTCGGCCTGCTGCACGACGACGCCGTCGGCGGCCACGAGCGTGCTGCGATCGGACCAGGTGCCGAAGAAGCTCGACAGCTGGCTGGTCAGGTCGAAGTCGCTGAGCTCGCCGATGGAGGACTCGAGCTGGCTAAGCGTCGTGAGCGACTGGTTGGTGGCGGCCTCGCGGGCGTACTGGCCCCGGAGCCGCGCGAGGACGGCCTCGTCGATGGTCCGCGTCAGGTCGCGGATGCCCACGCCCAGGCCCGCCTGGAATCGGGAGCTTGGGTCGGCCGCCTCGAGAGGCGTGAGATCCAGCCGCCGCCGGGCGTACCCCGGCGTGGCGACGTTGGCCATGTTGTTGCCCGTGACCTCGAGTCCGAGCTGGCTGGCGGCCAGCGCGGACTGGCCCACCCGCATCGCCGACGTCAGGCCCATGACGATTCTCCGTTCGTGCGCACGAAGTCAGCTGACAAGATCCACCCCCATCGCGGTGCTGGTGGTGACGATGGCGCCCGTCGCCGCGTAGGTGCCGGCTTGCGAGACTCGTGCGGCCACCTGCCGCGCAAGGCCGTCCAGGTGCGCCATCAACCCCGAGGCCGCCGCCTGCACCACCCGCTGGCGACGCTGGGCCGCGAGCACCGCCGACCGCGCTCGCGCGGCCGCGGCGTCGAGGGCATCGGCCGCGTCGGCGTCGAGGGCGCGGAGCGCGCCCGACAGGTCCTCGAGCGACCAGTGCGCGCCCACGCCCAGGGCCGACGCGAGCGCGACGGCCTGCCGGCGCCGCTCGATCTCCAGCCCGCCGAGTTGCTCGCCGGCGGCCCGCTGCGCAGTTGTCACGCCGGCGACGGCATCGGCATCGACGCGGCGCATCGCGTCCCGCTGGCGGCTCGCGAGGGCCTCCAGCTCTTCGTTGATCATCGCGATCGCGTCGATCGTCGCGGTCAGCTGCCGCGCGAGCATTCCGGCGGCGGTCATGCGATCACCCCCTCCAGTGCCGGCGGCGCGGCCGACAGCGGTCGATCGGGCGGCGCACTCGGCTCGCGGCGGAGGTCGGCCTCCAGCCGATCCACCAGATCGAACCGCGACGCCCGCACGATCTGCCGCGCCATCACGCGGTCGAGCAGCGCACCGAATTGCTTCTCGGCCGGTCCCGGAGCGAAGGGCTCGGCCGCGTTGTTGCCCGCGCGCACCTCGGCCAGCAGCGGTTCGAGGAAGGCCATCGACACGAAGTCCTCGGCGGCCTTGCGGGCCGGATCGGGCGCTTCGGCGTTCGCCTGCCGCTGCGCATCGCGGGAGATGACCGACGCGAAGTCCCGCTGGCGGCCGAGCAACACCTCGGGCGTGGCCGCGAAGCCCGCGCGCGCATCGAGAGACGCCGAGTCGTACACCGAGCTTGCGCCAATCTGGCCGACCATCGCTATTGCTCCTCGATCAGCTCGGCGTGCAGCGCCCCGGTGCGGTGCATCATGGCGAGAAGGTCGATCTGGTCCTGCACGGGCATGTCCAGGGCCCGCAGCGCCGCCAGCAGATCCGAGAGCCGCGCACGGTCGGCGGGTCGCGCGCCGGGATCGAGCTGCGCCCATCGCTCCGTGCTGAGCAGCGGGTTCTCCGGTGTCGGCACGGGCGGCGGCTGGGTGATGGTCAGCTGCAGCCGCTCGTGCGACACGCCTACCGGGCTGATGTCGACGTCGGCCGTCGCAACGATCGCGCCCGTCCGGCGGTTCACGATCACCCGCGCCGGCAGGTTCAGCAGGTCCGTATCCCGCACGCGGCGCTTCAGCAGGAAGGTCACGAACTCGGGGATCGCGTCCTGGTCGGGCTCGGGCACGCGGACGCGAACGGTGCGGTGGTCGAGCGCCTCGGCGATCGGCGGCAACCCCGGCTCGTCGCTGTTGTAATACGACTCGTTGAGCGTCGAGGCGACCAGCGTGGTGGCGGCGAAGCCCTCGTACTGCCGCCGCACCTTCAGGTTGAACGTCGCACCGAGGCGGAAGGTCGAGATGTCCGCGACGAGCTGCGCACCGCCTGGGATGCGCGCGATCGTGCCGGCCTGCTCGTTATCGATCTTGAGGTTGCCCCGGCCAAAGGCGACCACGGCGTCGCCCGGCAGGTGGCCCCGCAGCGGGGCGATCAGCAGCGTGCCGCCCGCCAGGCTCTGCGCGTCGAGGGCGGCGCTGACGGTCAGATCGAAGCGGTCCCCCACGCGGCCGCCCGACGCCGGCACCGTCGCGCTCAGCCACACCAGCGCCGCCGCGCGGGACTGGCCCAGCTCCTCGGGGTCCGCCACCGAGACGCCCTGGCTCCGCAGCGCCTCGACAATGGGCCGCGTGACGGCGGTCTCGCCCGCGGTGTCGCCCGTGCCCGGCAGGCCCGTGACCAGGCCCACGCCGACGAGCTCCGCCGTCGTGGCGCCCTCGAACTCCACCAGTTCGCGGATGGTCAACTCGGCCCGCTGCGGCAGGATCTGGATGCCCGGATCGAGGCCTACCTGCCCCGCGGCGACCGACGAGGCCCACGCCCCGAGCGATGCCGCGACGACGGCACGCAGGCGCTGGATGGTGTTGCTCGGCTGTGCCACGCGTCCTCCGCGTCATCGGGTGCGCGGGCGTCCGCCCGCGGACGTGTTGCTCGATTCAGAACGGCAGGATCCACTCCACGAAGCGCGTCAGCGGGCCCTTCTTGGCCGCCCGCCGCACCGCGCCCTCGTGCATCACTTCCAGCCGCAGCTCCGCGAGCTGGTTGGACTGGATGGTGTTCTGGTCGGTGATGTCCTCGGTGCGGCACATGCCGCTGAGCACGACGGTCTTGGCCTCCTCGTCGCTGCGGGTGAACCGCCGCGCTTCGAGCACCAGCACGCCGTTGGGCTTCACGTCGAGCACCTTGGCGGTCAGCCGATCGGTGATGCGATCGGTGCGCTCGTACTCGCCCTCGCCCTCGAATTCCCGCTCGGCCACGTACCGCAGCAGCTCGAGATCGCTGATGTTGCCGGCGGCCAGCCGCAGCTCGAGCAGATCCTCGATGTCGAGGAGGCCGCCGAGTGTCGCGTTGCCGTCGACCTCCTTCTCGGTCTCGAGCGTCTGCTCGCTCTCCTGGCGGCTGGATTCGTTGATGATGATCGTGATCAGGTCGTGCCGCTGGTAGGTCCGCGGCTCGGGCGGCCGCACCGCGAACAGCGAGATGCCGTACAACGGCTCGGCGGGGTCGCCCGACGCCGGCGCGGGATTGGGACGCCGGTTCAGCTGTGCATCGGCCGGTGCGGCCCACGCCAGCGTGCAGACTGCAACCATCGCGCACGCAATCCTCATGACGCTCCCCCCATGGTCACGGATACGGCCCGGCCCTCCGACTCGACCCGGGCCCGGAAGCGGATGCGGTCCCGCCGCGCGGGCGCCAGCGTCTCGAAGCCGATCGTCTCGCCCGGCCGGCCATCCGCCAGGGCGCGGGCGAACACCATGGCGGTCACCGTGGGCGTGAGCACCCGCACCTGCACGCGGTCGCCCCGCTCGATGACCACCGCCGTCTGCACGTCGCCGGCGGCGACGACGGAGCCCGCCCGCAGGTTGCCCGAGGCTTCCCGCCCGACGACGCCTCCGGGCTCGGCGACCCGCTCGGTCGGCGAGAGCCACCGGGGCTCGACGCGAACGTCCTCCGCTGCCAGCGTCCGCCGACGGGCGACGTCGCGGACGAGCACCGCCACGTCCCGCCGCACGCGGACCTCGGCCCGCACCTCGCCCTCGGCCACGACGACCGCGTCTGCGTCGTACAGCCGGATCCGCAGGCCTACGCGCCCCGAGCGGCCGCTGTCGGTGATGTAGGGCAGCAGCCCGTCGAGCGTGCGGTCGAGCAGCCCCTCGGCATCGGCGAGCCACTCGATCCGGACGTCCCCGCGCGCCACGCCGGCGGTGCGGGCGATCCAGCGCTCGGCCGCATGCCGCACGGTGCCGGGGGAGGCCGGACCGGTCGGGACGGCGGCATGGTCCTTCCGTTCGTTCGCGGGCGCGGGCGAGGCGACGCGGATGTAGCACGGCCCGCCGCGCAGCTCGAGCCGGCCGCGGTGCGCATCCTGCGCCGCATCGAGCAGATCGCGCACTCGCTGCGCATCGATCCGGCGCCAGCCCGCGGCGTCGGCGGGCAGCGTGGACACGTCGATCACGATGCCGGAGAGCGACGCCGCCGTCGTGCCGCCCAGGTCGGCCACGTCGCCCAGGCGGAGTTCCTGGCCGGGCCGCACGACGACGGTGCTGTAGAGGCGGATGGCCTCCGCCTGCGCGAGCCCGACCGAAGACAGCACGAGCAGCCCCAGGATGGCATGGATCGCGTTGCGCATGGCGTGCCTCCGTGCACGCACACTCAATCGCCGTGCCAGCCCGCTCCCGGCGGCGGACGAGCGACGACCGGAGCGGCTACCGCCGCAGCTGAGCGATGGTCGACAGCGCCTCGTCGGCGGCGCGGATCGACTGGCTGTTCATCTCGAAGGCCCGCTGCGTGCGGATCAGCTCGATCAACTCCCGCGTCGGGTCGACGTTGCTCGACTCGAGCAGCCCCTGGCGGATGCCGCCGCGGTTGTCCTCCAGCGGGTTGCCCTCGATGGGCGGGCCCGAGGCCACCGACTCGCCGAAGAGGTTGGACCCCAGTTGCTTGAGGCCCGCGGGATTGATGAAGGTCGCCAGCTCGAGCTGGCCGATCTCGGTGGGCGTCTCGCTGCCCGGCTGGCGGATCGACACGATGCCGTCGGCCGAGATCTGGATCGGCCGGATCGCGTCGGTGGGCACGGTCAGGCTGGGCTCCAGCCGGCGGCCCTCGCTGTTGGCCAGCACGATATCGCCATCCGAGTTGAGCGCGAAGTTGCCCGCCCGCGTGTAGGCCACGCCGCCCGGGGCGAACGCGTCCTCGACGTTCACCTTGAAGAAGCCGTCGCCCTCGATAAATAGGTCGAGGTCCTTGCCCGTCGTCACCGGCGAGCCCTGCTCGAAGTTGAGTTGCGTGCCCGAGACGCGGACGCCCAGGCCCACGTACAGCCCCGTCGGCCGTTGATCGCCCGTCGCCGTCTCGACGCCGGGCTGCTGCCGCTCGACGTAGAGCAGGTCCTGGAAGTTCGCGCGGCTGGCCTTGAAGCCGTCGGTGTTGACGTTCGCCAGGTTGTTGGCGATCACGTCGAGCTTCGTCGACAGGGCGCTCAGGCCAGAAGCGGCGGATTGCAGGGCAATGGCGGCCATGGGCTCTCCTCGTCGGCTCTCGGCCGGCTCCGCGATCGGGCTACGACACCCGCGCGAACGTGTTGATCGCCTGGTCCAGGATCTGGTCGTGGTAGCCGATCATCCGCGCGTTGCCCGACACCGACCGGCCGGCGTTGGTCACGTCCATCATCGCGCGGACGGGATCGACCGCCGACCCCTCCAGCATGCCCTGGCGGACCCGCGCGGGCGGCGGCACCTGGCCGTCGATCACCTCGGGCGGGGCCGAATACAGCGATTCGCCAAGCTTCCGCAGCACGGCCGTGTTGGGCACGCCGACGAGGCGTAGCCGATCGATCACGCCCCCGCCGGGGTCGCGGATGGTGCCGTCGCCGTCGACCACAATCTTGCCCTCGGGCAACGCGATGGGCTGGCCGGCCGCGTTGACGACCGGCAGGCCCGACGCCGCCTGCACCAGCAGGCCGCGGTCGTCCCGTGTCAGCCGCCCGTCCCGCGTCAGCCGGAGCAGTTCGCCCTCCGAGGAGGTCGTGCTGCGGACCGCCAGGAAGCCCTCGCCCTCGAGCGCGACGTCCAAGTCGTTGCCCGTCCGCTGAAGCGGCCCCTGCGCGAACGAGACCCGCGGCGGGCCGGCGATCACGCCGGCTCCCAGCCGCTCGAGCAGCGGGTCGCTGGGCAGGAAGCCCACGCCGTCCTCGACGCGGACCACGTCGCGGGCCCGGGCGGCGGCGCTATCCGGCTTGAATCCGATGGTGTTGACGTTGGCGAGGTTGGCCGCCAGCACGTCGGTGCGGTGCAGCGCGACCATGGCGCCCGACGCCGCGATGCGGAAGCCCTGGACCATCAGTTGGCCCCCGCCCGCAGCGAGCCGGCCCCCGCGGCCGGGCCGAGCGACTTCTCGGACCCATGCTCCGCGGCCAGCCGCTGGGCGAGCGCGAGGGCCTGGCCCGCGAGTTCGCCGCGGCGGAGCATCCCGGCGACGTCGGCGCCGTGCGCGAGCCGCGCGACGATGCCGCTCTCGCCGCACTCGTGTGATTTCGCGAAATGGCTCATTGACCGGTGCGGGCGCATCGGCGGCCCTCCTCGCCGCGGCAGGGGCGGCTCGGAGGCGTTCCACAATCCGCGTGCCAGGGCGCATATGGCCGCCCGGCGCGCGACGGCGGGCATGGACGGCGCTCGCCAGGGCGCAGACAATGCACCGCCGCGCGCCCGCGCGAGGCCACCTTAGCTCAGCTGGTAGAGCAGCGGTTTTGTAAACCGCAGGTCGTCGGTTCGAGTCCGACAGGTGGCTCTGCGCGCCGCATTTCGCAGGTCCAGGGCGCACCGATCGCCGTCCGCTGCGCCGGCATCAAACGCGACCGAATTGCCCACAGAATCAGGAAATCCAGCATCTATTACGGTTGGTGCGCGTCTGGCGTTTCGGGTACTATCGCGCCCAGCGCCGGTTCGGCGCGCCCTGCGAGGACCAACACGAGGAGATGTGATCATGCTGTTCCGATGCTTGTCCGCGTGCGCCCTTGCCGCCGCCGTTGCGGCTCCGGCGTCCGCCCAGATCCGCACGACCTTCTCGACAGACTTCAACGACGTCACACCAACGCCCGCGCTCGGCGCCATCCCGGGCACGCCCATCACCTTCGATAGCTCGGTGTGGGGCATCTTCTTCTTCCCCTTCCCGACGCCCACCACGCCGCCCGGTGGCGTCGGCTCGAACGTCGCGTCCTCGAGTTCGCTCTCGGGCGACATCTCCTTCGACGGCCCCGTCGCCGAGCTGTCGGTGGTCTACGCCAGCGGGTCGACCGTCTCGCTGACGGCCTTCGACGCCGCGGGCGCCGCCCTCGGCACGGCGAACGGCGCGGCCACCTTCGATCCCCTGACGGGCACCTTCGGCTTCGAGACGCTGTCGTTCGTGTTCGAGGGCAACGACATCGCCAGCGCGACCTTCAGCAACGCCGGCGCGCCGGGCGACGCCGCCCTGGACAGCATCACCGTCGTCCAGGTCAGCGAGCCCATCGACGTCTTCGCCGACTTCCGCCCGTACAACTGGTGGTGGCCCTTCCCGATCACCGAGCCGCTGGTGCTGCACGGCCGGGGCCCGGCCCGCGTGGGCGTGTTCTCGACGTGCGACTTCGACGCCACCACCATCCTCGAGAGCACCGTCACCCTGGGCGATCCGCTGCTCTCGGGCGCCATCTCCGCGGTCAACTCGTTCTGCTTCGACATCAACTGCGACGGCCTGCTCGACGTGATCTTCGACTTTGGCAAGGTCCGCGACCTGACCGCGGCCGGCGCGCTGGCCATCGACACCACCGAGCTGGAGATCACCGGCGAGACCAGCGACGGCGACGCCATCGTCGGCGTGGACGACGTCCGCGTCATCTACTAGGAGCACGCCGCTCTCCGGACTACGCCGCACACAGACATCAACGCGGCCGCCGGCCCATCACGCCGGCGGCCGCGTTGTCCTTCCGGGGCCGTGCGATCGGTGCGGCACCACGCCGCGTACGCTGCGGGCATGCCCGAGGGTCCGTATCCCCACCTCGCCGAACCGTCCGAGGACCGCCCGCTGACGCGTCGCGAGCGGATCTACGAGATCATCTTCGAGGCCGACACGCCGGCCGGCAAGTTCTTCGACGTGGCGCTGATCATCGCCATCCTGGCGTCGGTGCTCGTGGTGGTGCTCAGCACGCTGCCCGACCTGGGCGCGTGGGCCCACGCCTTCTTCGCGGCCGAGTGGGCCTTCACGCTGCTGTTTACGGCCGAGTACATCACCCGGCTCGCGGTCGCCAAGCGGCCCCTGCGGTACGCCTTCAGCTTCTTTGGCATCATCGACCTGCTGTCGATCCTGCCGGCCTTCATCGGGCTGCTGGTGCCGGGGGGCGAGCGGCTGCTGGTGGTCCGCACGCTGCGGGTGCTGCGGGTCTTCCGGGTGCTCAAGCTGGCGCGCTACCTGACCGAGGCGCGGGCGCTGCAGATGGCGGTGTACGAGAGCCGCCACAAGATCGCGGTCTTCCTAACGACGGTGCTGATCATCAACCTCATCTGCAGCGCCATCATGCACGTCGTCGAGGGCCCGACCAACGATCCCTTCTCCACCATGCCCGAGGCGATGTACTGGTCGATCATCACCATGACCACCGTGGGCTACGGCGACGTCACCCCCATCACCGTGCTGGGCAAGATGACCACGGCCATCCTCGTGCTGCTGGGCTACTCGCTGATCATCGTGCCCACCGGCATCCTGTCGGCCGAGATCACCGCCCGGCGGGGCCCCCAGCCCGCGGTCTCGACCAGGACCTGCACCAATTGCACCGCCGAGGGCCACGATCCGGACGCGAAGTTCTGCAAGGCGTGCGGGACGGAGTTGTGAGCGAGGCGGGCGACCATCCGCCCATCGTCCTCTTCGACGGCATCTGCGGGCTGTGCAACGGGCTCGTCGACTTCCTGCTCCGCAAGGATCGCCATGGGCGGCTGCGATACGCGGCGCTGCAGTCCGACGCGGGCGCGCACCTGCTGGAGCGGACCGGCGTGCCGCCCGAGGCCGACACCATCGTGGTCGTCCGCGGCGGCCGGGCGCTGCTGCGGAGCGATGCCGTGCTGGCGATCGCCCGGGAGCTGGGCCCGCCCTGGTCGCTCGCGGGCGTGCTGCGGGTGATTCCCCGGCCGATCCGCGACCTGGCGTACCGGGTCATTGCCCGCAATCGCTATCGCGTTTTCGGCACCCGAGACACCTGCCGCCGCCCGACCGAGGCCGAGCGCAGCCGGATCCTCGAAACCGACGGCGAGGCCCGGTCGATGCTGGGCTAGGCATCCCCCGCGCAACTGCGGGAACCAGCGGGCCCGGGCTGCGCACCGCCGGATACAAGACACCGTGTACAATTTGGTGCAATCCGCGAAAGGACACCAAACAATGGCCTATTACATGAAGCTCGGCAGCCTTCCCCGGAAGCGGCACACCCAGTTCCGCCGGCCCGATGGCAGGCTGTACTCCGAGGAGCTCTTCGGCACCGAGGGCTTCGTGGGCCCCACGTCCACGATGTACCACATCCACCCGCCCACGCAGGTCACCAACTGGAAGAGTCTGTACGGCACGTCGCCCGAGTACGTCGAGGTCGACACCATGCGGATGCGGCACCTCAAGACCGCGGGCGCCCACACGCCGCCCCAGGGTGACAGCATCACCGGCCGCGTCGTGCTCTTCGGCAACGGCGACGTCGAGATGGCCGTGTGCAACCCCGCCGAGCAGATGGGCTACCACTTCAAGAACGGCCAGGGTGACGAGTGCTTCTTCGTGCACTTCGGCAGCGGCACGGTTCGCAGCTTCATGGGTACGCTGCGTTTCGGCCCCAAGGACTACATCGTGATGCCCAAGGGCATCATCTACCAGATTACCTGGGACGAGCGGCCGGCGAGCGGAGACGATGACCAGTTCGGCGGGCACGCCAGGGCGGACATGCCCCTCGGCAAGTTCATCCTTTTCGAGACCGCCAACGCCAGCCACATCCTGCCGCCGCCGCGGTACCTCTCCAAGAAGACCAGCCAGTTCCTCGAGCACGCGCCCTACTGCGAGCGCGACCTCGTCGTCCCCTTCGCCGACGACGCCCACCCGCTGTTCACCGACGATCTGGGCGAGTTCGAGGTCCGCATCAAGGCCCGCAACACCGTGCACTCGTACAGCTACGAGTACCACCCCTGCGACATCGTGGGCTGGGACGGCTGCTACTACCCCTACGTCTTCAACATCATGGACTTCGCGCCCATCACCGGGCAGCTGCACATGCCCCCGCCGATCCACCAGACCTTCGAGGGCCACAACTTCGTGATCTGCTCGTTCTGCCCGCGCGCCCTGGACTTCCACCCCGAGGCGATCCCGGTGCCGTACAACCACAGCAACCTCGACAGCGACGAGATTCTCTATTACGTCGAGGGCAACTACAAGGCCCGCAAGGGCATCGAGCAGGGCTCGATCACGCTGCATCCCCAGGGCATCCCGCACGGGCCGCATCCCGGCACCGTCGAGAAGAGCCTGGGCGCGAAGTGGACCGACGAGCTCGCGGTGATGTGCGACACATTCCGCCCGATGTACCCGACGAAGGCGGCGCTGGCGATGGACGACCACGCGTACCCCGCCTCGTGGCTGAGCGCACCTGCGCCCAACGGCACCGCCAACGGATCGGCCAACGGCCACGCCCAGGCCTCGCCCGCCGCCGCCCACCACCAGACCAGCCCCAGCCAGTGAGGCCGCACTCGTGAACCGACGCAACCGGGTCGTGCCCATCATCGCGGCGTGCATGATGGCGTTGATCGCCCGCGAGGGCCTCGCCCAGGCTCCCGCGCAACCCAGCGACGCCGCGGCCGACGCCGAGGCGCGGATCGCCGAACTCGAGGCCCGCGTGGCGGCGCTCGAAGAGGAGCGATCGCTGCTGGTGCAGCGGCTGGCCGACGCGGTGCAGATGCTCCGCAACCTGGGCTTCGCGGCCCCGCCGCAGATGGCCCCCGAGCCGGTGGACCCGCTGGCCTCGCCCAACGCGCTGCTGCACACGCTCCGCCGCCGGGCCGCCGTCGAACTGGGCGGCATGCCGCGGGCGACCCAGGCCGACCGACTGGCCTATGACCGCGCGGCGAGCGAGTGGATCGAGAAGGCCAATCAGGGCCTCGCCGGCGAGCGGCGATGGCTCGTCCGCGTGCTGGGCGTGACCATGCCGACCAGCGGCTCGTCTGCCGCCCGCGCCGCCGCCAGCGTGCAGATCTTCGATCCCGCCTCGGGCCGGCCGCTCTCGCTGCCCACGCAGGTGGCGACCACGAGCCGCATGGCCCGGCGGCTGGCCGACGAGGACGCGCCCGAGGCCTGGCTCGCCACCGTCCGCGTGGCGGCCAGCGTCGTCCGCAACCCCGCGCGCACCGAGCCCGGCCCCTTCGACTACCCGCCCTACCTCGCGCCCGAGGTCGAGGCCACCGTGCGCGTCGAGTGGCGGGACTTCCAGCCCGCCGAGGTGCCCGAGGGGTTCTTCGATGCGGACGCCGGCGAGCCCGATGCCGTCGCGCCGCCGCCCGCGGAGCGCGCAAGCGTGCCTCGGTAGGTTCCGGGGCGTCTCCGATCTTGGTATTCGCTGCGTTGGTCCGCGTGCATATGCATGCGGCTCGGTCGGATGGTCAGCGTTGCGGCTCTTGCTCAGCTGCGCAGCTTCCGCGGATCCACCGCGGGCTTGCCGTCGGCGAATTCCCAGACCACGACCGGAACGTCGCGGACGCCCCACTCCAGGGCCGCCTCGTGCGTGGGAAAGAGCACGTCGAGGCGGTTGCCCTTGATCGCGCCGCCGCGATCGAGCACCGGCACGATGCGGCCCTGGTCGTAGCCCGGGATCGTCAGCATGCTGCCGAAGGGCAGCACGTCGGTGTCGGCCGCGACCAGCATGCCGCCGTTGGTGTAGACGCTGTGGAGCGTCGCGGTCTGGCCGTCGGCGTAGGGGTAGCACGAGGCCGCGTGGGGCGAGTAGGCCGTCACCCGCATCATGATGGTGCGGGCCGGGCGGACGGGGCGGCCGTCGAACCACCGCGTCTCGGCGATCTCTTGGTCCGATGCACCCGCCGCGGGAGCGCTGGTCGCGACGGCCGTCGCCGATGCCGTCGTGCCGCGATCGAGCATCGCCATGGGCCGCGTGGTGCCGAACTCCTTGGTGAGAATGGCCGACGCGATCGTCGCGACGGCGGCGAGCGACCAGAGGAGGCCGACGCGGCTGGGCACCCGGCCGCGCCGGGGCGCATCCACGAGGAGGGGCCGCGACGCGGGCTCGATGGCCCCGGGCAGGTCATGCGCCGGCTCGATGAGCCCGGAGGGGCGGTGCCCCACGACCGGCACGTCCACCCGCACGACGCGCTTCGACTCGACCTTCGGATCTTGGGTTGTTCCAGCCACCACCGATCTCCGCTTGTCGGCCGATCACTCGGACGCGCACGCGGCTTCGAACCGTCGCCCGCGTCGCCGCAGAGGGAAGTCCGCCCATTCCGGCGGTCGATCTCGCTGGTCGCCCAAGGCTATCCCAGGACGACGCCAACCGACCGCACGGCGGTGGTGTTCCCCGTCTGGACGCTCGTCGGCCCGGAACGCCCCCGGCTGGAGGCAAACCTGCCCCCATCGGCCCATGCCGTCAAGCGATGGCGGGCCCGCGATGCGCTGCGCCGGTACCGTTGCCCCGCATGACCCTCACAGAAGTCTTGATCTGCCTGGTTATCGGCGCGGCCGCGGGAGTTCTCGGCGGCCTGGCCGGCATCGGCGGGTCGCTCATCATGCTGCCCGCGCTGGCCCTGCTTCTCGACGACGCGGAGCCCGGCACCGCCCAGCACCTCTTCATGGCGGCCGCCATGGTCGTCAACGTCGCGGTGAGCTTCCCCGCGGCGCTGAGGCACCACAGGGCGCGGGCCATCCGCCGCGAGGCGCTCGTGGTGATCCTGCCGGCGATGGCCGTGGCGATCGTCGTCGGCGTGCTGGCCTCCAACTGGATCGACGGGCTGACGCTCCGCAAGCTGCTGGCCGCCTTCATCGCGGGCTACGCGATCATGACCTTCGTGCGGTACTTCCGGAGGGCTCCGGAGCCCGCCCGCGAGAACGAGAAGCTCACGCCCCCGCGGCTGATCGGCATCGGCGGGGGTACGGGGGTGGTTGCGGGCCTGCTCGGCATCGGCGGCGGCGTGCTCATGGTGCCGCTGCTGCAGCTGCTGTGCCGGCTGCCCATCCGCAACGCCATCGCGACAAGCTCGGCCGTCATGGTGCTGACGGCCATCATCGGCGCCTCGCTCAAGCTCGCGACCCTGGGAAGCCACGGACGCTCCTTCGTGGATGCCCTGGTCATCGCGGCCGCCCTCGCGCCCACGGCGTTCTTCGGCGCGCGGCTCGGCGCGGCGCTCACGCACCGCCTGCCGCTGCAGGTCGTCCGGCTCGTGGTCGCCGGCGCGCTCTTCCTCGTAGCTGTCAGAATGGCGGGCGATGCGCTCGCCAAGCGCAACCAGGACGTCCCACCGCCGCCTTCCGACGCCCCCGCGGCGGTGCAACCGCCACCCTGAGAACCCCAGCACTGGCGCGGCGTATGCAGATCCGTTGCACGATCGCGCACGGCCATGCCGCCGTGCGCACCACCGGAGGGACACGATGTCCGTCTCGCTGATCAACAACGCCAAGACCGCGCTGCTGCTGGGCGGCCTGATGGGCCTCATCCTGGCCGTGGGGTATGCCTTCGGAGGACCGCAGGCAATCATCCCCGCGTTGGTCCTGGCGCTCATCATGAACGTCGGTGCGTTCCTGTTCTCGGACAGGATCGCCATCGCCGCCATGCGGGGCCAGGAGGTCACCGGCGGGCGGCTGTACGACCTCGTCGACGAGTTGCGGCAGCGGGCCAACCTGCCCATGCCCCGCGTCTTCGTGTGCCCGCAGCAGGCCCCCAACGCCTTCGCGACGGGCCGCAGCCCGAGCCGCGCCGCGGTGGCCGTCACCGAGGGCGCCCTGCAGCTGCTGACGGCCGACGAGCTCCGCGGCGTGATGGCCCACGAGCTGGCGCACGTCAAGAACCGCGACACGCTCATCAGCACCATCGCCGCCACGGTCTCGGGCGTGCTCGCCATGCTCGCGCAGTTCGCGCTCTTCTTCGGCGGGGGTAACCGCGAGGGCGGCAACCCGCTGGTGATGCTCGGCACCGTCATCCTGGCGGCCGTGGGTGCCGTGGTCATCAAGGCCATGATCAGCCGCTCCCGAGAATTCGTCGCCGACGCCCACGGCGCCCGCATCGCCGGCTCGCCGCACGGCCTGATCGGCGCGCTACAGAAGCTCGAGGCGATGTCCAAGCGGATCCCGATGCAGAACCCGAATCCCGCGCAGAACAACCTGTTCATCGTCGAGCCGTTCACGGGCTCGCGGATGCTCAGCAACATCTTCGCGACGCACCCGCCGACCGAGAAACGCATCCAGGCCCTGCTCAGCATGCAGTAGCCGGACGGATCGAGCGGGCTCAATCCAGCGTCGGCGGGCTCACCGGCGGCAGCGGTCGCGGGAATGTGCCCTCGCTCCGCTTGAGCAGCTCGAGTCGGATCTCGAGCTTCTGGGCCTCCAGCCGGTCGTGCAGCATCGCGAGCAGCGCGTCGGCGTCACGCGGCTGGTCCCCGGGTTCGATGGGCTCGCCATAGTGCACCCCCATGGGCCCGGCGAAGGGCGTGGGCAGCGCCCGGTGCCGCGGCCAGACGTCGAAGACGCCGTCTATGGCAACGGGCACAACGGGCACCTTGGCGCGCCGCAGCACCAGGGCGACGCCCCGCTTGAGCGGCATGAGGTGGCCGTCCCTAGTGCGGCGGCCCTCGGGGAACACGAGCACCGTACCGCCGGCCTGGAGCCGCCGCACCACCGCCTCGATTGCGGCCCGGTCGCCGGTGTCCTCCTTGATGGGGAAGGCGTTGAAGGCGCGGATGAACCGCCCGAACAGCGGGACGCGGAACAGCCCAGCCCGCGCCAGGAAGTCCAGCGGCCGGCAGCCGATGCCCGAGCCGATCAGCGGCGGGTCGTAGTACGACTGGTGGTTGGCGACCACCAGCACCGGGCCGTGCCGCGGGATGCGTTCGCTCCCCATGTACACCACGCCGTGCAGGCCGCGAAAGTAGCCCAGCAGCAGCCGACGCCCGAGCGCGTAGTGCCAGCGCATCGTGGGCTGCGGGCCGTCCGCGGACGAGTCACCTTTATTAAAGGGTTCTCCGCCACGCTGCGCCACGGCCGCCGCGCTCACGCCACGCCGACTCGGCCGAGTACGTCGCGCTCCAGCCGCGCGACGACTTCGTCGAACTCGAGGGCGGTGGTATCGACGACGATCGCGTCGTCGGGGCACACCAGCGGGCCCTCCGCGCGGCCGCGGTCGGCCTCGTCGCGGGCCTGCAGCTCGGCCATCAGCCGGTCTACGCCCTTCTCATAGCCCGCCTCGCGGAGCTGGGCGGCCCGCCGCGTCGCCCGGACGCGGAGGTCGGCCTCGAGGTAGAACTTGACCAGCGCATCGGGGAACACCACCGAGCCCTGGTCGCGGCCCTCGGTCACCAGCCGCGGGTGCTGCTGGCCGATAAGCCGCTGCTTGCGGACCATGTGCCGCCGCAGCTCGGGGATCCGCGCGACGGCCGACACCGCGGCGGTCACGTCCGGCGTGCGGATGCGCTCGTTGATGGGCTCGAACCAGGCCATGATCGCCGGCGGGTCGTAGGTCCAGTCGAAGTGGAGGTCGGCATCGGTCACCAGCTCGACGGCACGGGCCGCGTCGCCCCGCTCGACGGCGGCCATCAGGTCCCGCTCGATGAGGATCGCCGCCGCCGCGCGGTACATGGCGCCGGTGTCGAGCAGGTCGAGCGCCAGGCGATCGGCGAGCGCCTGGGCCACCGTGCTCTTGCCGGTGCCCGCCGGGCCGTCAATGGTCACGATGATGTCGACGCCTCGTGGGATCACATCGTCCTGCCTGCACTCGGCGACCGTGGGCTGCACCTCGATCGCGTCCGGCGGGGACGCGACGCTCGCGGACTCGCCCACGCCGATCATTGTCCGTCCTCGCCGTCGGACGTGTCGGAGGCCGACGCCTTGGCCGGGGCCTTCTTGCGGGACGACTTCTTGGAGGCCGGCTTCTTGGGGGCGGCCTCGCCGTCCTCCGGACCATCCGCGTCGGAGGTGGCTGCCGGATCCGATCCGGCGTCCTCGCCGTGCGGGCCTTCGTCGCCACCTTCGCCGGAGCCGTCCTTCTCGCCGTCCTCTCCGCCGTCCTCGGGCCCCTCCTCGGCTCCTTCCTCGGCCCCCTCTTCGGCGAAGATCGCGTCGAGCAAGGCCGCCGCGGCGGCATCCAGCTCGTCGTCGTCGGCGTCCTCGATGAGCGAGATCGGGCCGGCCTTGCCCTCCATCGCGTTCTGGAAGCCCACGCGGCTGCGGGTCAGGTTGAGGCGGACGTCCCCGTCGCCCTGATAGTCCAGCGCAACCGCCCCGTCGTAGCCCACCGCCGCGATGGCCTCGAGCGTCTCGGCGAGATCGAAGCCCTCGTGCTCGACGATCGCGGCCTCGTCGGCCAGGTCGCCCTCGATCGCACGGAATCCCAGCGTCGAGGCGATCACCGCCGACGCGTAGGGCGTCACCTTGCGGAGGTAGGCCGCCGGATCCTCGGCCTTGGCCGCGGTGGCGAACTCGGGCAGCGTGCCCACGCGGAATCCGCCGACCTTCTTGAGCAGCTGCGTCAGCCGCTCGGGGGATTCGGTCAGGCCCGGCCTGGGCATCAGCAGCAGGTTGAGCTCCCGCCGCTCGGCGTCGCCCATGAGCGCCCGAAGCCGGTCGGCCACGGCCTCGAAGGCCTCTTCGGTATCGGGCGCCTCGATGGCTACGCCCGCGGCGTTGCAGCCCAGCAGGGTCGAGGCCGCCAGCACGCGGCGAATCCGCTCCGAGACCGCGGCGCCGTCGCCCTCGAAGAGCGGCTGGGGCTGGTCCTCCACGAGCACCAGGCACGAACACCGTGCGCGATCGGCGGCGTCGCGGAGCTTGGTTAGGTCGTCGCGGGACTTGCCGGCCAGCAGGTCGGCCGAGAGCAGCAAGCCGTGCAGCCCGAGCTGCTCGTAGGCGAAGGCCGGCACATCGGTGAGGGTGAGCGTGGCCTGCGGGCCGACGAGCATCGACCGGAGGCTCCGCACCGCGAGGGCGAGCAGCATCGCGGGCACTGTAGACGGCCGAACACACACCCGCCGCGTTGCCTTCGCCACGCCCCCAATCCAGAGTCGGCGGGGCTCCCCGCCGCCGCAACGCCGCCCCGACGGCCCGGTTAGCATTGCCGCACCACGCGTCGGCGGCTCCTAGCGCCTAGCAATGCCGGCACCGCGCATCCCACGAAGGGTTCTCGGGAGGCGTGCGCGGGGGCGTCGATTCGCACGAAGCGGCCCGCCGGCTGTCCCGCGAGCCGCAGCCCAGAGACCGGCCCAGAGAACAGCCCAGACCAGGAGGGCTCGCATGCCCGCTCCCAACGACCGCCGCTACAGCGACTCGCACGAATGGCACAAGCAGGACGGCGACGTCGTGACCATCGGCATCACCCAGTTCGCCGTCGACCAGCTCACCGACGTCACCTACGTCGAGATGAAGGATGCCGGCACGCAGGTCGCCAAGGGCGATCCCATCGGCGAGGTCGAATCCGTCAAGACCACCAGCGACATCTTCTCGGGCGTCACCGGCGAGATCCTCGAGGTCAACGAGAAGCTCGGCGACAACCCGGGCCTCATCAACGAGGACTGCTACGGCGGCGGCTGGCTCGTCAAGATCAAGGCGACCGAGAGCGGCGAGCTCGACGCCCTCATGGACGCCGATGCGTACGAGAAGCATGCCGGCTGACCCGGACGACCATCGCCCGAGCGGCTCCGACGCCACCATCCGCTGCCGGGGCGTGCGCAAGAGCTACACGCTGGGCGATCGCCGCGTCGAGGCGTTGCGCGGGCTCGACATGGAGATCGAGGGCCCGGGCTTCTACGCGATCATGGGGCAGTCGGGCAGCGGCAAGAGCACGCTGCTGCACCTCATGGCCGCCATGGACGTGCCCGACGCCGGCAGCATCGAGGTCGCCGGCGTTCGCGTCGAAGCGCTCTCCGAGAGGGAAGCCACCGCCTACCGCCGCCGCACCATCGGCGTCATCTTCCAGCAGTTCAACCTCATCCCCACGCTGACGGCCCGCGAAAACGTCGAGCTGCCCGGCGCCCTCGCGGGCGAGCCCGCCAAGACACTGGCCGACCGCAGCGCCGAGCTCCTCGGCCGGCTGGGCGTGGGCGACCGGGCCGACCACCGACCCGATGCGCTCTCGGGCGGCGAGCAGCAGCGCGTCGCCATCGCGCGGGCGCTGCTGTTCCGGCCGGGGGTCATCCTGGCCGACGAGCCGACCGGCGCCCTGGATTCGCAGACCAGCGAGCTGCTGTGGGGCTTGCTGGCCGAGCTCGCCCGCGAGCAGCGCTCCACCGTGCTGATGGTGACGCACGAGCCCGCGGCGGCCGTCCACTGCGAGCGGGTGCTGCTCATGCGCGACGGCGTGCTCGATGGGCAGATCGAAACGGAGGGACTGGATGCGGCCGGCGTGGCGGCTCGCTATCACCAGCGCGTGGCGAAGGCGGGTTAGGAACGCCCTGCTCGTCGGCGCCGTGGCGCTCTCGGCGGCCCTCATCGCCGCGGTGTCCAGCGCGCTCGCATCGGCCAACAACGCCATCACCGTCCGCATGGACCGCACCTTCGGCGCGGCCGAGCTGCGGCTCTCGCCCGCCGGCCGCGGTGGCACCATGCCCGCCTCGATCGCCGACGAGGTGCGCACCTGGCCCGAGATCGAGGCCGTCGCCCCCAGGCTCTCGCGGGACATGGCCCTCTACGTCCAGCGCGATCCCTGGCTGCTCGACGAGAAATCGGGCGTCTACGCGCGCACGCCCACGCCCTTCCGCGTCAATGCCATTGGCATCGGCGTCGACCCCGAAGCCGAGCAGGCCATCCGCCCCATCCGCATCCTCGCGGGGCGTGCGCCGCAGGCGGCGAACGAGATCGTGCTCGACGCCACGCTCGCCGGCCGGCTGACCTGGGAGGGCAGCCTCGCCAAGGCCCGCAAGCTGGGCGTCGTCGATCGACCCGACCCGCTCATCCAGCGACCGGGCGACGAACCGGTCCCTGACCCAATCACGACCGGCGAGCCCCCCGCCGACGCCGGGGAGGCCGAGGTTCGCAACCGGCTGCTGGGCATCCGCCTGGGCGACGACGTGGTGCTCCGCAAGCGGTTCTTCCAGAGCGAGACGTTCACCGTCGTCGGCATGAGCGAGCCGCCGCCGCTGGGCGGGCGACCGCAGGCCTTCCTCACGCTCGAAGGCGTCCGCGGCGCCTTCGACCAGGACGCGGTGCTCAGCCAGATCGACCTCAAGGTCGCCCCGGGCGTCGATCCGCAGGCCATCGCCGACGCCCGCAAGGACGACGTGCCCGCCGGCGCCCTGCTGCAGACGACCGAGCGGATCACCAGCGGGCTCAATAAGAACATGAAGTCCAGCCAGCTCGGGCTCTTCCTGGCGATCATGCTCGCGCTGCTGTCGGCCGCCTTCATCATCCTGACCGGGCTGGGCACCAACGTGGCCGAGCGGCAGCGGGAGCTGGGCATGCTCCGCTGCATCGGCGCCTCCCGCGGGCAGATCGCCGAGGGCCAGCTCGTCGAGGGGCTGCTCATCGGCGTGATCGGCGCGACGCTCGGCGTGCCGCTGGGCATCGCCATCGCCGCCTCGGGCGCGTGGTACTTCCGCGAGGTGCTGCCCACCGGGCTGCACACGCCCATCGAGTGGCTGGCGCTGGCGTTCTTCGGGTCGATCGCCGCCGGCCTGCTCGGGGCGCTCTGGCCGGCCATCCGCGCCGCACGCACCAGCCCGCTGGAGGCGATGGCCGCCCGGGCCCGGAGCGTCCGCATCCACGGCGTGCTCGCGCTGCTCACGCTGGGGCTGGGGTTCGTGGCGGCGCAGCTGCTGCTAGTCGGCCTGCCCGACGACGGCCAGTTCATCTTCTGGACGTACGCCCTCGCCGGCCTGCCGCTGATGTTCGTGGGCTACTTCTTGCTGGGTCCGCCGCTGGTGCTGCTGGTCAGCCGGGTGCTCTCGCCCGCGCTGTCCGCGCTGCTGGGGCTGCCGCCCAGGTTGCTGGCCCGCTCGGTTCGCGCGACGCCCAACCGCTTCGGCTTCACCGCTGGCGCGCTCATGACGGGCCTGGCGCTGATGATCTCCAACTGGATCACCGGCGGCGCCATCCTGCGGGACTGGCTGGGCAAGATCGAGTTCCCCGATGCCTTCGTTAACGGCCTGAACCTCTCGGAGGAGAGCAAGCAGGCCCTCGACGAGCTGCCCTTCGTCGAGCAGACCTGCGCCGTGACGCTGCTGCCCGTCCGCACCGATGCCTTCGGCGTGCGAGCCATCCAGAGCTACCAGACGACCTTCGTCGCCTTCGAGCCCGAGCCGTTCTTCGACATGACCCGGGTGGTGTGGGTGCAGGGCAACCAGGAGGACGCGCTCGCCAAGCTGGAAGAGGGCAACGCCATCCTCGTCGCCCGCGAATTCCTCGTCGCGCAGGGCCTGGGCCTTGGAGACACGTTTCGCTGCACCTACGACGACGCTACCTACGAATTCGAGATCGCCGGCGTCATCACCAGCCCGGGCCTCGAGATCGTCAGCCAGTTCTTCAACTCGGGCGAGGACCTCGCCAAGCAGGCGATCCACGCCGTCTTCGGCACCCGAGCCGACCTCAAGCGGCTGTTCAATTCCGACGCGGTCAACCTCATCCAGATCGACCTGCAGGACGGCTACGACGACGAACTGGCCGTCCGCGAGATCCGCGAGACGCTCTTCGGCGCGGGCATCCTGGATGCGGGCAGCGGCCGGCAGATCAAGCAGGAGATCCAGACGTTTGCGGGCAGCACGCTGCTGGTCTTCGCGGCCGTCGCCGTCATGGCGATGCTCGTCGCCTGCTTCGGCGTAGCCAATCTGATCGTCGCGGGCATTGAAGCCCGCCGCTACGAGTTCGGCGTGCTGCGGTCCATCGGCGCCACCCGCCGCGCCATCGGCCGGCTGGTGCTGGGCGAGGCCGTCCTGGTCGCCATCACCGCGATGATCCTGGGCACCGCGCTGGGCACGCAATCGGCCTGGGCCGGCAAGCGGCTGTACGCGCTGCTCGTGGGCCTGGAGTTCGAGCTCCGGCCGCCGTGGCCGCAGCTCTTCGCCAGCTGGGGCCTCGTGCTGGTGCTCACCTTGCTGGCGGCCACCCCCGCCGTCGCGCGGCTCGCCCGCCGCCGGCCTCTTGATTTGCTCGCCGCCCGCGGAAGCTAGTCGAAGCGGAGCGCCTTGACCGGGTCCATCAGCGCCGCACGGGCCGCGGGTACGAGGGCGCCGAGCACGCTGGCGACCACGCCGCTCGCGGCGATGACCGCGAACTTGAAGGCGTCCAGGTCGGTCGGGATCGTCGTGAAGTAGTAGACGTTGGGATCCCAGATCTGCACGCCCAGCGCCGCGCCGAGCCACTCGTGGATCGGGTTGATGTTGCTCACCACGATCGCTGCGAGCGCCGAACCGAGCGCCGAACCGACGATGCCGATCGCAAGGCCGTAACCGACCCACACCGCCGCCACGCCCGTGCGGCTGGCGCCGATGGCCCGCAGGATGCCGATGTCGCGGGTCTTCTCGCTCACCATCGCCCAGAAGATCGCCAGCACCAGGAACACGCTGGTCAGGCTCACCACGCCGAAGATGAACAGCACAAGCGTGGTCTCCTTCTGCACCGCGGCGATGAAGCCCGCGTTGCGCTCCTCGAAGGTGTTTAGGCCGATGTACTGCGGGATGGGCACGTCGCCCGGATGGTCGGCCTCGAAGTCCTCGTACACCCGTAGGCACACGGCCTCGAGGTCTACCGGCGACACGCCCGGGGCGGCGCGCACGAGCACGTCGGTCACCCGGGCCGGGGCCTCGCCGGCGATCTCGGGCAGCCCGAAGCTCTCGCGGCCCTCGTCATCGACCTGCACGGCGAAGGGGCTCTGCCCGGGCGCGACTCGCTTGGCCGGGCCCATCTGGAGCATGTCCTGGAGCACCGAGAGCGGCACGAAGGCCTGCCGCGCATCGACGGCGTAGTTGCCCGTGTACAGCTCGTTGGCGACGGGGAACTCGAGCGTCCGCAGGTCCAGCTCGTCGGCGTTGCCCCCCCGCCCCAGAGGCAGCACCGTAACGGCGACGCTCGTCCGCGGCAGGTACTGCGGCGCGGGCCGCACGCCGCCGTCGGCCAGCAGCCGCTCGTTGTAGCGGGGCAGGTACCAGTTGCCGGGCTGCCGCTGGTTCCAGCCCGCCGACGCGATGCCCATGACGATGGCCGCCTTGGTCGCCCCGGTATCCGGATCGAACTCGTCCAGCCGTGCTCCATCCGCCAGCCACCCGGCCAGGATGTCGTGGTTGTCCTCCCGAAGCCGCGGATCCTCGCGGTCCTCGTCGAGGCGGTTGGGCTCGGTCTGCGGCCGCCAGTAGAGCGAATCGGCGTAGATCGTGGCCTCGGCGTAGCTCGCCGGCTCGATGCCCAGCAGCTGCACGCTCAAGCGCCGGTCGTTGGGAAGACCGATAAGTCCAAGCGTCTCGATGAGCGGCGTGGCGGCGGCAACGGCCGGATCGGCCTCGAGCCGATGGACCAGGTCCGCATAGTGCGCGAAGCCCACGTGCTCCCAGGTGATCCGCAGGTCGCCGTCCATCCGCCGCCCCTCGTCGACGAGGTTGGCCAGGAAGCCGCCCATGACCGACCACACGATCAGCTCCGTCGCGACGCACAGCGTCACCGCGAACGCGGCCAGCAGCGGGATGACCTTGGTGGTGAGGTACTTGCGGGCGAGCAGGGCGGCATACATCGCGGCAAGGGTATCGCAACGGGAAACAGGGACTCGCAGGGAGGGGTATGCTCACGCCATGAATCGGATACCACCACGACAAGGGCGGATCGCCGCGGCGGTGCTCGCCGCGGCCGGGCTGGTGCTCGCCGGAACGCCGCTGGCCGGCTGCTCGACCGGGGACGCCGACCGCTCGACCGGCGCCTCGCACCCGCCCCACGCCCGGCCCACCGACGACGCGCGGGCCCACGCGGCGCTCGGCGCCACCGAGCCCGCGGCCAGCGTCGTGCTCGCGGGGGCCGAGGCGATCCACGCTACGCTGGTCACCCGCACGGAGATCGGCACCAGCCGCGACGGCGAGCCGATCCACGTCTACCGCGTCTCGGGCGGCGCGGGCGACCCCGACGCCAAGCCTGGCCTGTTCGTGGTCGCGGGGCTGCACGGCCTGCACACCGCGGGGCCGACGGTCGCCCGGCAACTCGTCGGCCGGCTCGACGGCAGCGACGCCCTCCGGGACGCCACGCTGTACGTCCTGCCCCGCGCCAACCCGGACGCCGAGGGGCGCGAGGACCTCGATCTCGCGCAGCCCGGCGGCACGCTCCGGCCCAACGACGACGACCGCGACGGGCGCACCGACGAGGACGGCCCGCGGGACCTCAACGCTGACGGCGTCATCACGATGATGCGCGTCGCCGACCCGCCACCCGGCTACGGGCTGCAGCGGACGCACATCGCCGACCCCGGCGAGCCGCGGCTGATGCGCCGGGCCGACACCGCCAAGAACGAGCGCGCGACGCACGCGATGCTGATCGAGGGCATCGACGCCGATGGAGACGGCGGCATCGCCGAGGACGGCCTGGGCGGCGTGCTGCTCGACCGCAACTTCCCGTACCGGTGGGGCGAGTTCGCCGACGATAGCGGGCCCCACCCGCTCAGCGAGCCCGAGAGCCGCGCGATCGCCGACTGGCTGCTGACGCGGCCCAACATCGTCGCGACGCTCGCCTACGGCCCGCACGACTCGCTCGTGAAGATCCCCGACGCCGGCAAGTTCGACCAGACGGGCCGCGTGCCCACGGGCATCGAGAACGGCGACAAGCCCATCTTCGAGATGGTCTCCGAGGCGTTCAAGGACATCACCGAGCTCGAGCGCGCCGAAGCGAGCGACCGCAAGGGCTCCTTCACCGGCTGGTCCTACGCCCACATGGGCCACCTCGCGCTGGCCACCAGCCTGTGGCAGCGGCCCGAGGCCGAGCGGCCGCAGGATGAGCCCGGCGAGGCTCCAACGCAGCGGCTCGCGCCCGAGGAGGCCGACGAGCCCGAGACGCCGTCGATCATGATCGGCAGCTTCGAGCTGGAACTCACCACCGAGGCGGTCCAGGCCGCGATGGCCGAAGTCCAATCGATGTCCGCCGACGAGCAGCGCGAGGTCATGGAGGCCTTCGAGGCGCTGCCCGACGCCACCCGCAACCGCATCATGGCGATCGGCCAGGGCCTGCCCGACCCGGCCGCGGACGAGCAGGCGGACGACCCGCCCCAGCGCCCCGTGCGCACGAATGGCCGCTCCGGGCGCTCGAACTCCGACGACGCCAAGTGGCTCGCCTACGCCGACGAGGCCGGCTCGGGCTACGTCGACTGGACGCCCGTCGAGCATCCGCAGCTGGGGGATGTCGAGGTCGGCGGCTTCGTGCCGGGCTTCAAGATCGATCCGCCCGAGGACGCGATCGAGGCCATCATCGACCAGCAGGCCGAGTTCGTCGCGATGCTGCTGGAGATGCTGCCGCGGGTGTCGATCGACGACGTCCGCGTCGAGCGCGTCGGCGACCGGCTGTGGCGCATCGGCATCGTCGTCCGCAACGAGGGCGACCTGCCCACCCGCACGGCCATGGGCGTCAAGTCCCGCCGGCTGTTCCCCCATGTCCTCATGCTCGACGTCGAGCAGGACCGGATGGTCAGCGGCGACCGCGTCGTCCGCGTCGACAGCATCCCCGCGGGCGGCGAGGTGCGGGCCGAGTGGCTCGTCGTCGGCGCCGGCGGCAGCCGCATCAACGCCTCGCTCCGCACCGAGGAGTTCGGCACGGTCGAGATTCCAATCCGCCTGCGCGAGGGAGGTGCGCGATGAACACAAGGACCATGATCGGGCGGGCGCTCTCGGTACTCGCGATCGCCGCCGCCCCGGCGCTCGGGCAGCCGGCCGCCGAGGACGGCACGCAGCGGTACAACCCCGAGTTCAAGGTCGACCTGGCCTGGAACCGGTACTACGACCTCGAGCAGGTCGAGGATGCGATGCGGCGGATCGCCGAGGCCCACCCCCAGTACGTCGAGCTGCGTTCGATCGGCAAGTCCATCCAGGGCCGCGACATCTGGATCGTGATCGTGAACAACCCCGAGACGGGCGCCCACGACGAGAAGCCGGCGATGTACATCGACGGCAGCATCCACGCCAATGAGATCCAGGCAACCGAGGTGGTGCTCTACTCGCTGTGGTACCTCGTCGAGAAGCAGGGCATCAACGAGCGGCTGACCGAGCTGCTGAACAACTACAGCTTCTACTTCGTTCCCGTGGTGAGTCCCGACGGTCGCGCCTACTGGTTCGAGAAGGCCAACAGCCCGAACAGCAGCCGGCACAACCAGCGGTCGATCGACAACGACCGAGACGGCCTGTTCGATGAGGATCCGTACGACGATCTCGACGGCGACGGCTCGATCACGCAGATGTGGAGGCAGCGCGACGGCGGCGGCTTCCGCCGCAATCCCGACGATCCGAGGCGCTTCGAACGCGTCGGCCCGGGCGAGCGCAGCGACTGGGAGTACCTCGGCGGCGAGGGCCTCGATAACGACGGCGACGGCCGCATCAACGAGGACGGCCCCTTCGGCGACGACATGAACCGCAACTGGCCGGGCGACTGGCAGCCGACGTACGTGCAGTTCGGAGCCGGCCCGTATCCCCTCAGCAGCCCCGAAACGCGGGCCGTCGGAGAGTTCGTGCTCGCGCATCCCAACATCGCGGGCGCCCAGAGCTACCACAACACCGGCGGGATGATCCTCCGCGGGCCGGGCGTGGCCTACCGCGAATCGCTGTACCCGTCCGCCGACGATCGCGTGTACGACCGCATCGCACAGGTCGGCGCCCAGCAGCTGCCCTACTACCGAGACTGGGTCATCTACAAGGACCTTTACGGCGTGCATGGCGGCGAGGTGACCTGGTTCGCCGAGAGCCTCGGCGTCATCAGCTTCACCAACGAGCTGTGGCGCAACACCAAGCGCTACCAGGGCGAAGCGCAGGCCGAGACCGAGGATCAGCGGTGGCTGTGGCGCGACCACATGGTGTTCGGCGACGAGTTCAGCGAGTACACCGAGGTCGAGCACCCCGAGTACGGCACCGTGCTCGTGGGCGGCACGAACCGCTGGGGCAGCCGGAGCACGCCGCCGTTCCTCCTGGAGGAGGAAGCCCACCGCAACTTCGCCTTCACGATGTTCCACGCTCGGCACATGCCGCTGCTTCGGTTCGGCCGCGTCGAGATGGATCGGATCGCGCCGGACACCTACCGCGTGGACGTTGCGGTGCGCAACGAGCGGGTCATCCCGACCCGGACGGCCAACGCGCAGCGCAACCGCATCGGCGCCAACGACCTGCTGCTGTTCGAGTCGGACGATGCCACGCTCGCCGCCGCCGGCCGGCTGAGCAACTGGCGGGACCGGCAGATGGACGAGGTCCGCTTCGAGCCCGAGCGGATTCAGGTCGCCTCGGGCGTGCCGGGCGAGGGCGAGGTCATCTACCGCTTCATCGTGGAGGGCGAGGCCAACGACGCCTTCACGCTCACCTACCAGGCCGACAAGGCCCGGACCATCTCGAAGACCTTCCGCCTGGGCACGAAGACCGAGGCCGGCCCGGAGCCGCTGGCGCCGTAGGTCGACCGGCTGGGTTGCAATCGCAGCTGGAGTTCCGCCGCCGCGTCAGGCGCTGGCCGCGCCGCCCCTGCGCCCGGTGATGAGCCGCGCGCCGCGGGCCCAGAAGGTGTACAGCCAGGCCCACTCGAAGAGCGCCAGGAAGCGGTTGCGGAAGCCGACCAGGAACGCGATGTGCACCGCCGACCAGAGCAGCCACGCGGCCAGCCCGCCGAAGCGGAGCGGCCCGATCTGCGCGACCGCGTGCGCCCGGCCGATGGTCGCCATCATGCCCTTGTCGTCGTAGCGGAAGACCGGGCGCTCGTCGCGGGCGCGCCCGGCGATCTCGTCGGCGATCATGCGGCCCACGAAGCGGCCGCTCTGGATGGCGCCCTGGGCGACGCCCGGCACCGCCTCGCCGGTCTTCGGGTCGGCGTAGCTCATCAGGTCGCCCACCACGAACACCTCGGGATGGCCCGGCACGGCCAGGTCGCCGCCCACCGTGATGCACCCCGAGGCGTCGCGCTCGACGCCGGCGGTCCGCTCGAGCTCGTCTGCGACGGGCTCGGGCTGCAGCCCGGCGGCCCACAGCACGCAGGCCGAATCGATCCGCTCGGCGTCGTCGCCCTCCCCGACGGTCACGCCGTTGCCGTCGATGGTGCTTACGCGGCGGCCGAGGATGACCTCGACGCCGAGTTGCCGCAGGCTCTGCATCGCCTTCTCGGAGAGATCGGGGTGGAAGGCCTGCAGCACACGGCCCGATCCCTCGATGAGCACCACGCGGGCGGTGCGGGTATCGACGCGGCGGAAGTCCCGCTGGATGGACTGCATCGCGATCTCGATGAGCGCTCCGGCCAGTTCGACGCCCGTCGGCCCGCCGCCGACGACCACGAACGTCAGCGCCGCGGCGCGGTCCGCGGGATCGTCTTCGAGCTCGGCGGCCTCGAAAGCGAGCAGCACCCGGCGGCGGATGTCGAGCGCGTCATCGATCGTCTTGAGCCCCGGCGCGTGCTGCGCCCACTCGTCGTGGCCGAAGTAGGTGTGCGTCATGCCGCAGGCGACGACGAGGTAGTCGTACCGCAGCTCGCGGCCGCCACCCCGGACGAGCTTCGCGTCGGTATCGATCTGCTCGGCCTCGCCCATCACGACCGTGCAGTTGCGCTGCGAGCGCAGGATGCGGCGGATGGGGGCGGCGATGTTGGACGGCGACAGCGCCGCCGTCGCGACCTGGTACAGCAGCGGCTGGAAGAGGTGGTGGTTGCGGCGATCCACCAGGACGACCTCGACGGGCGCCCGCCGCAGGGCCCGCGCGCACGCCAGGCCCGCAAATCCGCCGCCGATGATCAGCACCCTGGGACGAAGGGCCCGTTTGCTCACGACAAACGCTAGCAGCCCGGCGGATGCCGCTTCAGGGACCTCGCGGCGATGCTGCGGAGTTCGGCGTCCTCCCGCGGGTCGTCCCGGAGGGCCTCGAGCGCCGCGGCGAGCGCCTCCGCCGCGGGCGAGGCGCCGTCCAGCTCCGCCAATCGGTTGCCCGCGGCGATCACCGCGTTGCGACGCATCATGCCGAGCGTCGCCCGCTTCATCGCCGACCGGGTGAACGCCGATCGTCGATCGGCCTCGGTCCAGCCGAGCACGTCGAGCAGGTCGAACGAATCCCGCTCGCTGGCATAGGCGGGATTGGGTCCAGCGGTGGCGTGCCGCCGTGGCGAGTTGTGCGGGCAGACCTCCTGGCAGACGTCGCAGCCGAAGAGCCAGTCGCCGATCGCGGGCTCGAACTCGGCAGGTATCGCGTGCCGACGCTCGATGGTCAGGTAGCTGATGCACCGGCGGGCGTCGACGCTATAGGGCGTAATAGCGCCGGTCGGGCAGGCATCGATGCACCGCGTGCACGTGCCGCAATGGTCCGCGACCGGGCCGTCGGCGGGCTCCAGGTCGAGGCTCGTCAGCACGCCGCCCAGAAGCAGCCAGCTGCCTCGCTCGGGGTGGATCAGCAGCGTGTGCTTGCCGGTCCACCCCAGGCCGGCGGCGACGGCGAGATCGCGCTCATGCACCGGCGCCGTATCGACGAACGCCCGGAAGCGGCCTCGCGGATGCGCGGCGGCGAGCTCGTCGCACAGCGCGTGCAGCCGCTTCTTGATGACCCTGTGGTAGTCCCGCCCGCGGGCGTACCGCGCGATGCGGCCGTGCGTCGGCGGCAGCCGTTCGTCGCGATCGCCCCGTGTGGCGTATTGGTCGGCGACCATCACCACCGAGCGGCAGCCCTCGAGCATGCCGCGCGGATCGGCCCGCAGATCGGCGTGCTCGGCGAGGTAGGCCATCGAGCCGTGCTTGCCGTCCTCGAGCCAGCCCTCGAAGAAGGTCGGATGCCGGATAGGCCCGGGCCGGGCGATGCCGGCGAGGGCGAAGCCCATGGCCTCGCAGCGGCGGAGGACCGATCGCGACCGTGCCGCCGGGTCTTCGCTGCCGCGGGAGGCGGGATCGTCGGCGGTCAAGCCACCTCCGCGGCCTCGGTCACGTGTGCCTGCACCGCCTTGCCCGAGGACTCGCCGCCGAGCCAGCCGTAGATCCGGCGGATCGCGTCGGGCAGGACCTCGTCCGCGGGTGCGAGGTTGTCGTGCCACGCGGCGTCCCACTCGAAGCTCAGCCAGCCGTCGAAGTAGGGGTAGCCCGCCAACTCGCGAACGAAGGCCTCGGCCTCGCGATCGCCATCTCCCGGCAGGACCGGGACGCCGCCGCGGACATCCTTGAGCCGCGCGAGGCGCAGGCGGCGGCCCAGCGTCCGCACGCCCTCGCCGAAGTCGTCGCCCGCGGCGTGCGCAACGGCGTTGCCGTAGCACGCGGCCGCCAATGGGCTATCGACCGCGTTGAGAACCTCCCGCAGGGCGGCGGCGGTGCGGAAGCTGCCGCCGTTCTCGAGCAGGATGGTCACGCCGCGATGGCGGGCGTGGTCGGCGATGGTGGCCAGCCGCTGGGCGATGAGGCGAATCGCCGCGTGCCGGGTCTCGCCCTCGGGCACCTCGAAGCCAAAGAGCCGCACGAAGGGCGCCTCGATCTGCGACGCGAAGTCGACGATCCGCGTGGCGCGGCGGGTCTCCCGCTCCTGGTCGAACAGGAAGGTCCGTCCGATCACGTGCGGGCGGATGGGCGTGTGCAGCGCAATCGAGGTCGCCAGGCAGCACACGTCCAGCCCCAGGTCGCCGAAGGTGCGGGCCACCTTGCGAGCGCCGGTCATCATGGGATCGCAGACGAATTGCCGCGAGCCGTAGCCGAAGGTCCGCAGTTCAACGCCATCGAATCCGAGTTCGGCCGCCGTTCGGGCGACCTCGTCGAGTTTCCACGCCGGACATGCAACGGTGCTGAATGCGGTGCGAATCATGATCGGCGTCCCCGTTCTGGGCCCCGGCAGGCTGCCATTCCGCCGGTACCGCCCGACGCGGACGGATCGTACGAGCGACCCTTCGGCGATCAAACGGCTCGCGTCGGCCCTGCCCCGGCACCCCCCGCCGACGCGCACTCCACACGCGGATGATGCCGGTTGCGCCGCCTGGCGCGGCGTGCATCGGCACAACACGGACGAGAGACCGGCCCCGCCCCTGGCCTGGGGAGGCGGCCTTTAGGAAGGTGTGCGCATGGACCTACGCAAGAGGGCAACAAGCCGCGACCGGCGCGTGCCGCGCCGCGCCGCCATCGCGGCCGCGGGACTGGTGGTCGCGCTCGCCGCCGTCGGTTCGCAGGGCTGCGGCTCGAGCGGCCGCAGCATCGGTCCGCCGCACGCCGAGCGGGGCTCGATGCCCGAGTGGGCCTGGGCCCCGCCGCCCGCCGCCGACCGCGGCGGCTCGCTGGTGTTCGATCGCCCCCAGCCCTAGGGAGGCAACTGGACCGTCCCGGCACGCGAACAAGGGTGGCCGGCCCCGAAGGAGGTCACGCCTCGGTCGGCAGGCCCGCCTCGGTCCAGCCGCGGTAGCCGCCGTCCATGGAGATGACCCTGCCGTAGCCCATCTTCTGTAAGTTGTCGGCGGCCAGAGCGGAGCGAAAGCCGCCGCCGCAGTAGAGCACGATCGTGCGATCGGTATCGGGGATTGCGGCCTCGATGTCGCGCTCGATGACGCCCTTGCCCAGGTGTCGAGCGCCCGGCAGCCTGCCGTTGGCGAACTCGCTCTCCTCGCGGACGTCGACGAGATCGAAGTCCTCGCCCGCGTCGAGCATCGCCCGCACGTGGTCGACGCTGCACTCGGAGATTCGCGTCCGCGCGTCGTCGCAGATCGCAAGAAAACGGGGCGGATGTTGCTTGGCCATGGCGGAATCCTTGCACGCCAGGGCGCGTTCCGGCGGCCGACGGGCGCGAATGAAGAATGCGAGCCCGGCGTTGGTAGGCTTGCGATCGTCCGGGATTACCGGTACTCTGGATGGAGCATGACCGGATTGACACCGAGCACAGTCCACCCCGACCGCGACGGCCCGGCGGCATGACCCACCGCGTTGCCATCGCGGGCGCGACCGGATATACCGGGCTCGAGTTGATCGAGCTCGTGCTGGCCCATCCCGAATTCGAGCTGGCGGGCGTATTCGGCTCCCCGGGCGGCGGCCATGGCGGCCGGCCCGTCGGCGAGGTGTTCGGCCGGCTGCATGGCCGCACCGACCTCGCCATCGAGGATGGGACGCCCGACGCGATCCTGGCGTGCCGGCCGTCGGTCGTGTTCCTCTGCACGCCACACGAGGCCAGCGCGGCGCTCGCGCCGGCCCTGCTCGACGGCGTCGAGATCGTCGCGGACCTGTCGGGCGCGTTCCGGCTGCCGGACCCGGCGGACTACCCGAGGCACTACGGCTTCGAGCACCCGGCTCCCGACCTCCTCCGCGAGGCGGCGTACGGACTGCCCGAGCTCGACCCCGCTGGCCTGCGGGACGCGCGGCTGATCGCCTGCCCGGGCTGCTACCCGACGGCGAGCCTGCTGCCCATGCGGCCGCTGCTGGACGCCGGCGTCGTCGAGGCGGACTGGACGCCGCTGATCGACGCGGTGAGCGGCATCAGCGGCGCGGGGCGGGCGGCGTCGCCGCGGACGGCCTTCGGCGAGGTGAGCCTGCAGCCGTACAACGTGCTGGCGCACCGCCACCAGCCCGAGATCTCGACGCACGCCGGCCGGGGCGTGCTGTTCACGCCCAGCGTGGCGCCATTCTTCCGCGGCATGCTGAGCGTCGTGCACCTGCGGCTGGCGGAGGCGATGGACGCCGCCAACGTCCGCGGCGTGCTCGCATCGGCCTACGCGGATCGGCCGTTCGTGCGAATGCTGCCCCACCGCGCGTGGCCCGCGGTCCTCGGCGTGGAGCGGACCAACTTCGCCGACATCGGCGTCGCGGTCGACGACTCGGGCACGCACGCCGTCGTGGCGTGCGCCATCGACAACCTGCTCAAGGGCGCCTCGGGCCAGGCCTTGCAGGCGGTGAACGTGCGGCTGGGGCTGCCCGAGACGCTCGGGCTGCTGCCCGCAACCGGCGCGCACGCCGCGGGAGGATCGCCTTGAGCGTCATCGTGCTCAAGCTCGGCGGCTCGGGCGTGGACGCGGCGATCGCCCGCGAGCCCATCCTCGACGCCATCGCGGGCCTCGCCGAGCACGAGCGACTGGTGCTGGTGCACGGCGGCGGCGAGGCGGTCAGCCGCCGCATGGCCGCCCTGGGCATCGAGCGGCGGAAGGTGCAGGGCCTGCGGGTGACCGACGACGCCGCGATCGGCGAGGTCGTCGCCACGCTGGCCGGGCTGGTGAACCACCAGCTCGTCGCGGCGCTGCGGGCCCACGACATCGACGCCGCCGGCCTCACGCTGACCGGGGCCGGCCTGCGGTGCCTCCGCCGGCAGCCCGTGGGCGGCGTGGACCTCGGGCACGTGGGCGTGGTGGCGCCCAACGGCGAGGGCGGCGATGCGCTGGCACTCGACGCCCTGCTCGGGGCCGGCATCGTCCCGGTCGTGTCGTGCATCGGCGCCGACGACGACGGCGCGCCGCTGAACGTCAACGCCGATGATGCGGCCGCGGGCGTCGCCGACGTGCTGGGCGCGGCCCAGCTCGCGCTGCTGACCGACACCCCCGGCGTGCTGCAGCGAGACGGCCGCGCGATCGAGCGGCTCGACCGACCGACCGCCGAGGCCCTGATCGAAAGCCGGGTCATCGAGGGCGGCATGGTGCCCAAGGTGCGAGCGGCGTTGGATCTGTCGGCGCGGCTGCGTTCGCCGGTCCGCATCGCGTCATGGCGGGATACGGCCTCGCCCTGGTGGCAGGACCCCAACTCCGCGGGCGGCACGACGCTGCTCGACCTGCCCAGCCAGAAGCCACCGGGAGCGTAGCGTGGCCCATCGCGCATCCGTTGACGTGACCGTTCCGCGGGCCTTGCTATCGGTCGCCGACCTGGAGCCCGCATCGATCCGCGGCGTGCTGGACCTGGCCGGCAGGCTCCGCGGCCGCTGGTCCAAGCCGCCCACGCCGCTGCACGGCATGGCGATCGCCGCGGTGTTCGAGAAGCCCTCGCTCCGCACGCGGGCATCCTTCGAGATCGGGCTGACCCGCCTGGGCGCACACGTCGTGTACATGGACCAGGCCGGCTCGCCCCTGGGCGAGCGCGAGTCCATCCGCGACTTCGCCCGCACGCTGGAGCGGTACGCCGACGCGACGGTCGCCCGCGTGCGGTCGCACGCCAGCCTCGAGGAACTCGCCGAGCACACCCGGCGGCCGCTGATCAACGCCCTGAGCGACCTGGAGCACCCGTGCCAGGCACTCGGCGATGCTCTGACCATCCATGTGGCCCTCGGCGGCGTCACCGGCGTCCGCGTGGCGTTCATCGGCGACGGCAACAACGTGTGCCACTCGCTGCTGCTGGTGCTGGGCGCCCTGGGCGGGCACGCCACGGTCATCTCGCCGTCGGCCTACGGCCCGCAGGCCATGATCGTCGAGCGGGCCCGCACGCTCGCCAACGCCTCGGGCGGCTCGATCACCCTGAGCACCAACCCCGAGGCCGTCGCGGGCCACGACGTGATCTACACCGATACCTGGGTCTCGATGGGCAGCGAGGCCGAACGCGAGGAGCGGGTCGAGGCCTTCCAGCGGTACCGGGTGACCGCCGAGCTGATGCGGCACGCCGGCTCGGGCGGCCGGCCCGCGCGGTTCATGCACTGCCTGCCGGCCTGCCGGGGCGTCGAAGTCGACGACGAGGTCATCGACGGCCAGCACTCCATCGTCTACGACCAGGCGGAAAACCGCATGCACGCCCAGAACGCGCTGGCCGTTATGATGCTCGACCAGCACCGCCCCCAGTAACCACCAGCAGTAACCGCCAGCAGTAGCCGCCAGCAGCAACCGACCGCAGCCGCACGGCTACGCCAGGAATGCCCGCATGACGCCGCCCCCGCAAGACGCCCGCCGCGTGGTGCTCGCCTATTCGGGCGGGCTGGATACCTCGGCCATCGTGCCCTGGCTCGTCGAGACCTACGGCTACGAGGTGCACTGCTTCGTGGCCGACGTCGGCCAGGGTGCCGAAGAACTCCAGGGCGTCGAGGACAAGGCCCGCGCCAGCGGCGCCGCCAGCTGCAAGGTCGACGACCTCCGCGCGTCGTTCGTCGAGGACTACGTGTTCCCCACGCTGATCGCGGGCTGCACCTACGAGCACACCTATCTGCTGGGCACCGCGATGGCGCGGCCGGTGATCGCGGCCGCCCAGGTCGCCTACGCCCGCGAGGTGGGCGCCACCGCCCTCTGCCACGGCTGCACCGGCAAGGGCAACGACCAGATCCGCTTCGAGGCGGGTTTCGCGGCGCTGGCGCCGCAGATGGAGGTCATCGCCCCCTGGCGGACCTGGGACATGCACTCCCGCGAGGACCTGCTGGACTACCTCGCCGAGCGCCAAATCCCCACCACCTCCAGCGCCGCCAAGATCTACAGCCGCGACCGCAACCTATGGCACATCTCGCACGAGGGCGGCCCGATCGAGGACACCTGGAGCCCCCCGCCACCCGACGTGTGGATGATGAGCCGCGACCTCGACGAGACGCCGACCGACCCCGAGGTCGTGCGGCTGGCCTTCGAGGACGGGCGGCCCGTCGCGGTCGACGGCGAGGCGCTGGGCGGCGTGGCCCTCATCGAGCGGCTCAACGATCTGGGCGGCCGGCACGGCGTGGGCCGCGTCGACATCGTCGAGAACCGCGTCGTGGGCATCAAGTCCCGCGGGCTCTACGAAACCCCGGGCGGAACGATCCTGGTCGCGGCGCTGCGGGCCCTCGAGGAGCTCGCCTTCGACCGCGACGCGCGACGCTACCGCGAGCACATGGCTGCCACCTTCGGCGAGATCGTCTACGCCGGCAAGTGGTTCACGCCGCTGCGGCAGGCCGTTAGCGCCGCCGCCGAGAGCATGGCGTCGCGATTGACCGGAGAGGTGGCCGTCCGGCTGCACCGCGGGCACGCGGTCGTCGAGCAGCGGCGGTGCGAGGCCGCCCTCTACGACCCCTCGCTGGCGTCCTTCAGCGACACGCCCTTCTACGACCAGAAGCACGCCGAGGGCTTCATCCGCCTGTGGACGCTGCCCCAGCGCGTCGAGGCGACCCGGCTGGAGCGTGAGCGGTCGTCCGACGCCGTCGCCGAGCAGCGGCCATCATGACCGCGCCGCCCGCCGCGATGTGGGGCGGCCGCTTCGATGAGCCGCCCGACGAGCTGTTCAAGCGCTTCAACGACTCGCTCGCCTTCGATTGGCGGCTGCTGCCGCACGACGTCGAGGCCTCGATCGCATGGGCGGCCGAGCTAGCGGCGGTTGGCGTGCTCACCGGCGACGAATCGGCCCGGATCGCCGAGGCGCTGCGCGCCATCGAGCGCGACGCCCTCGCGCTGCCGGACCCGCCCGTCGAAACCGGCCTGGAGGACGTGCACACCTGGCTGGAGCACGAACTCGTGCAGCGGATCGGCGACCTGGGCAAGAAGCTGCACACCGGCCGCAGCCGCAACGACCTGGTTTCTACCGATCTGCGGCTGTGGACGCGGGCGAGCATCGCCGACCGCGTGCGCGAACTCGATGCGCTGCGTTCCGCGCTGGTCTCCATCGCCGAGCGGCACGCGGCCGACCCGATGCCCGCCTACACGCACCTGCAGCCCGCGCAGCCGGTGACGATCGGCCACTGGGCCCTCGCGCACGAGGCGATGCTCGCCCGCGACGCCGATCGCCTCCGCGATGCGCTCCGCCGCGTGAACGAATGCCCGCTGGGCTGCGGCGCCCTGGCGGGGACGGCCTACCCGATCGATCGCCACCGCCTGGCGACGGCGCTCGGCTTCGACCGCCCCTGCGGCAACAGCATGGACGCCGCCTCCGATCGAGATTTCGTGCTCGAGATGCTGGCGTGCATCGCGGCCTGCGCCGTGCACCTGTCGCGGCTGGCCGAGGATCTGATCATCTACAACAGCGCCGAATTCGCGCTCGTGAAGCTCTCCGATCGGGTGACCACGGGATCATCGCTGATGCCCCAGAAGAAGAACCCCGACGGCCTGGAGCTCGTCCGCGGCAAGTGCGGGCGGATTGCGTCGGCGCACAACGCGGTGCTGATGATCCTGAAGTCCCAGCCGCTGGCATACAACAAGGACAACCAGGAGGACAAGCTCGCGCTCTTCGATGCGAGCGACGAGCTCAGCGGCTGCCTGCGGATCGCCGCGCTCACCATCGAGACGCTGGCGTTTGATGTCGACCGCTGCCGCACGCGCGCCTCCGGCGGCTACGCGAACGCGACCGAACTGGCCGACTACCTGGTTGCACGCGGCGTGCCCTTCCGCGAGGCACACGACGTGACGGGTCGGGCCGTCCGCGTGGCCATCGACCGCGGCGTCGCGCTCGAGGATCTGCCGCTCGACGCGCTCCAAGCCGTGCACGCCTCGATCGACACCGACGTGTTCGAGGTGCTCGGCCTTCAATCGGCGCTCGCGAAGCGGTCGGCATTCGGCGGAACGGCTCCCGAACGGGTGGCCGAGGCCGCACGCCGCGCCCGCAGCTAAGTCGTTGCGGCCCAAGCCATGCGGCGGTGCGAGCGGGTCGCAGGCCGCCCATCTTGCCCATTCCATCGAGGAAAACGCCAATACGCGTTCTCTCATGCGCGGAGGACGCAATCTACGATCCGCCCCGTTTGCGGGGGGTCGCGCGACGCTATGAGGCCCGGCGGCCCCGCGAACACCGGAGACACACAACATGCTCGGCACCACCCGAGATTCCACCCATCCGAGGCGTGTGTGCGTCCGCCTCGCGATTGCTACGGCATGCGCGGCCGCCGGCGCCGCGACGGCGCACCAGGACGCGCAGGCGGCACGCTCCACCGACGCGGTCGCCGCCGGCCACGATCGCGGCACCCTCATGCTCCGCTACGCCGAGTTCGACCCGCTGCGGGTCGTGCCGGCGACGCCCGATGCGCTGACGGCGGACGCGACCCACGACGCCCACATCGTGCAGTTCGCTACGGCGATCACGCATGCTGATCGCGAGTCACTCGGCCGCGCCGGCGCCCGCATCGCGAAGCACCTGCCGTTCAACGCGTACATCGTGCGCGGCGATGCGGCGGTCGTCGATGCGGTCGCCGGCCTGTCCTCGGTCCGCTGGGTGGGTCCGTACCACCCGGCCTACAAGCTGGACGAGCCGCTGCTCCAGGATCTCGCCACCGGCGCATCCGGCGACGACGCACGGCTGTACTCGATCCAGATGCTCGAGCGCGGTCCGAAGGACCAGAACGCCATCGCGGGCTTCGTGCAGTCGATCGGCGGCGTGGTGACCGGCGCGGAGCCCGAGGGCTTCCGCATCGAGGCGCGGCTGACGCTCGACCAGCTCGCCGAGGTCGCCAACCGGGGTGAGGTCCAATTCATAGACGCCAAGGGGCCGGGCGAGGACGACATGGACATCGTCCGCGGTTTCGGCGGGGCCGACACCGTCGAGCGCATCGCGGGCTACACCGGGCTGGGCGTGCGGGCCGAGGTGCTCGACGGCGGCCTGCGGACCACGCACGTCGACTTCGCGGCGCGGCCTCCCATCCTGCACGGGCCCAACGGCGGCATCTACACGCACGGCACGCCCGTGTACGGCATCGTCTTCGGCGATGGCTCGGGCGATGCCCGCTACCGCGGGCTGCTGCCCGATGCCCGGGGCATCTTCGCGTCGTATCCGCGGCTGGACCTGCTGGGCGGCCCGATCACCCGATACGCCCACACGGCCGAGCTGGTCGACCCGGATGGCGTATACCGCGCGGTGTTCCAGACCAACAGCTGGGGCGATCCCCGGACGAGCGACTACACGACGATCTCGGCGCAGATGGACGACATCATCCTGCTGCACGACATCCTGATCACCCAGAGCCAGTCCAACTCGGGCGATACGCAATCGAGGCCGCAGGCCTGGGCCAAGAACATCGTGTCGGTGGGCGGCATCGGCCACTTCGATACCGCGGGCCGCGACGACGACCGGCACACGGGCGCGAGCACCGGGCCGGCGGCCGACGGCCGCATCAAGCCCGACCTGTCGCACTTCTACGACGTCGTGGACACGACCGCGGGCGTGGGCGACACGCTGTACACGACCTTCGGCGGCACCAGCGGCGCCACGCCGATCACCGCGGGACACTTCGGCCTGCTCTTCCAGATGTGGGCCGACGCGGGGCCCGCGCTCAACTCGGCCGAAGAGCAGAGCGTCTTCGAGGCTCGACCACACGCGGCGACGGCCAAGGCGCTGATGATCAACACCGCGACGCCCTGGCCGCTGGGCCCGCGGATCCAGCGGCTCGAGCAGGGCTGGGGCGCCGCCAACGTCGCCACGCTGCTGCGGGACCTGGACCGCATGCTGGTCGTCGACGAGACCGAGGTGCTCGACGCCGTCGGCGACCTTCGCGAGTACGTCGTCATGGTGCCCGAGGGCGAGGCCGAGCTCAAGATCACGCTGGCGTTCCTGGATCCGGCGGGCACGACCTCCTCGACGATCCATCGCATCAACGACCTCGACCTGGAGGTCCGCGCCCCCGATGGCACGCGGTACTTCGGCAACAACGGGCTGCTCGGGCGTGCGTACTCGCTACCTGGTGGGGCCGCGAGCGACGTGGACACCGTGGAGAACGTGTTCGTTGAGGCGCCGATACCCGGCCACTGGGTCGTGCGGGTGGTCGTCGAAGAGCTGAACGAGGACGCACGCCTCGAGACGCCCGAGATCGACATGGACTACGCGCTGGTCGTCCGGGGCATCCGGCCGTGCCGGGGCGACTTCGATGGCAGCGGCTCGACCGACGCCTTCGACTTCCTGGCGTTCCAGAACGCCTTCGACGCGGGCGACCCGCTGGCCGACTTCGACGCCGGCGGCACGCTGGACATCTTCGACTTCCTGGAGTTCGTCAACGCCTTCGTCGTCGGCTGCGAGCGGTAGCGGCCGCTAGTTGCCGCGGGCGATGGGCGTGCCGCCCCTGGCCTGCTCGAGGGCACCGATGACGGCCTCGGACCCGTAGGCGTTTCGCATCCAGGGGGTGTCACCCCGGATGCCGGGCCCGTAGACAGCGAGCACGGGCGGGGCCGTCTGCCCGAGCTCCTTCATGAGCGTCCATCCCGGCTGGTTTGTCGTGGTCAGGTCCGCCTCGAGCAGGACCACATCATCGGCCTGGAGGCGAGACCGCACCGGATCGACATCGAGCACGGTGCGCTCGAGTGACTTGATGTTGATGCTCCAGTCGGCCGTGAAGTTGACGACGACGGTCTAGCCCTGGTCGCGGGCGCGAGCGAGCTTCTCCGGCGTGAAATCGTCCCATACGCCGGGGCGAGGCGTCGCGGCATCGCCGCCGAGTTCGGTGCCCTGGCCCTTGGCCTGCTCGATGGCGTTGAGGACGGCCTCGGAGCCGTAGACGTTGCGCATCCAGGGGGTGCCGCCCTGGATGCCGGGGCCGTAGACCGCGAGCACGGGCGGGGCCTTCTGCTGCAGTTGCTCCATGAGCTGCCAGCCCGGCAGGCTCTTGGTGGTCAGGTCGGCCTTGATCATGATGACGTCATCGGCGGCCAAGCGGCTCTTGACCGGATCGACGTTGAGCACGGTGCGTTCGAGGGCCTTGCAGTTGAGGCACCAGTCCGCGGTGAATTCGACCACCACGACGTACCCCGCGTCGCGTGCCTGCTGCAGCGTCTCGGGGGTGTAGTCGTTCCAGGTGGTGGTGATGAGCGAACCGGACGCATCCCCGAGGGCCGCGGCACGGACGAGGTACTCTTCCTTGGCCTTGCTGGTGGTGTCCACGGCGAAGACGATGGCCGTGCCGCCCAGCACGATTGCCACGAGTGAGAAGGCGGCGCGGGGCGCGGACTTGGGCGTGATCTGGAAGGTCTTGAACATGAGCCAGACGCCCGCGGCGGCGATGAAGACCGCGGCCGCCCACCACTGCAGCTGGCCGCCGATCCAGGGCATGTCCTTGGTAAGCGCCAGGATGCCGGTGCCCACGAAGTAGGCCGCCGCGCCCAGCAGCAGCAGACCCATGACCTGCTTGACCAGCTCGCTGGCCGGGCCGGTACGGGGCAGCACGTCGACCCACTTGGGGTTGAGCGACAGCACGAGGTAGGGCAGCGCCATGCCCACGCCGATGGCCGCGAAGATGACGAGCATGACGAGCGCCGGGATCTGCGCCGAGCTGGCGAAGAGGGCGCCGGCGACGAAGCCGAAGCAGGGCAGGCCCAGCACGCCGGTCATCACGCCGAAGACGAACGAGCCCCACGGCGAATCGACCTTGGGATTGACCTTGTAGACCGTCTGCGGCAGCTGGATGGTGAACAGGCCCATCAGGCCGATGGACATCACGGCGATGATCAGCCCGACGCCGAGCGTGAACCACCAGTAGCCGAAGATGGCGCCGACGGCGGTGCCCAGCACCGCGGCCGGGATGCCGATGCCCAGCCAGAACGCCACGACGCCCAGGGCCATCCATAGCCCGAGCACCAGCGACTTGCCGGGCGTGCCGGCGTGCTGCGACAGCGTCATGACCTTGATGGGGATGACCGGCAGCACGCAGGGGGTGAGGTTGAGCACCAAGCCGCCCAGGGCGGCGAGCACGGCGATGAACGCCACGCCCGCGACGCTATCCGGCGGCGGCACGGCGATGACGCCCAGGAACTTGTTGCGGGTGTCCACCTCGGCCGGCGCGGCGGGATCGGCCGCGGCATCGGCTTCCCCATCTGCGGGTGGGGCATCCGCGACGGACGCCTCGTCCTCGGGCTGCGGTGCGGCATCGAGGCCGCCGACCGCCAGCGCGATCGCGGCATCCAGCGTCGCGGCATCGAGGCCGTCCGCGATCGCCGGCGACGGGGCGGACTGGTTCCACGCCGGCAGCGACACCGAGACGGCGACGTCCTGCGGCGGGTAGCAGTAGGCCTCGTCGCAGGCCTGCAGCATGGTGGCGACCTCGATCGACAGTTCGCGGTTGGTGGCGGCGCGATCGAGCAGCACCGGCACGAAGGCGACCGCGCGGCCGGCGTAGACCGGAGCCTCGTAGGGCTGCGTGCCGCCCGCGGGATCGGGCACGGCCGCCAGCTTGGGCGAGGGCCACTGGATCCGCCCGGCGCCTAGCACGCCGTCCTGCCCGCTCGGCAGCGCGATCTCGGTGCGGATGGCGAAGGAGGCGAGATCGGCTGGCAGCACGTCCTGCTCGGCGCTGGGCCAGCTGTGCAGCGCGGGGCCGTGATCGAGGGTGACGGCGACGATGGCGATCGCCGGACCGTCGCTCGCCTGCCGCTGGGCGTACCAGGCCTCGGCCGACACGCCGACCTCGGTGCCGCCCTGGGCCCACGCCGTCGACGGGGAGGCCAGGGCCAGCAGCGCGGCGACACCATACAGGATCCAGCTTCGCATCGCGTCCTCCGCCGGCCGTCCGGGTGCCCCGGGCCGCCGGCACCATGGCCGCGGACCGATCGACGGCCGTCTGTGCGGAGTGTAATCCCCCCGGTCGGTCGGCTGTTCCCGGGCCCGCGCGGCGTTGGATGGGTTTGTTGGGGCGGCGGGATTCGCGGACTCAAGCCGGGCGGGCGATGGCTCCGATGCTGGCGGGTGCGTCGGCGGGTGGCCGGCGGCTCGTCCTCGGGTTGGAGCCTCCATGGACATCCTGGACCAGAACGAGGTCGATGCCCTGCTTGCCGCCGTCGGCAGCGGCGAGGTCGAGGACGAGACCCACGAGGTCAAGATCTTCAGCCGCCACCGCAAGGACTTCGACGAGGTCGAGGTCCGCACGTACGACTTCAAGCGACCCGAGCGCGTCAGCAAGGACCAGATGCGGTCGCTGCAGACGCTGCACGAGCAGTTCTCGCGGAACTTCGGGGCCTCGCTCTCGGGCTTCCTGCGGACGATCGTGGAGGTCAAGGTCGCCACGTGCGACCAGATGACCTACGGCGAGTTCATCAGCGCGCTGCCCAACCCCACGTCGTTCAACCTGATCGAGAGCGACGTGCTCGAGGGCCAGATGTGCATGGAGCTCAGCCCGCTGATCATCTACCCGATCATCGATCGACTGCTGGGGGGCACCAGCCAGGACCTGTTCATCCCCCAGCGGCCCATGACGCTCATCGAGAGCCGGCTGATCGGCAACGTCACCACGCGGGGCCTCGAGGCGCTCAGCGAGGCCTGGGCGGGCGTCAAGGAGATGAATTTCCACGTCACCGCGACCGAGAGCAACCCGCAGCTGGTGCAGATCGTGCCGCCTAACGAGGTCGTGGTCGTGGTGGGCTTCGAGATCAAGATGTCCAACCGTGCGGGCACCATGAGCCTGTGCATCCCCTACAACGTCATCGAGCCGGTCATGGACGCCGTCAGCGACCAGACGTGGTTCAGTTCGGGCCAGGCCAGCCGCATCCCGGGCGTCAGCACCCGCCTGAACGAGTCGCTCTCGGCGGCGCCGGTGTCGGCGGCGGCGGTGCTGGCCTACAGCACCATGAGCCTGCAGGACCTCTCGAGCATGGCCGAGGGCGACTTGATCCTGACCGAAACCAAGTCGGAGCGGGACGTGGTCTTCTGCGTCGAGGGCCAGCGGAAGTTCCTGGCCCGCATCGGCCAGTGCCGCGATCACCGCGCCGTGCAGATCGTGCGGCCGGTCACGCCCAAGGACCGCTTCTGACGGGATCGGCTGGGGCTGGTCGGCCGCGCTCGGTTGACACGATTCTGCCGCGTCCTAACATCTCCTTGCTATGAATCGCACCGGGATCGATCGCGGTCGGCTGTGCGTGCTCGCGACGCGAGCCGTGGCCGCATCGGTGCACTGGTCGATGCGTGGGTCGATGCGTGGGGATCGCCGCCGATGATGTGATCGTCCGGCACATCCCGACGCACCCGCGGTGTGCGGTTCGTGGCCGGGTCCGGGGCGCGTTGGGCGTCTCGTGGCCCGGGTTGCATTTTGGAGCCCGCCCCGCGGCGGGCGTCGGAGGACGCGGACGTTGAACGGCCCGGAAATGCTCAGGATCCTCGACTCGATCGCCCGCGACCGCAAGGTGGAGCGATCGGTGCTGATCCACGATCTCGAGCAGGCGATGGTGAGCGCGGCGCGGAAGCACTACGGCTCGCTGGACATGGAGGAGTTCGTCTGCACCGTCGATCCGCTGAGCGGCGAGATGTCGGTGACCCGCCACGGCGAGCCGCTGGAGCTGGACCCCGAGGGCCTGGGCCGCATCGCCGCCCAGACCTTCAAGCAGGTCATGATCCAGAAGTTCCGCGAGGACGAGCAGACGAGCCTCTACGACCGCTACCAGAACCGCGTGGGCCAGATCGTCACCGGCGCCGCCCAGCGATACGAGCGCGGCGGGCGGCTGATGGTCTCCCTGGACGCCGGCGAGGGCGAGATGCCCCGCCAGGAGCAGATCCCCGGCGAGCAGTTCGGCCCGGGCGACCGCGTTCGCGCGATGATCCTGGACGTCAAGCGGGACGGCACCGCCACCCGCGTGGTGCTCACTCGGGGGCATGAGGACTTCATCAAGCGGCTCTTCGAGGTCGAGGTGCCCGAGGTGGCCGAGCGGATCATCGAGGTCAAGGCGATGGCCCGCGAGCCCGGGCAGCGAACCAAGATCGCCGTCAGCTCGATCGACAGCCGCGTCGACGCGGTGGGCGCCTGCGTCGGCGTGCGGGGCAGCCGCATCAAGAACATCGTCGACGAGCTCAACGGCGAGAAGATCGACATCGTGCGATGGAACGAGTCGAGCCAAATCCTCATCCAGAACGCGCTCAAGCCCGCCGAGGTGGCCGAGATCAGCCTGTGCTTCGAGCTGGGACGCGCCACGGTGGTGGTCCGCGAGGACCAGCTGAGCCTGGCCATCGGCAAGCGGGGGCAGAACGTCCGCTTGGCGGCGAAGCTGACCGGCTGGGACGTGGACATCCTGACGCCCGAGGAGTTCACCAAGGGACTGGAGACCCTGTCGCAGACGCTGCAGGAGATCGAGCCCATCGACGAGCAGATGGTCGATCGCCTCGCGGCGCTGGGCATGATCAGCGTCTTCGACATCGTCGAGATCGGCGCCGACATGCTGGCGACCGAGCTGGAGATCTCCGCCGAGCACGCGGCCAACGCCGTGGAGCTGGCCGCGGCGAAGGCCAAGATCGTCGAGGAGCAGCAGGCCCGCGAGAAGGAAGAGGCCGAGCGGCGGCGGCAGGAAGAGCAGGCGCGGATCGCCGCGGGCGAGGACCTGCTGGGCCCCGCCGACGCACCGGACGCCGATTCGGCGGCGGCGGCGATCCTCGCGGGCGGCGGCGCGACCGAGGCGCAGGCGGGCTCCGAGCCCGGGACCGCCGGCGGCGAGACGCCCGCCGGCGAGCACTCGGGGGGCTCCGGGGATTCGCCCGGCGAGGCCCAGGGTGGGGCCGCGGATAACGGAGAGAGCGACGGCGAGTCGAGGGCCGCGGAGATCCTGGGCAGCTGATCGAGCATTCGAGGCCGCGGGTGACGCGGCGGGATGCCGGGCGGCGGATGGTGTGCCGCCCGGCCTGTGGAGGAACGCTTGGCTAAGCGCGTGTTCGAGCTTGCGAAGGAACTGGGCATCGCCTCCAAGGCGATCGTGCAGAAGTGCCGCGACGAGGGCATCCCCGAGTCGGTGGTGAAGAACCACATGTCGACGGTGTCGGTCGGCCTCGAGGCGACCGTGCGGGAGTGGTTCGCCGGCGAGGAGGGCGAGGCCAAGCCGCACACCGCCGTCGAGACCGCCAAGCCGGTGGATCTCTCGAAGGCCCGGGCCAAGCCGCGTGCCAAGGCCCGCAAGAAGGCCGCAACCAAGAAGGCGGAGTCGGCCGATGCCGGCGGCGAGACCGCAACCGCGATCGCCGAGCCGCCCGCGCGTTCGAATCGCGCCGCGGCGCCCGCCGCGCCGGGCGATGACGCCCCCGCCGACGGCGACGCGAGCACGACCGACGCCGCCGCGGAGGCCCCCGCTGCTGCGCCCGAAGCGCCGGCAGCCGGTACGCCCACGGACGCACCCGCCGAAGCGCCGGCAGCGGCCACGGATGAGACCGGTGCCGGCGGGGCATCGGCCGCCGCCGCCAGTGCACCCGCGGCCGACGCGGCGCCCCCGGCCGACCAGGGCCCCATCAAGCCCGGCACGCCCGCGCCCGAGAACGTGCCCGACCGGCCCAAGGTGGTCGCGCCCGCGGGGCCGATGCTGCAGAAGAAGACGCCCGTCAAGCTGAGCGGACCGAAGATCGTCCGCGTCGAGGCGCCCGAGCAGGTCGACACCCGGCCGCGCAGCCGCGGCCCGCGGGGCGGGGGCGGCTACGGCCCGCCGGCGGGCCCGATGGACATGCCCGCGGGTCCCGGCGGCGCCGGGGGCCCGGGCGGCGGCCGCCGCGGCGGGGGCAGCACGCGTCGCCGCGGGCGGCAGGACCAGCCCACCGGCGGCAGCGGCATGTGGCGCGAGCAGGACCTCATCGAGCGGGAGGCCAAGCTCCAGCAATCGGGCGGCTACCTCAAGAAGCGCCGCCAGGACCTGGCCCGCAGCAGCGGCCAGCAGCGGCCGCAGACGCCCGCGCAGATGGGCGGCACGGTGAAGATCGCCGCGCCGTTCACCATCAAGGATCTCTCCGCCGCCACCGGCGTGAAGGCCGCCGAGATCGTCAAGAAGCTCTTCATGCAGGGCATCATGGCGCAGATCAACAGCGGCATCGAGGTCGAGAAGGCCCAAGAGATCATGATGGACTTCGACATCGAGCTCGAAGTCGCCGCCGCCAAGAGCGCCGAGGAGGCGGTCGCCGCCCAGTTCGAGGACCGCACGACCGTCGACGAGCGGGCCCGCGGCCCGGTGGTCACCATCCTGGGCCACGTCGACCACGGCAAGACCAGCCTGCTCGACAAGATCCGCAACGCCAACGTGGCGGCGGGCGAGGCCGGCGGCATCACGCAGGCCACCAGCGCCTTCCGCGTGCCCGTCAAGGTGGGCGAGGGCAAGAAGGCCTCGGAGAAGCAGGTCGTCTTCATCGATACCCCGGGCCACGAGGCGTTCACGGCCATGCGCTCCCGCGGCGCGACGGTAACCGACATCGTGGTGCTGGTGATCGCCGCCGACGACGGCGTGATGCCGCAGACGGCCGAGTCGATCAGCCACGCAAAGGCTGCCGGCGTGCCGATCGTGGTGGCGCTCAACAAGATCGACAAGCCCGAGGCCACCGACGCGCGCATCCAGGAGATCCTGGGCCAGCTGGCGGGCCACGAGCTCAACCCCGTGGACTGGGGCGGCGACACCGAGGTCATCCGCACCAGCGCCCAGACGGGCCAGGGCATCGACGAGCTGCTCGAGACCCTCGACATCCAGGCCGACCTGCTGGAGCTGAAGGCCGACCACGGCGGCAACGCCCGCGGCACGGTCATCGAGAGCCAGATGGAGCCGGGCCGCGGCGCCGTGATGAACGTCCTGCTCCAAGAGGGCGCGCTGAAGGTCGGCGACTTCATCGTCGCGGGCCGCGCGTTCGGCCGCGTCCGCGACCTGACCGACGACAAGGGCACGCGGATCAAGGAGGCCCACCCGCCCATGCCGCTGCAGGTGACGGGCATCGACGAGCTGCCCGACGCGGGCGACAAGTTCTTCGTCGCCGCCACGCTCAAGGAGGCCCAGAACGCCGCCGAGCAGCGGCGAGGCCGGGAGCGCGAGGAGCAGCTCGCCCAGCCGACCATGACGCTGGATCGGATGTTCAGCCAGATGGCCGAGGCCGAGCTCAAGGAGATCCTCGTCGTGCTCAAGGCCGACGTGCAGGGCTCGGTCGACGTGCTCAAGAGCGAGATCGAGAAGGTCTCCAACGAGGAGATCCGCGTGCGGGTCATCCACTCGGCCGTGGGCGGCGTGACCGAGAGCGACGTGCTGCTGGCCGAGGCCTCCAAGGCGGTCATCGTCGGCTTCAACGTCATTCCGTCGGGCAAGGCCCGCAAGCTGGCGGACACCAAGGGCGTGCAGATCCGCACGTACGACGTGATCTACCACATCACCGAGGACATGCAGAAGGCCGCCGAGGGCCTGCTCGAGCCCGAGCTCCGCCAGGAGGTGCTGGGGCACGCCGAGGTCCGCGCGGTGTTCAAGGTCAGCAAGGTGGGCAACATCGCGGGCTGCTACGTCACCGACGGCGTGGTGCAGCGGGACGCGCTCATCCGCGTCACCCGCGGCGACATCGTCATCGAGAACGACCGCAAGCTGGCCCAGCTCAAGCGATTCAAGGACGACGCCAAGGAAGTCCGCGCCAACATGGAGTGCGGCATGAAGATCGACGGCTACGACGACATCAAGGAAGGCGACATCCTCGAGTGCTACAAGCAGGTCGAGGTGAAGCGGACGCTCTAATCCGGCCGCGCCCCGCGATCCAGCGCTGCCCATTCGTTGCTGCCCATGGTCATCGGCGTGCTCCAATTCGAACTGCTCGTACCGGGCTCGGAGTCCCTCAAGGACAAACGGGCCGTCGTACGCTCGGTGCGCGATCGGCTCAGCCGGGAGCTGCGAGTGAGCATCGCCGAGGTGGATGCGCACGACACGCTGGACATGGCGGTCATGGGCCTGGCCTGCGCCGCCCGCGACGGCAAGCGGGCGCACGAGATTCTCGACGCCGCGTGGAACACGCTGACCAAGCTGCGAGACGGCCAGGTGGGCGCCGTCCGCCGCGAGATCATCGTGCCCAGCGAGGAGGGCGAGGCCCCGGCCGGCGAGGCCGCGGATCCGCACGATATCGACGGCGAGATGCTGGCGCACTTCTCGAACGGGGAGTCTCCGGATCGCGACCCGAACGGCACCTCGGGCGGGACCGAGCGCCCATGAGTGCCAAGCGGGAGCGGCTGGTGTCGTCCATCGAGCGGGGCATCCAGCAGGTGCTCGCCCGGGGGCTACAGGATCCCCGCATTCGCGGCCTGATCACCATCACCAGGGTGGAGATCACGCCCGACGGCAAGTTCGCCGACGTGGGCATCTCCGTGCTGCCCGAGGAGCACCAGGAGCTCACGCTGCACGGCCTCAGGAGTGCCCGGCGGCACGTCCGCCGCGAGGTGGGCGAGCTGATCCGCACGCGGGCGATGCCCGAGCTGCGCTTCCGCCTCGACACATCGCTCAAGAAGCAGGCCGAGGTGCTCGACGCGCTCGCGCAGGTCCGCGAGGAGGACGACCCGAACACTCCCGAAGCGGACGATGCCGAAGCTGTTGATGTCGAAGCACGCGACGCCACGGAGCCGAGGCCGTGAGCGGGCGGCCCGCGCGCTCCGGGGTCGCGGCGCGTGAGGCCGATGCATCGGGCGCGTTGGCCGCGGCGGTCGCCGTCGACATGCCCGACCCGTCCGCGATGCTGCCGGGCCGCGTCGATCCGCCGACGGCCGATCTCGTGTTCTCGATCCTCGCGTGCGATGCGGGCCTCGATGCCGCCGGCACCGCCGTGCAAGGGCTCCGGGATGCCTTCGTGGACCTGCACGAGGTCCGCGTGGCGCTGCCCGGGGAGATCGCCGACGCCGCCGGCTGCTCTCTGGAGCGGGCCGGGACGCTGCGCCGGGCGCTCGGGGCCGCCTACGCGTCGCGGCACCGCGTCAGCATCGCCGGGCTGCTAGAACGCCCCGCCCGCGCGGGCCGTCCCGACCTCCAGGACTTGCTGGGCGTGCCGCGATTCGTGGTCGATCGCGTGCGGCTGCTGCACGCGGATGGCCGGGACGTGCCGATCGACGATCGCCTGCTTGCAGCGCTGAAGCGGGCGGGCGTCGTCGGCGGCGACGCGGACGCGGCGGCCGCCGCCGAGCGGGCGCTTGCCGGCAGCGGCACGGATGACCCCCGCCTGGCGTACGCCCGCGTCGAGGGACTGGCCGCCGCGATCTAGCAACGCCGGCGCGTTCCGTATACTCATTCGAGAGACGCAGCCGCAGCGCCCGCGAGGGGCGAGGAGTGACCCGTGGCCGGACACAGCAAGTGGGCGAACATCCGCCACCGCAAGGAGCGGCAGGACAAGAAGAAGGGCAAGATCTGGTCCAAGTGCTCCAAGGCGATCATGGCCGCGGCGCGCGCGGGCGGGCCCGACCCCGAGACCAACCTCGCGCTGCGGTACGCCATCGACGAGGCCCGCTACGCCAACATGCCCAAGGACACGATCAAGCGTGCCGTCGACAAGGGCGCCGGCGCCGCGGGCGGGGCCGACTTCGAGGAGACCACCTACGAGGGCTACGGCCCGGGCGGCGTGGCGATCATCGTCGACGCCCTGACCGACAACAAGACCCGCACCGTCAACGACCTGCGGTTCCTCTTCAACCGCGGCGGGGGCACGCTGGGCAACGCCGGCTCGGTCGCCTTCATGTTCGAGACCAAGGGCCAGATCATCATCGAGGCCTCGAAGACCAGCGAGGAGCAGATCATGGAGGTCGCCCTCGAGGCCGGCGCCGAGGACATCGACGCCCCGGATCCCGATAGCGGCGAGGACGGCGGCTGGACCGTCACCACCGAGCGCACCGAGTTCCATCAGGTCAAGCAGGCGATCGAGGATGCCGGGGTGGAGATCCTCGAGGCGCAGATCACCAAGATCCCCACCACCATCGCGCAGGCCGAGGCCGACGACGCCGCGAAGCTCATGAAGCTCATCGACGCCATCGAGGACAACGAGGACGTGCAGAAGGTCTACCACAACCTCGACGAGGATCTCGCCGAGGCGGCCGCGGAGGCGTAGCGAGGTCGGCCTCGCCCTAGCCCAGGCTGCGGCCGGTCTCGAGGTCCAGCAGCTTCCAGGGCAGCGCCTTTATGACCTTCATGAGCACGGGCCAGGCGATGTCCTCGTCGATGAGCGTCACCAGCCCCTGCGTCACGCGATCGATGTTGCGGGGGATCTCGACGACCAGCCCGGGGCCATGCAGCAGGTGGGTGCCCGCGCCCTCGCCCGCCGAGCCGTCCGGCGCGGTGTTGTACTCGGCCAGGGCCTCGGTGACCTCGTCGACGGTGCCCAGCGGCGGCAGGCCCTCGTCGGCCGGGCTCGACGAGACGATGACGATCTGGCGGCGACCCATCAGCCGCCGCTCCGGCTGGCCAGCAGCGTGGCGGCGGTCTCGGTGAGCTGGCCGAGCGGCACCGGCTTGATCAGGTAGTGGTCCACGCCGAGCGACTGGGCGTACGCCTCGTGCCGCTTGCCGTCGTTGGCCGTCACCATGATGACCAGCGGGCTGTCGTCGTTGCCCTTGATCTTCTCGAGGGCCAGGAAGCCCGAGCGACCGGGCAGCATCATGTCGAGCACGACCAGATCGGGCTTGCCCTCGGCGCACCGCTCGATGGCGGCGTTGCCGTCCGAGGCGGTGATCGTCTCGGCGCCCTCGGCGCGGAAGGCCGCCTCGACGGCCGTCAGCACGTCGCGGTCGTCGTCGACGATGAGGATGACGCTGTCCTGGAGGATGCTGGTGTCGGTGGCCGTCACGTCGGTGGCTCCCTTGCGGCGAAGGCCCGCTAGATGCGATCGGTAGCCCGATCACGCCCGCAATGGGCGTGCGGGGCCATTGAAGCCGTTCGGCCGGGGGACGGCAAGTGTTCCGCCGGGTTGGCCCTCGCGGGCGAGGGGCTAGTCGTCGTCGCCGGGCGACCCCGACCGCCCGAACATCCAGGCGTCCAGCGAGAGGCCGCCACCGCCCGAGAACACGAGGCCCAGCGAGGCCGCCAGCAGCGCGATCTGCCACAGGAAGGTCGAGTAGGTCCGCAGGTCCCAGGGGTCGTAGCCCTCGCCGCCGGGCAGGAAGCCGAGCACGGCATCGCCCGCCTGGATGGCGGGCCCGATCTGGGTCATCCAGGCCGCCATCGCCATGACACCGGCGATGGCCAACGCCGACAGCCGCGTCGCGAAGCCGCCCAGCAGCAGGATGCCGCCGACGAGCTCGGCCAGCGCCGCCGCCCACGCCAGCCGCACGGGCCACGGCGGCGCACCGAGGCCGGCGGGCAGCAGCGGCATGGCGGGCTCGGCGGCGGCGCCCGCCTCGGCCTCGGTAGGCGCCGGGTTGGCGGCGGCGTGGATCGCAAGCGACAGGCCGTGCAGCGCCCGCACGTCCGAGGCGGCCGCGGGCTGGGACACCAGCACCGCCCGCACACCCGGCGCGTCGGCGGCGGTGTCGGGCGGATTCGACGAGGGCCGCGGCGTCGACGGCGGGGACTGGGGCGTCGCCGGATCCGGATCTACGGGAGCTGGTTCAGCGGGAACTGGATCGGCCGGCGGATCCTCGGGCAAGGGTGCGGGCTCGATGATCGGCGGATCCGCGGGATCGGGCTGTGGGTCGGGCTCCAGCTCGGTCGGTGGAGTCGGCTCGGGTTCTGGCGTGGGTTCTGGCGTGGGTTCTGGCTGCGGATCTGCACGGGTTGTGTCAGCTGGTGGCGATCCGTCCGGGGCGGGGTCTTCGTGGGCGGGCTCGGCGGGCGTGGCCGCGGCGGCGGACGAGAGGACCCCGGCCGCCACGAGCGCGCCGCGGTTCTGGTCGGTGACGTCCATCGTTCCGAACACCTTGGTAACACCCGCCCAGATGAACGTCAGGGCGAGCGCCAGCCGCAGCAGCAGCGGCGTCATCGTCAAGGCCGAGCGCTGGCCGATCGTGAGCGTGTGGGCCATGAGTTCCCTCCGAGTCTGGGGCCACACGAGCGGCGGCCGGCCGCGGGATTGTTCGCGGCCCGATGGGCGCACGAGCCGCCGTTGGTGCGTGCCCGCATCTCGTTGGGATCCACCCCCCGCGCGTGCCGCCCGCCCTCCGCGGACATCCACGCCGGTACCATTTCTCTGTATGGTGCGGCACGGCAACATCCCGTTGGACGACATGCCGGACGACGCGATCGAGCGGCGGGCGGCGGCGCTGCGGGGCGACGTCGCCGAGGCCCCGCCCGCGGTCCGCGAGGAGCTCGACGAGGGACCGAGCCTCGATGACCTGGAGAAGTTCTCCGGGGTCACGCAATCGTGCTGGCGCTGCGGCACCGAGCTCTACGACGACGCCACCGTGTGCTGGCACTGCAACGCGGGCGTCGGACCGGGCAGCAAGCCACGGGGCGGCACGCCCTGGTGGGCGTTCGTCGTGGCCATCCTGGCCCTCGCCGGATTCGTGCTGCTGGCTGTCTTCTAGCAGGCCGAAGGCCTTGGCCTAGCTGCCGAGCGCCCGCACGCGGTCGGCCTGGTCGCCGATGCTGGTGATCCGCAGGCCGAAGTTCTCGCCGACCTTGACGGCGGTGCCCCGCCCCGTGGTGCGGTTGTTTACGCACAGGAAGAGGTCTTCCTCTGCCGGCCGGCTCAGCTCAATGATCGACCCGCTCTTCAGGGCCATGACCTCGCCCACGGTCATGCTGCGCTCGCCCAGCACGACGACGATGGGGACTTCCAGGCTGAGCACGGTGCGGACGTCGCGGGCCACGCAGGGGGCATCGGTCGCCGGCGGGGATGGGCTTTAGGCGGCGGACGGCCCCTAGCCGTCGTACGAGCCCACCACCAGGCTGACGTTGTGCCCGCCGAAGCCGAATGTGTTGTTCATGCAGTAGCGGACCGTGCGCTCGCGGGCCGTCCCGGGCACGAGGTCGAGGTCGAAGGCGTCCTCGGGCGTCTCGAGGTTCACCGTCGGCGGCACCACGCCCTCTCGGATGGCCTGGACGCAGGCGATCAGTTCCACGGCGCCCGACGCGCCCAGGGCGTGGCCGTGCACCGACTTGGTGGAGCTCATGAGCAGCGAGCCGCCCGCCGACGCGCGGGCATGGTCGCCGAAGAGCTCGAGCACCGCGGCGACCTCGGCCCGATCGCCCAGCGGCGTGGACGTGCCGTGGGCGTTGACGTAATCGATGTCGGTGGGGTTGAGGCCCGCATCGTCGAGCGCCCAGCGCATGGCCTGCTTGGCGCCCCGGCCGGCCTCGTCGGGCGCCGTGATGTGGTGCGCATCGGCGCTGCAGGCCCATCCCGCGAGTTCGGCCAGGATGGTCGCGCCGCGGGCCTTCGCGTGGGCCTCGGATTCCAGCGTGACGGCGACGGCACCCTCGGCCAGCACGAATCCGTCGCGGGCCGCATCGAACGGCCGGCTCGCGGCCGCGGGATCTGTGGTCGAGCTGAGGGCCCGCATGGCCTGGAAGGCGCCCACGCACAGCGGGGTGATGGCCGCCTCGGTGCCGCCGGCGATCATGAGGTCGCAGCGGCCCTTGCGGATGTGCTCGACGGCCTCGCCGATGGCGTTGCCCGAGCTGGCGCAGGCGGTGGCGGTCGCCGTGGCCGGCCCGCGGAGGCCGTAGGTAATCGAGATATTGCCCGCCGACGCGTTGACCATCAGCCGGGGCACCGTCAGCGGGCTGAGCCGCTTGGGCCCCTTCTCGAGCAGGATGCTGTGGCCGCTCTCGATGGTGGAGATGCCGCCCACGCCGGATCCGAAGGCCACGCCGGCCCGCTCGGTCTGGAGGTGCTCGGGCTGCAGGCCGCTATCGGCCACGGCGCTTGCGGTGGCGGCCATCGCGAACTGGGTCGATCGATCCAGCCGCTTGGCCTCGCGGGCGTCGATGTGGTCGGCGGCGTTCCAGCCGCCGATCTGGGCGGCGACGTGCGTGGACCACTGGCCCTCGAACTGGTCGAAGTCCTCGCCGGTGAGCTTGGAGATGCCCGTCCGCCCGTCGCGCATGGACGCCCAGACCTCGGGCAGCGATAGCCCGATCGGCGTGACGGCGCCGACGCCGGTAACCACGACGCGATGGGGATGCTGGCTTGGGTTCGGCATGGTGGCGTGCGGGCCCGGAGTGCTCCCGGGAGCCCGGCTGGGCGGGGGCGTCACTCGATGCCGTGGGCCTGCTTGATGAAGTCGATGGCCTGGCCGACGGTCTTGATCTGCTCGGCCTGCTCGTCGGGGATGGACGTCTCGAACTCGTCCTCGAATTCCATGACGAGCTCGACGGTGTCCAGGCTATCGGCGTTGAGATCCTCGACGAAGCTGGTGTCGCGCGAGATCTTCTCCCGGTCGGCGTGCATCTGCTCGGCGACGATGTCGATTACCTTCGCCTCGATTTCCGATTCGGTCACCTGCGTGCCTCCGCATCCGCCCGGCCCTTCCGGGCGGGCAACTAGGGGCCCAGAAAACGGCCGCGGGCGGAGGGTCCCCCCAACGCACACCGATCCGGGTGAGCGCGATTCTACCCCGAAGCCTCCCCTGAGACGACGCGGGTGCGACCCGCCGTTCTGGGGCGTCGGTCTGTGCGGTCTGGGTGCCCCTTGCCGCGCCTGGGGGCCCGCACGCCCCGGCGACGCCGCAACGTGCGGGGCGTGGTGGATCGGCATGCACGTCATCCCGATCCCGGGGCGGACCGCGGAAGCAGCACGCGGCGGGGGGAGTTGGTCCATGAGCATGATGCCCGACGATCCAACCGAGTTCTGCCAGCACGTGGCCCAGATCCTGCGTCGGATGCAGCCCGAGCTGGACATCGACTCGGTCCGGGAAGATGAGCTGGTCATCGCCGGCCGCCGGCTGGACCTGATCAACCTCTACCGCATCGTGCGGCACGATCCGGGCCGGGGCGTCGAGATCGTCGAGCACTACCTCGAGCAGCTCTTCGCCGGCGATCTGCTGTACGTCAACGGCATGTCGCTGGACGTGGCCCGTCCACGGATCATGCCCCGCATCCAGCCCGAGTCGATCTTCGAGCACCTCAGCGAGCGGCTGGTCGCCCACGTGCCCTTCGTCAACGGCTCGGTCATCGTCTTCGTGCTCGATCTGCCGCAGATGACCGTGAGCATCACCACCGAGCAGCTCGTGCAGTGGGACGTGTGCGTCGACGAGCTGGAGCAGATGGCCCGCGAGAACCTCGACGCCTACGCGCCGGAGATGGACGTGCAGATGGTCGAGAGCCGCGAGGGCGGCTACGCGGCCATCCTCGCCGAGCAGGACGGCTACGACGCCGCCCGGCTGCTGCTGGGCCAGCTCTACCCCAGGCTCGCCCCCACCCTGGGCGGCGACTTCCTGGTGGCCGTCCCCGCGCGGGACATGTTCGTGGCCCTCTCTCGGGAGCCCGCCGAGTTCGTCGCCCGCATCCAGGACCGCGTCCGCCAGGACTACGAGCGGCTGCCCTACCCCATCACCGACAAGCTCTTCTACGTGACCCGCGACGGCGTGGCGGGCACCAGCGAGGAGAGCCAGGCCGCCTAGCGGTCGCGCAGGCGCCGCACGAATCGCAGCCCGGACCAGACCTCGTCCACGGCGCAGACCTTGTTGTCCACGAGGCCGGCGGCGAGCCCGAAGGCCCGGACCGCGGCGTCGTCGAGATCGGTGGCGACGCCGCTGGCCTTCTTGGGCCAGGCGATCCACAGCCCGCCGCTCGTCGACAGCCGCGCGGCCGCGGCATCGAAGCGCCGCCGGAGCGTTGCCGCGTCCGGGCAGAACAGCACGACGACATCGAGGGGCCTGGTGCCGCGCAGCGACGTGCGGACCTCCGCCTCGTCGGGCATTCCCCCGACCTCGAAGCCCGCCGGTGCCGCAAGCAGGCACACCCGCGCCCCGGGCTTGATGCCCAGCTTGGTGGCGAGCGGCGTGCCCGAGTACCCGGCCATATCCGAGGATATCGATCGCTACGCTTCGCCGTGATCCTGCTGATCGACAACTACGACAGCTTCACCTGGAATCTCGTCCAGCGGCTGGGCGAGATCGAACGCGGCCTGCAGCCCGGCCGGGACCTCGTCGTCGTCCGCAACGACGCCATCACGCCCAGCGAGGTGGAGGCGATGGCGCCGTCGGGCATCCTGATCTCGCCCGGCCCCTGCACGCCGGCGGAGGCGGGCGTCTCGCGGGCGATCATCGAGCACTTCGGCGGCCGTATCCCGCTGCTGGGCGTGTGCCTGGGCCAGCAGGTGATGGCCGACGCCGACGGCATGCGGGTCGTCCGGCACCGGGTGCCCATGCACGGCAAGACGAGCCCGGTGCACCACGACGGCCGGGGGCTCTTCGCCGGGCTGCCGAGCCCCTTCGAGGCCGCGCGATACCACTCGCTGGTGGTCGAGGCCGCGAGCATCCCCGAGCCGGTCGAGGGCCGGGACGCCTGGGAGGTCACCGCCTGGACCGACGAGCCGCTGGACGACCCGGGCGGCGGCACCGTCCGCGTGGTCATGGGCATGCGGCGGCGCTGGGCCGACCCGGGCCGCGCGCCGCTCGAGGGCGTGCAGTTCCACCCCGAGAGCTACCTGACGGCGGAGGGGCCCACGCTGCTGGCCAACTTCTTGGAACGGATACGGGCGGGCGCAGGCCGCGTGCCCGCGTAGACTCGCCCGATGCTGCACCCCGCCCCCACCACACGCATCGATCGGCGGCTCGCCCGCGGCGTGCTCGAGGAGGTCGTGTCCGCGACCGCCACCAAGCCCGAGTTCGCCCGCATCGGCTTCCCCAACACCAGCTACGTGCTGCACCTCCTGCCAGACGGCGACATCGCCGCGAAGCCGGGCGGCCGCATCCTGGGGCGGATCCACGCCCACGTGCGGCGGGTGGACCCCGTCGACGCGGGCGGGCGGTACGTCGAGCCGGTGTTCGGCCGGCCCCGGCGGATCCAGGGCACCGTGGTGGCGCACGAGGGCGGCCGCATCGTCGTCGATGCCGGTGTTGCCTTCCACTGCACGCTGGCCGACGAGCGGCAGCGGGCCAGCGACTTCGCCATCGGCGACATGATCACCTGCGCCGTGCGGGACGGCGCCAGCTTCGCCGAGGAGCCCGCGGGGGAGCATCGCGGCGAGCCGAACGCATCGGCCGCGGGATAGCCGGGGGCCGCATGGCGCTGACCAAGCCACGAGACGAGACGGTGCTGGCCATGGCGGCGCCACCCGTCCGCCGCGACAACCCGCTCACGCGGAGCGTGGCGGGCATGATCGGCTTCGCGTTCATCGCCTTCATGCTGCTGGTCAGCCTGCTGGGGCTGTTCTGGACGCTCTCGCCGGCGTCACCGAGCTATCCGGGCGTCAGCGTCAACGCCGAGGGCAAGGTCACCACGCCCCGCTACAACGCCGGCGCCGCGGAGTTCGGCCGGCTGCCCCCGTGGTGGGCCGTGGGCGAGAGCGACGCCCGCCGCCTCAACGAGCTCGTCCCCGCCGAAGAGACCGAGGAGGTCGCCGCCCGCTTCGGCGTGGACGTCCGCGAGGCCATCGACTCGACCGACGGCGAGGTCGCCGACGCGATGCGGGACCGGTGGTGCTACGACGGCAACCGGCTCGCACTCTTGCTGGGCACCGACGTGCTGGGCCGCAGCCTGCTCTACCGCGTGGTTACCGGCGGGGGCATTTCGCTGGGCATCGGGCTGGCGGCGGCGTTCATCTCGGTGCTCATCGGCACGCTCTACGGCGCCATCTCGGGCTACGCCGGGGGCAAGACCGACGCCGCGATGATGCGGATCGTCGACGTGCTCTTCGGGCTGCCGTACATCCTGCTGGTGGTGCTGCTGGCCGTGGCGAGCGACGCCGCCCTCGACGAGTTCCAGAGCCGACAAAAGGCCCGCGGTGCGTGGGCGGAGCGGTACGCGACCACCCTGGCCAATGCGAGCGGGCCGGCTTCGGACACCCAGATCCGCCAGTGGCGTGCCGCACCCTTCGATCCGGGAGGTTCCTTGGGCACGCTCGCCGGCAAGCTGGACATGCCCGGAGTGCTCTCGCAGATCATGCAGGCTCGTGCCGAGGCCGCCAGCGCCGAGCCAATCACCAACGGCGCCGTTCTCGACGCGATGGCCCTCCAGGCCAGGCCGCCCCGCGAGATCCGGGAGCCCGTGCGGCTGGTGCTCGATCTGGTGGTGCTGCTGGTGGCGATCGGCGGCGTGAGCTGGCTGACGATGGCCCGCGTCATCCGCGGGCAGGTGCTCAGCCTCAAGAACCAGCCCTTCATCGAGGCGGCCCGCTCCATCGGCACGCCCATCACGTTCATCTTCGGGCGGCACCTGCTGCCCAACCTGCTCGGGCCGATCATCGTGTACGCGACGCTGACGGTGCCGCTGGCGATCCTGCAGGAGTCCTTCCTGAGCTTCCTGGGCATCGGCGTGAAGCCCCCGCTGCCGAGCTGGGGCAACCTCGCCGCCGACGGTCTCAACGAGCTGAACCCGTACAAATCCCTCTGGTGGCTGGTCTTCTTCCCCTGCCTGCTGCTGGGCACGACGCTGCTGGCGCTCAACTTCGTGGGCGAGGGGCTCCGCGAGGCGTTCGACCCCAAGCGCGCGCGGCGCTAGGAATGCGGCGCGGAAACGGGTAAGCCACGTCCGCCGCTACACTTCGCGCGCAGGCGACGATGCGAGGGTGCGCAGCGTTCGCGGGGTGGTTGCCGGGAGGCTCAGCATGCAGAACGGCTTCGGGCTCAAGGACTTGGTCGTCATCACGCTGCTCGTGCTGGTGCTCGGGGTCGTCACGCTGGCGATCTTCGCCGAGGACCGCCGCTGGGAGGACGTGCAGGACACCGCCGCCAAGATCGACGAGATCGAGCAGCAGATCGTCCGCCTCGAGCAACGCCTCGCCGATCGGCCCGTGGTGGTCCGGCAGCCCGTCGTGCCCGGCGCGCCCGTTCTGGACGGGGGCGGCCTCGCGGGCCCCACCTGGGCCAAGGACGGCTTCGAGGTCACCTTCAGCGAGCCCTGGGACTTCTCGAGCAATCCGTACAACCAGCAGGGCTTCCGCATCGGCGGCGAATTCCGCGAGATCTACGAGGGCCAGCCCCCCAAGATCACGCCCTTCACCTACGCCGACGTCTACGGCCGCCGCGTGGTCGATCTCGTCTGCGAGAGCCTGGGCTGGTACGACCCCAGGTCGCTCGAGATGCGGGGACGCCTGGCGGAAGCCTGGCAGTACGACCCCAACGGCGAGTGGCTCCGCGTCAAGATCCGCGACGAGGCCCGCTTCAGCGACGGCTCGCCCGTGCTGGCCGAGGACGTCCGCTGGACCTACTTCGACCTGATCTTCAACCCCGAGATCGAGGCCGAGCGCTTCCGCAGCGTGTACAACGCCATCGAGACCATCACCGTCATTGGCGACCCCGAGACGAGCCGGGTGCTGGAGTTCGGGTTCAAGGAGCCCCGCTTCGACAACGTGCAGCAGGCCTTCGGCTTCAAGATCCTGCCCAAGGCGATCTACGAGATCTGGACCGAATCGCCCGAGAAGTACAACTCGTCCACCAGCCTCACGGTCGGTTCGGGCCCGTTCAAGCTGGAGCGGGCGTCGCTGGACGACCAGTGGGCGCCGCCCGAGGACATCGTGCTCGTCCGCAACGAGCAGTACTGGGGGCCGAGGCCGCCGCTGGACTCCTACCGCATCCGGTCGATCCGCGACTCGACGGCCCGCCTGGTCAGCTACACCAACGGCGAGGCCGACATGATGCGGGCGATCCCCACGCAGTTCGTCGAGAAGCGGAGCGACCCGGAGTTCCTCGAGGACCACGACGCCCGCGACTGGTACAACATGCGGGGTGGCTACGGCTTCATGGCCTGGCAGTGCGGCAAGCGCAACGGAGAGCGGCTGACGCCGTTCCACGACAAGCGTGTCCGCCAGGCGATGACGCTGCTGACCGATCGCGAACGGCTGCTCCGCGACATCAGCAAGAACCTCGCGCGGCTGGCGACGGGTCCCTTCCTGAGTTCGACGCCGCAGGCCAACCCCGACATCGAGCCCTGGCCCCACGACCCGAGCCGCGGGCAGGAGTTGCTCCAGGAAGCCGGCTGGTGGGATCGCGACGGCGACGGCCTGCTCGAGAACGAGCGTGGCGACGAGTTCGTCTTCGAGATCACGTTCGGCCAGGGCAACGAGTCCACGCTCCAGCGGCTGACCTTCCTGCAGAGCGAGTACGCCAAGGCCGGCATCAAGATGGAGCTCAAGCCCATCGACTGGTCGGTGCTGGCCGACATCCTCAACCGCCGCGACTTCGATGCCATTACCTTCGCGTGGTCGGCCTCCGCCCCGGAGAACGACCCCGAGCAGATCTGGCACTCCAAGTCCATCGACAACCAGGGCGACAACTTCATCCAGTGGGCCAACGCCGACGCCGACCGCCTGATCGAGCAGGGGCGCGCCACGCTCGACACCGCCGAGCGGATGCGGGTCTGGCACCAGCTGCACGAGGTCTTCCACGAAGAGCAGCCCTATACGTACCTCTTCGAGGTGCCGTGGTTGCGCTTCACGACCAGGCGGAGCGGCAACATCGAGGAGTACAACTCGGGCCTGGAGTACTACGAGTTCTGGGTCGGCCGCGAGTCGCTGCCATCGAACAACTGAACGTCCGGATCGTCGACCCGCTCTTTCGGCTGCCCACGCGATAGCACCCCATGGTCACCTACGTCATCCGACGCCTGCTGCTGATGATCCCGACCATCATCGGGATGACGATGCTGATCTTCTTCCTGATCGCGCTGAGCCCCGGCGGCATCGGCGCGGCGCTGCAGTTCAGCGGCGGCGGGCAGGTCGACTCGGGCAGCGTCGCGCTCCAGCGGGCCTACCTCGAGGATCGCTACGGGCTGGACTCGCCCATCATCGTGCAGTATGGACGCTGGCTCGGCCGCGTCAGCCCGGTCAAGTTCGGCGACCGCGACCAGGTGCTCAATGGCGAGCGGATCCGCAGGCCGCGGGGGATCGAGGAGCCGCCGCTCTGGACGTGGTTCGCCGATGAGCTGCCCGACGCCGACGAACCATTCCCCGACTCGGGCGGCGATCCGTTCGCCTTCGAGGGCCGCACCTTCGCCGACGACCAGGAGCGCTCGGAGGCGGTGTCCCGCGTGTATCGCCGCGTGCGGGGGCTGTACTCAAGGGCCCGGGCCGCGCACCTCGCGGCGGTCACCCGCTTCGAGATCGCTATGGGCGACGTCGCCCGCCAGCTGGGCGAGGGCGGCGCCGTCGAGGACCGCGGGCAGATCAAGCCGTCGTCGGCGCGACGCATCGGCCGCGAGGCCTTCGAGGGCGAGGCCGAGCTGTACGCGATCGCCGAGGCCCGCGCGACCGAGATGCTGGCGACCTACGACGACCTGCTCGATCGCTCGGCCGAGCTCGAGGCCGTGTTCGACGCCAGGGTGTTCGCGCAATCGGGGCTGCCGGTGATCCCCGGCGTCGTCTCGCTCGACACGCCCGACCTCGGCACGTCCTTCGCGCGGTCGCAGCCCGTGGGCGTGCTGATCCAGCGGGCCTTGCCGGTCACGCTGCTGCTCAACCTCGTGGCGATCCCGATCATCTACCTCGTGGCGATCCCCTCGGGCATCCTGGCGGCGAGCCGGCAGGGCAAGCTGCTCGACGTCGGGCTCGGCGCGCTCTACGTCGCGCTGTGGTCGATCCCCGTCGTCTGGGCGGGCGTGCTGGCGATCGGCTTCCTGGCCGACAATGACTACCTGGGCGCCTTCCCGGTCACGGGGCTGCACGCCGTCGAGGCCGAGAAGATGACGATGCTGCCCTCCCGCGACGCGAGCGGGGCGTGGGTGCGGGGCTACCTGCTCGACACGCTGTGGCACATGGTGCTGCCGGTGGCGTGCCTGACGTACACGGGCTTCGCGGTGCTCAGCAAGCAGACGCGGGCGGCGATGCTCGAGAACTTCAACGCCGACTACGTGCGGACGGCCAAGGCCAAGGGCGTCAGCCGCAAGGACGTGGTCTTCCGCCACGTCTTCCGCAACAGCCTGCTGCCGCTGATCACGCTGTTCGTGTCGATCTTCCCCGCGATGCTGGGCGGCTCGGTGGTCATCGAGCGGATCTTCAACATCCCGGGCATGGGCAGCCTGATCATCGAGGCGATCATCCTGCGGGACCGCGAGTTGCTGCTGGCCAACGCGCTGATCGTGGGCATCGTGAACATGCTGGCGCTGCTGCTGGCCGACATCCTGTACGCCCTGGCCGACCCACGGATCTCCTACGACTGATGGAACGCCCGCCCCGATCATCGCCCGACGAGTCGGCCGTGCCCGCGCACGACCGCGACCCCGTGCTCGACGCCGACAAGGCGGTCGCGAGCGAGAAGCCGGCCGCGGCGATGAACGCCGACCAGCTCACCGCCGTCACCGGCGTGCAGCTGATGCAGGGCATCGGGCATCGGCCGGCCGAGGGATTCTGGACCGAGGCGTGGGGCCAGGTGCTCAAGCGGCCCGCGGCCGTCGCGAGCCTCGCGTGGGTCGGCCTCGTCGCGTTCTTCTCGGTGTTCGCGCCGCTCATCGCCAGCGGCCACCCGCTGCTGCTCGTGCCGGCGAGCGTCGCCGATGCCGGCCCGCTGGCCGCGCTGCTGGCCGCGCTGCCCGATGCGGCGGCTTCGCCCGACGGGCTCCGCATCGTGCTCTTCACCGGCGTGTGGATGGCCGCGTGGGTGCTCGCGCCGTCGAAGCTGCCCTCGGCCGCGCGGCTGTGGCTGGGCGTCGCCGCGACCCTGCCCTTCGCGATCCGCGTGTTCGGCCAGTTCATCCAGACGGCAAACCCCGAGACCCAGCAGGGGCTGCACGCCGCCTCGGTGTTCATCCTGGGCGGCGAGCACATGGCCTTCCAGATCCTGGTCGACATCGGCGTCGCCGTCGGGCTGGTGTGGGCCGCGGGCACCTTCGGGCTGAGCCGCCCCGTGCGCGCGTGGACGGCGGCGCTGCTGCCCATCGGCGCGATCGGCGCGCTGGTGGGCGCCGCCGGCGCCGAGGCCGAGGTGTCCTCGCCCTTGATCCGCAACCTGTCGGCCGTCGACCTGGCGCTGATGGCCGGCGCCGTCGGGATGCTGCTCGTCGTGCTGCCCCGCTGGAATGGCACGCGTTCGGGCCGGGGCCGCGTCGTGCTGACCGCCGCCCTGCAGGCGGGTCTGGTCCTGCTGATCTACACCGTCGCGAAGGGCTTCGTCGATGCCCGCGACGCCAGCGACCTCGTCCGCACCGCGCAGCAGCACCCGGCCTTCGAGGCCATCACCGCGATGGTCATCGTGATCGCGGCGTCGCTGCCCTTTGCCTTCGTGCACCCGACGTCGAACCTCACGCGGAGCTTCGGCGTCGCCGCCCTCGTCGGCGTCACGCTCTTCGGCATCCTCGCGGTGCGCTGGACCACGCCGCTGCCCAACTTCGACTACGTCGGCCGCGAGGCCCGCGGCGAGATCCGCGCGATCTACGCGCCCATCCCGTGGTCGCCCCAGCAGGGCGGGTCGGCCGTCGACCTGCTGCGGCCGGGGTCCAACCTGTTCGGCCAGGTCGAGAAGGGCGTCGATCTAGAGCTGGGGCAGGCCACCGCGGCCGCCGGCCTGGAGCTCGAACAACGCCCGCTCGACGACGCCGTGCTCGCCGAATTCGAGCGGCAGATCGGCTTCGCGTCGGCCAACCTGCCCGCTACCACCGAAGAAGCCTTCGGCGCGATCGTCAGCGCCTACGACGCGGGCGAGGCCACGACGATCGGCGATGCGTTCGCGGTGCTCGAGTCGCTCGAATCGCCCGGCTACGCGCTCGGCACGGATTCCATCGGCCAGGACGTGCTCAGCCAGATGCTGCACGCCTGCCGGCTGTCGATCTCGATCGGCCTGGTGTCGACCGCCATCGCGGTCGCCATCGGCGTGACCATCGGTGCGCTGATGGGCTACTTCGGCGGCTGGGTCGACATGCTGCTGTACCGCGTCGTCGAGGTCTTCATGGCCGTCCCGCTGCTGTTCCTGCTGATCGTGGCGGCGGCGGTGCTGCCCAAGAACACCTACGTGATGATGGCGGTCATCGGCTGCGTGACGTGGACGGGCGCTGCGCGCTTCATCCGCGCCGAGTTCTACAAGCTGCGGGGGCAGGACTTCGTGCAATCGGCCCGGGCGGTCGGCCTGCCGCTGCGGAGCGTGCTGTTCAAGCACATGCTGCCCAACGGCGTGACGCCGGTCCTCGTCGACGCCTCGTTCGCAATCGCTGCGGCCATCCTCGCCGAGGCCATCTTGAGCTACCTGGGCCTCGGGCCCGCGAACCAGGCGAGCTGGGGGCGGCTGCTCAGCGACGCCACCAATCAGGTGGGCGACTTCGTGTGGTGGCTGGCGATTTTTCCGGGCCTGGCCATCTTCCTGACGGTGCTGAGCTACAACCTCATCGGCGAGGCCCTCCGCGACGCCATCGATCCCAAGCTCAAGAAGGCCCGCGTGTGATGCGCAGCACCGCGACCGCAATCGAGACAGCTCCGCCTGAAATGACCCAAGCCGAGTCGATCCAGAGGAATCCAGCGTGAGCCAAGCCGCGACCGATCGCAACGCCGCTTCCCCCGCCGTCGATGCCGCCGCGAGGCCCATCATCCAGGTGCGGGACCTGGCGGTGTCCTTCGACAACGGCAACGGGCCGCGGATCCAGGCCGTCGACGGCGTCCGCATGACCATCTACCCGAGGCAGACGCTCGCGGTCGTCGGCGAGTCGGGCTGCGGCAAGAGCGTGACGGCCATGAGCTCGATGCAGCTCGTGCCCCGCCCGCCCGGCCGCTTCGATCGCGGCCAGATCACCTTCCGCAAGGACGACGGCGAGATGGTGGACCTGCTGCGGCTCAGCGAATCCGAGATGCGCGACATCCGCGGCAACGACATCGCCATGATCTTCCAGGAGCCCATGACGAGCCTCAACCCGGTGTACACCGTGGGCGACCAGATCATGGAGGCCATCCTGCTGCACCAAGACGTCAGCGGCAGCAAGGCCCGCGACATCGCCCTCGACGCCATGCGATCGGTCGGCATCCCGGAGGTCGAGAAGCGGATCAAGGCCTATCCCCACCAATTCTCGGGCGGCATGCGGCAGCGCGTGATGATCGCGATGGCGCTGGCGTGCAAGCCCCGGCTGCTGCTGGCCGACGAGCCGACCACGGCGCTCGACGTGACCATCCAGGCGCAGATCCTCGAGCTGCTGTCCTCGCTCAAGGACGAGCACGACATGGCCGTCATGCTCATCACCCACGACCTGGGCGTCGTCGCCGAAAACGCCGACGTCGTGTGCGTGATGTACGCCGGACGCGTCGTCGAGTACGGCACCGTGTTCAATGTCTTCGACAACCCGATGCACCCCTACACCCGCGGGCTGCTGGCGAGCATCCCCAAGATTGGCGAGCGGCTGGACCGCCTGGTCACCATCAAGGAGGTTGTCGACAATCCCGCCGAATTCGAGAAGCTGCCCGGCGCGGGCGAGGGCATCCGCCCCTGGTGGCCCTGGCACGACGCACCCAAGGACCTGGCCGCCAAGGACGAGCCCGCGGGCGACTACTACCTCCAGGAGGTCGACACGGGGCACTGGGTCGGCGTCTGGCGGACCAAGGCCGTACGCGACCACGAGAGCCGGCCGCCCGACATGAACTACCGCGCCGTGCGCGGCGAGCCGGCCGCGGCGGCGTCGTAGCGGCGTAAGCCGGACACGCGGCGCGCCGGCCGGAGCCGCCGGGAGGTGCCATCGTGGCCTCGGCCCTGATCATCGCGGACGCGGGCTTCGCATCGCGGGAGCGCGACATGCTCGCGCGGCTGGAGGTCGGCCTCGCCGCCGAGGGCGCCCGCGTCGTGCACGCCGTCCCGGGCACGCTGCCCGAATTGCTCGACGGCCGCGTCTTCTCGACCGCCATCGCCTACGAGCCCCACGGGCCGCTGCCGCCCTTCGGCGTCCGCGCCGAGAACCTCGCCGAGCGGGCCCTCGAAGCGACGGCGCGGATCGGCGTCGTGCACGCCTTCGGCTCGGCCGCATGGCGGCTCGCGATCGCCACCAGCCGGTTGCTCGAGTCCGTCCTCGTGCTGGAGGTGTGCTCGGCCGCCCAGGCCGACGCGCTCGCCGAGCCGGCCGTCCGCACGGCGCTCCGCGATCGCGAGATGGTCGCGTCGGTGCCCGGCACGGGGCTGGAGCACCGGTGCCTTGCGCACAACCTGGCAATGCCGCTGCGGCTGATCCGCTGGGGCGTCCATTCCGAGGCGATGCGCCGCGGCACGCTCGCGGGGGGCGATCGGCCTGCAGTGCTCCTGGCCGGCCCGGGCCGCGAGCGCGCCGCGTGGCACGCCGCCGTGCGCTGCATCGCATCGACCGAAGCACCGGGCGGCGCGCGGCCGCTGCTGCTCATCGACGCTGATGCGGCCGAGCACGTACACCTGCACCCGCTGCTCGACGAACTCGACCTGGGCGAGCACGCCAGCCTCGTACCCGGCGTCGAGGCGCGTCGCGAACCGGCGCTGCACGCCGACCTCCTGGTGCTGCCCGACGCCGCGGGCGAGCACCGCAGCCTGGCGCTCGACGCACTCGCCCGCGGCATGATTGTCACGACCGCCGGCGATCCGCTGATCGACGAACTCGGCGAGAGCTACGGCGTCGTGCCCTTCGAGCCCGCGCACCCGACGGAGCTCGCCGCCACGCTCGCGGCGTTATGGGACGGCGCGCCCGCGATCGAGGACCTCCGCGCGCGTGGCCGCGATGCGATCGGGCGGCGCCACATGGCGAGCCGCCACGTCGCCGGCGTACTCGAGCTGCACGCGTCGCTCGCCGGCGATCGGTCCGCATAAGCGCGCGGTGTTCTACATCTTGAACGGAAAAGTGTGCCGCGCGCATAAAAGCTTGAACTCGATGGATTTACGCCTTCTAATGGGAATTGCAGGCCCCTCCGGGCCCGCGTGCAGGGCAAACAAGAGAGCCGAGAACATGAAGAACCGAATCCGCAGTGCGATCGTGCTCGTTGGCGTCGCGGCCGCGACGGCCGCCGGCCAGCAGCAGCTCCAGCCGCTCTCCAACGTCCGCGTGGTCGATGGCAACCTGCCGGTGCCCGCGGGCACCTGGCAGTCCGCCACCGGCGCGCAGTCCTCCGAGGCGTCCCGCTACGGCGCCGCCGGCCTCGAGGACCTCCGCATCACCGTCGAGGTGCCGACCCGCGAGCGGCTCCGGCCGTTCCGGCAATTCGTTATCAATCCGTGGGAGCGTCAGAACGATCCGGCGCGCTTCGAGATCCGCGGCGGCGGCACGCAGGGCGACATCCGCAACTACAGCCGCGTGACCAACCCGTTCTTGCGCAACTTCCGCTTCACCGCCGACCGCCTCGAGGAGGCGCGGCAGGCGTGGCTGCGCGACAACGGATACGTCGGCGGCGTGCGGAGCTTCGGCGGCAGCGCCGAGACCGCGACCTCGGAATTGCCCCAACCCCGCGCGACCATCCGCATGCCGGCTGGAAGCAGCGGCTCGGGTGGCTATCGTGTGCGGCTTCCGGATCGAGAGCACTCGGTGCTTCGAGCCATGATCGCTAGGATGCACGAGGAACGGGTGCAAGCGAGGAAGAACGCAGCGGATCAGAGTGCGACCGAGTCGCAGGATGCAGAGCGGGCACCCGCAGTTCAGAAGATCCAGTTCAACGAGGCACGAGCGGACACGGAGACGAAGCCGGCGGACGACGCGGATCGGAAAACCACGATCGCCCGCGCCGGAAACACCACCGAGTAGATCCTTCGTATCACCGATGTTCTCCTTCTTTGCCCGGGGGCCCCGCGACTTTGCGGGGTCCCCTTTTTTGCCTTCGTTGCCCAAGCACGTAGAGCGATGCACCGATGCGTCGCTCACGCGGCGCAGCAATGCGATAATGCGAGAGCATGCCACGCCCGCTCTTTGATCCCGCAAGGATGGCCGCGAAGTCCGCCACCGATGCTGGGGACACCGTGCGCGAGAGCGACGGCGTGGTCCGCGTCCGCGAGCTGGCGGCACTCGTCGATGCGGCGCTGAAGCGCGGGGTGCCCGCACCCGTCCGCGTGCTGGGCGAGGTGAGCGGCCTGCGCGAGCGGACGCACCTGTACTTCGATCTCAAGGACGGTGACGCCGTCGTGTCGTGCGTCGTCTTCGCCAGCATCGCCCGCAAGCACCAGCTACGGCTCCGCGACGGGCTGGAGGTCGTCGTCTCGGGCGGCATCGAGTTCTACGCGAAGCAGGGCAAGCTCTCGCTCATCGCCAGGAGCGTGCGGCTCGTCGGCGAGGGCGCGCTGGATGCGGCATTCCGCGCACTGTGCGATGAGCTCCGCGGCCGAGGCTGGTTCGATGACGCCCGCAAGCGCCCCGTGCCGGCGTTCCCGCGGCGCATCGCCGTGCTCACCAGCCGCAGCGGCGCCGCGCTGCAGGACGTCATCGATACGATGCGGCGGCGATGCCCGTCGGTCGAGCTGCTGCTGATCGACTCCCGCGTGCAGGGCGAGGCCGCCGCCGGCGAGCTGCGGCGGAAGCTCGTGGCGATGTCGCGCCGCCACCGAGAGCTCGGCGTCGACGCGGTGCTCATCACGCGGGGCGGCGGATCGGCCGAGGACCTCTGGGCGTTCAACGACCGCGATCTGGCCGAGGCCATCCTGAAATGCCCGGTGCCGGTGGTCGCGGCGATCGGCCACGAGACCGACACCACCATCGCCGAGCTCGTCGCCGACGTGCGAGCCTCGACGCCCACGCAGGCGGCCATGCGGCTGACGCCCGACGCCGCCGCGCTGGCCGAGCAGATCGACCTCGCCGGCGCGCGGCTCCGCGGCGCCGCGGCACGGAGACTGGCCGACGCCCGGGCGTCGATCGAGCGGCTCGGACGGCGGCGGACCATCGCGCAGCCGCGGTCGCTGGTCGCCCATGCAGACGAGCGGCGGCGACGGGCCGCCGACGATCTGCGTCGTGCGGTGCGAGATCGGCTGCGGTCGGCCCGCGCGGGGATCGACCGCGCGGCGTCGCGGCTCGAGCGCCGGCGGCCCGCGGCGGAGCTGGCGCGGCGGGAGCAGCGGCTCGACGACGCGCGTGCTCGACTGGCGGCGGCCATGGCCGGCCGCGTGCGGCGGGAGGCCGAGCGGCTCGATGCCCGCCGGCAGCGGCTGCGGGCCGTTGGTCCGCGGGCGGTCCTCGCCCGGGGCTTCTCGTACACGACCCTGGCCGACGGACGGCTCGTCCGCGGCACGGGCGACGTGCGGGCGGGCGACACGCTGGTGACCACGCTGCACGACGGCGAGGTGCGCTCTACCGTGCCGGGGCGGCAACCGCCCCCGCCCGCGAAGCCGGCCGCGGCGCGGACGAGCCGCCGGCCGCGCGACGACCAGCCCGGGCTCTTCGAGCAGGACGAACACTAATGGCCAAGGCGCAGCAGGATGCCACGCCGCCCGAGGACGGCCCGAGCTTCGAGGACGCGATGGCCGAGGTCGAGGCCATCATCGAGCGGATCGAGACCGGCGAGGCGGGGCTCGAGCGATCCATCGGAGACTACGAGAAGGGCATGCGGCTGCTCAAGCGGTGCCGCTCGCTCATCGAGAAGGCCGAGCAACGGATCGAGGACGTCACCAGCCGGCTGGAGGCCGACGACGCCGCGGAGCCGAGCGATGTGGTCGATTGACGCCCGAGGCGGCATCGGCCGATAGCACCCCCGGAGTTGCCCGCCACCCCCACATGCCCCACGAGTTCTACATCCTGCTGCCCCGCCTGGCGTGGCTCTGCTTCGTGTTCGCCGTGGGCGGGTGCGTGGGCTCGTTGATCAACGTCCTGGCGTACCGGCTGCCCCGCGGCATCGGCGTGGTGACGCCCGCGTCGCGGTGCCCCTATTGCGAGACCAAGCTCCGCTGGAAGGACAACATCCCGATCGTCGGCTGGCTCTTCCTCCGTGGACGATGCCGCTACTGCCGAACGCCCATCTCGCCAGAGTACCCGCTGATCGAGCTGGCTGTCGCGTGCCTGTTCGCCGGCTTCTACGTGTTGTGGTACATGATCCCCGAGAACCGCGGCACCACGCCGGGCTTCGAGGTGCTGGGGCTGGACCTGGGCGCGATCCGTCCCGAGTGGACGCTCGTCGATCGCTTCAACGGCGTGCCGATGCAGTCCGCGCCGCTGTTCTTCGTGCTGCTGCTGCTGCTGGGCACGCTCTTCGCCATGACGCTGACGGACCTGAAGACCACGATGATCCCGCTGGTGCTGCCGTGGTTCGCCACGCTGGTGGGCATCGCGGGGCACACCGCGTATGCGGGCTACATGAGCCTCCAGGACGAGGAGCTCGCACGCGTCGCCGATGGCGCACGCTGGTCCATCCCCACCTACGGCTGGACGGGGCTGGGGCTCGGCGCGGGCGGCGTGCTGGGCATCGGGGTGTCGCTCGTGCTCCTCAAGCTCGGACTCATCCGTCGCAGCTTCGCCGACGCCGAGTCCTGGGAGGCGCAGCACCGCGAGGAACTCGGGCTGGGGGCCTCGGACTCCAACGCGGCCGAAAACGGCGACGCCAGTGAGACCGGCCAGTGGAAGCCTGGGCGCGGCTGGATGCGCACGCCGCTGGTCATCGTTGCGAGCACTCTGGCGTGCGCCGTCGCGGGCGGGATCGTCGCCGGCGCGCTCGGTACCGCACCGGGCGTTGGCGTGATCATCGGAACCGCCGCCGGCCCGGTCGTGGCGGGCGTCCCGCTGCGGCTGCTCACCCCGGCGCCGCCAAAGGCCGATCAGCCCACGGACGCCGAGGTCTGGACCGCCTACCCGCACGCCCGCCGCGAGATGGTCAAGGAGCTGGCCTTTCTCGCGCCACCGGTCGCCCTCGCGTGGCTGGGCTACGTGCTGGCCGGCCGGGCGGAGGGCCTCATCCCGCTGTGGCTCGACGTGCTGGGCGGCGCCCTGCTGGGCTACCTCGTCGGCGGCGGCGTGGTCTGGGCCATCCGCATCGGCGGGTCGCTGGGCTTCGGCAAGGAGGCGATGGGCCTGGGCGACGTGCATCTGATGGCCGCCGTCGGCGCCTGCCTGGGCTGGATCGACGCGACGCTAGCGTTCTTCCTGGCGTCCCTCGTCGGCATCCTGCTGACGATCTACACCCTCGCCCTGAGCCGCAGCGTGGCCCGCGCGATGCCCTTCGGCCCGGCCCTGGCGATCGCCACCGTGCTGGTGCTTCTGGGCAAGCCGGCGATCGAGCACGGCCTCACGCTCATCACGGGCCGGGGCATCGACCTTCCCTGAGCAGGGTGGTCGAGACGGTTTTTGATCGGGCTTATGCGCAGGATCAACGCGGCCGGCGGATTCTGCCGATATCTCTCCGGCATCTGGCATTGCGCAGATACCGGAGGATCCGACCATGCCAAACGTCTCGCTCCCGAATCGTGCCGCCCGCCGCGCCCTTGCCTGCGGCGTGGCCGTGCTGACCGCATTGGCCGGCGTTGGATGCGCGGGCGGCGGCGCCAACCCCGACGATGCCCTGGTGCTCGAGAACCAGGAACTCCGCCGCGAGAAGGAGGGCCTGCAGCAGGCCCTGCTGGACGCGGAGGGCCGCTACGCCGCACTCGACGAGCAGAACCGCTCGCTGGCCAGCCAGCTGGCCGGCAGCGGAAGCGACACCGGCTTCGAGGGCGTGGACGGCGCGGGCGTGAGCCGCCGGCCGGGCGAGGTCGTGGTCGACATCGCCGGCTCGGTGCTCTTCGCCTCGGGCTCGATCGAGATCCGCAAGGACGCCCGGGCGGTGCTCGACCAGGTCGCCCGCGTGATCCAGCAGCGGTACTCGGGCCGCGAGATCCGCGTCGCGGGGCACACCGACGGCGACCCGATCCGCAAGAGCGACTGGAAGACCAACGAGCGGCTCGCCGCCGAGCGGGCGATGGCCGTCGAGGGCTACCTCGTCAGCAAGGGCATCGACAACGACCGCGTCCACTCGGCCAGCTACGGGCCGGCCAAGCCCAAGGGCAGCAAGGCGCAGAGCCGCCGCGTGGAGATCATCATCCTGGAGTAGTCAATCCGGGCCAGCCTGGTCCGCGACGCAGCCGGATGGGACCGCGTGCCGTGGAGGGGTCCACGACGCGGCCTTCTTGCGTGATCTCGAGGGCGCCCCTCGCAACGAGGCGCCGCGCCGCCGCCCTCGCCCGCTCCATCAAGTCACGCCAGCCCTCCGCATCCACGGCGCGGGCGGCCTCGGACGGGCAGATGCTCGCATCCTTCGCCCGGGCGCCGAGCAACTCGAGGATGGCCGCCTCGAGCGCGCGGTCCGTCGAATCCGGCTTGGCCCTGCGGCACCGGTCCGAGCAGTAGCGGACGTCCTCCCAGTTGCGCTCCCACTTCTTGCGCCACTCGATGGAGCGGCCGCACGCGACGCAGGTCTTGGTATCGCCCGCCTTGCCCGGCACGCCCGTCCTCTGGCCCTAGCCGATGATGCTCCGCCTGCGGCTGACGTAGTCCCACAGCACGAAGCGGTCGACGTCGCTGCCGCCGGTGAAGAGGACGCGGCCACCGGTGTTCTCGGCCATGCGATGCGCGAATCGGACGTCCTCTTCGGTCTGGCTCCAGTTGGGCAGCAGGAAGGTGTTGATGACGATGTTCTCGCGGCGGCAGGCCTCGGCCTCGCGCATGGTTGCGTGCTCGGTTCGGGAGGCCGCGGGGTAGAGCAGGTACAGCGTGCTGCCCTCGAAGTGGGCCGTGGGCAGGCCATCGGTCAGCAGGACGATCTGGCGGTTGGGCGTGTCCTGCGCCGCCAGGATCCGCCGCGCCAGGCTCAGGGCGTGCTGGATGTTGGTGAAGTGCGGCGGCACCTGCCACTCGGTGATGTCCGGATCGCTCATGTCCGCGCTCAGCCGCACGACCGGGCTGCGGATGGTCACGGGCTTGGGCATGATCTCGGGCAGCTCGGCGATCGTGCGGAGCTTGGCGAAGGTGTACATCTCGATGAAGCGGAGCACGTCGCCCGGATACTCGCTGCGGATCAGGCCGTCGAGGGCGAGCGCCATCCGCTTGGCGTGCACGTACTGGCCGCCGTACCGCATGGAGCCCGACATGTCCATGATGACGACGGTGGCGCATTTCGGGTTGTTGCGGGTCTCGTGCACCTCGAGATCGGTCGTGCGCAGCCGCGGCTTGCCGGTGCCGCGATCGAAGTCGGCGCGTGCGAAGGCGTTGAGCACGCTGCCGGGCGCATCGAGGTGGGCGGCCGAATCACCGAACTCGAAGGCTCGCGTGCGGGGCGTCTCGACCGGGCCGTCCCCCACCACCGGCCCGCGGTGGCGGCCCGAGCGGGCGGCCTCCAGCTCGCCGAAGATCACCTCCAGCAGCTTGCCCTGGAAGAGCTTGTAGGCCTTGGGCGACAGGCGATAGCCGTCGGCCGACTGGTCGACGCCCTGCTGCTGCGCAAGCTGCTCGACCATCTCCCGCACCTGGTCGGCCAGATCCTGGAGCCGCTGCACGTCGGCCTCGTCGGCGAAGCGGGACAGCGCCTCCAGATCGATGATGGCGACCTTGGCGTTCTTCCGCGCCTCGCGGAGCTGCTCGAGCAGCTCGTCGATCGCGTCGAGCTCCTCGCCGATGGCGATGGCCTCGTCCACGTCCATCTTCTGGCGGCCCGTGAACGGCCGCTTGGCGTCGAGCTTCTCGATGGCGTACTTCCGCTCGAGCGCCGCGAGCGCCCGCATGACGCGATCCGAGAACGGATCGCGATCGGGCACGTGCATGTAGAGCGCCTCCATCTCGCGGAGCTGCTCGCTGCGGCTGGCGCGGCGGAAGAACTTGGCGAACTGCTCCGGTGGGTCGGCGGCCTGGACCGCGCCCGCGTAGTCGCCCGACGACAGCGCGAGCGCGTGGCCGGTCTCGTAGGTCTGGAGGATCTTCCGCTTGCGCTCCTCGAGCATGGCGATGAGCGAGTCGAGGCTCGGGCCCAGCCCGGCGATCTGCTCGGGATCGATCTCGACGGCGTCGGCCAGCTCCTCGGGCGTCAGCGAGCGGGTCTCGCCGAAGCGGAGCATGTGCTCGAAGGCCGCCGAGGCGACGTCGGCGGGGGGCTGCGTGGGCGAGGGGAAGCGGACGGGGTCGTAGCCCTGGTAGGTGTGGATGATGCCGCCCGGCCGCCTCCGCATGGTGAACGCTAGACGGCCCCGGCGGAGCGAAAGCCCGCGCCAGGGAAGCCTATAAAGCGCGGCAAGGGACTCCAGCACGAGGGAGAATGACGATGCTTGTAACCGCCACGACCGCGCTGGCCGCCGCCGCGCTAGCCCTGTCCGCCAACGTTACCCCGCCCGCCGCGGCGACCCAGGACCAAGACCAACCCCAGGCGCAGCCCGCGGCCGTGGCGGCTCCCGATCCTGGGTACATCCACCTGCCCGAGGGCACGCACGGCTTCCGGGGCTTCGACCGGCTGGTGCTCGGCGATTACCGCAAGGCAGCGGGGGGCGACGCGGCGTCGCTCGCATCGGCTATCGCGACGTGCGAACGGGCGATGGCCGCGGACGCAACGAACGCGGAGGCCCGGGCGTGGCGGGGTGCGCTCAGGGTGCTCGAGGCGGGCCAAGCCTACCAGCAGGGCGACCTGAACGCGGCGCTCGATCTCCTCGGTGCCGGGATGGCCGACATGGAGGCCGCCAAGCAGGCCGAGGAGATGAACCCTGGCGTGATGCTCATCCGGGGGTCGGTCCTGATCAATGTCGCGCAGCAGTACCCCGACCCCGACATCGCCGCCGATTATGCACGACGCGGCGTCCACGACGTCAGCAACGGACTGCTGCGCCTGCACGACGATCCGGAGGACTGGGCCAAGCAGCCCGCCAGCCTCAAGGGCCCGATGCTGCTCGCGGCGGCGCAGGGCTACGAGTTGCTCGGCAACCGATCATTCGCCCGCGACTACTACAACCGCGTCATCGGCGCGGTGCCGGGGACGCAATGGGGCAAGGCGGCGCAGGACTGGATTCGCGCAGAGCAACGCCGGGATCGCGAGCTCTAGCGGATGCTCCGCCCGTCGGCCATAGAGTCCGCCGATGGACGCCGACGTTTCCCCCGAGACCTGGGTCGTGCTAGCGGGTCGCGCCGAGCACGCCGGTGCACCGCTGAACATCCCCATCACGCCGGCGTCGAACTTCCTGCTCGGCGCGGACCGATCGTACAGCCGTTCGGATTCGACGCCGGGGTGGGAGGCGCTCGAGGCGATCGTCGGCGGACTGGAGGGTGGCGAGGCGGTGGGCTTCGCCTCGGGCATGGCCGCCGCGGCCGCCGTGCTGCGGACGCAACGGGACGGCGCTCGCATCCTGCTGCCGACCGACTGCTACCAGGGCGTCGCCGGGCTGGTCGACGACGGCGTCGCCCACCGGGGCTGGTCGTGCACCCGGCTGGACGTGGCGGACACGGCGGCGTGGACGGCCGCGATGGCCCATGCAGACGTCACCTGGCTGGAGTCGCCCACCAACCCGCTGCTGGACGTGGCCGACCTGCCCACGCTCGGGGCGGCGCCGCGGAAACCCGGCTCGCTTCTCGTCGTGGACAACACGCTCGCGACGCCGCTGAACCAGCGGCCGCTGGACCTTGGCGCCGACGTGGTGATGCACGCGGCCACCAAGTTCATGGGCGGGCATTCGGACCTGCTGGCCGGCGTAGCGGTCGCACGAGACGCCGACCTCGTAGCGCAGCTCCGGCGCGCACGCACGCTCGGGGGCGGCACGCCCGGCGCGCTCGAGGCCTTCCTGGCCGTCCGCGGGCTGCGGACGCTCGCGGTACGGCTCGCCGCCTGCCAGCGCAGCGCCGCGGTGATCGCTGAGCGGCTGGAGGCCCATGCTGGCGTGGCGCGGGTCCGCTACCCGGGGCTGGCAACATCGCCAAGCCACACCGTCGCGTCGCGGTTCATGCGGGGCTTCGGCGCCGTGATCAGCTTCGAGGTCGAGACCGCCGAACACGCCGACAGGCTGTGCGCCGCACTCCGCGTCGTGCACCACGCTACGAGCTTCGGCGGCGTGGAGTCGACCATCGAGCGGCGGGCGGCCAACGAGGGGCAGGAGCACCTGCCGCAGGGCCTGCTCCGGCTGAGCATCGGCTGCGAGCACGCCGAGGATATCTGGGCCGACCTCGAGACCGCCATCGACGCGTCGGCCGGCGGCTGACCGACCGGCCACGGACCGCATACAACCCGCGATGCCCCGCCCGACGTCACCGCGACCCGACCGCCGGCCCAAGGCCCGGGATCGCATCATCGCCACCGCGCGTGGGATGCTGGCCGACGGCCACGCGACCGAGGCCGAGGCGGCGCTCGCGCAGCTCGGTCCGCGGCGACGGACCGACCCCGAAGCGTTGTTCCTGGAGGCGGCCGTGCTCGAGCGGCGGCACCGCCACGCAGAGGCCGTCGACCGGGCGCAGCGGTCGCTGGAGATCTACCGGCACCCCGAGGCCGTCGCGCTGCTTGCCCGCAACGCCCGCGCCGCGGGCATGACCGAGGCCGCACTTGCGGCGTGCGATGAATTGGCGCATCTCGGCCACCCGAGCGCGGCGGTGCTGCGGGCGGGCACGCTCGAGGAAGCCGGCCGATTCGATGAGGCCGAGGCCGTGCTTGCGCCAATGGTCGAGGACCTGCTGTCCCGCGGCGAGCCGCTGCCCCCGCCCGTGCGGATCGAGTGGTCCAAGCTGCTGGTGCAGACCAAGCGGCACGACGAGGCCATCGATCTCATCGACGACACGCTGGCCGACGCCGCGTTGCCCGACGAGCTGCGGCGGGCCCAGCTGCACCTCAAGGCCAAGGCCGCCGACCGCGCCAAGCGCTACGACCTCGCGTTCGACGCCGCCGAGGCCGCCAACGCGATCGATCGCATCGAGTTCGACCCGCGGCTGTACGCGGAGCAGGTCGACGCGCTCGTCGAGAACTGGTCGGCCGAGCGAATGGCCGAATTCCCGCTGTCGTCCTGCGAGAGCGAGGTGCCGGTGTTCGTGGCGGGCATGCCGCGATCGGGCACGAGCCTGATCGACCAGATCATCGATGCCCACCCGCTGGCGGCGGGCGTCGGCGAGCTGAACGCCATCGAGCAATTCGCGATGCAGCTGAGCGCGGCCTGGGACCCCGACGCGCCGCCTGGCAAGCGATTCGGCCGCTACGACGCGCGGCGGTGGACGCGCGTCGCGAAGGACTACGTGAAGCAGATCGAGGCCCTCGCGCCGCCGGGCGCAGAGCGCATCGCCAACAAGGCGCTGGGCAACAACAAGCTGGTCGGCCTGCTCGCTCGGCTCTTCCCGAGGACCAGGATCATCCACGCCATACGCGACCCGCGGGACGTGGCGATCAGCTGCTTCATGGGCGGCTTCAACAACCGGCTGCACGCCTGGACCACCCGGCCCGAGTGGGCGAGCCACGCCTGGAGCCAGTCCCGTCGCATGATGGAGCACTGGCGGGCGACGCTCGATGTGCCCATCCTGGACGTGCACTACGAGCGGCTCGTGGCCGACCCCGCCCGCGAGTTCCCGCGGATCATCGAGTTCCTGGGCCTGCCCTGGGACGAGGCGTGCAATCGCTTCTACGAGAGCCGGCGGACGGTGCGGACGCTGAGCTACGACCAGGTGAATCGACCGCTGTACACGTCCAGCTCGGGCCGGCACGCCAACTACGCCGACCGGATCGAGGACATCGCCTTCGAGCCATACGACGCCCGCGGGTGACCGCGGAATCCAGAGAGCCCAGGCGGCCACGTCCGATACCACCCGCGCACCATCGATCTTGCATTGCCACCCAGTATCGATTAGGGTGCCGATGGCTGGCGGCCCGCGTGGGTCCGCACCATGGCTCACGACCTCTGGAGTAGGGGAGACCGAAGAGATGCAAAACACCAGGACGTGCTTGTTCGGCGGCGCCCTGCTGGCCGCAGGGCTCAGCGCCGAGGTCGCGAACGCCCAGGAATTCGTGCCCGAGCCCTACGGCGGCCCGGGGACGTTCATCTCCTACTTCGGCGTGAGCGCCACGGATGGAGCGTCGTACCAGTACTCATACGGCTACGCCTACACGCCGGCCGAAGCGTTCTCGGTGCACGAGGCCGAGACGCCCTCGGGCTGGCAAGGCCGCACATTCTGGGAGCCCACCGCGGCAGGTGCGAGCAGCACGACGACGACGGCGGCCTACCTGGGCGGCGCATACGCCTACGGCTACATGGGCGGCTACTTCACGGTCAGCGAGGACGCCACGCTCCGCGTGAGCTGGGACTTCGCCGACGATCCCGCCAGCGGCCTGATCAGCGGCTTCATATTCATCGACGAGGTGGACGGGGCCAGCCTGCTCTTCGTCGATTCGGGGTCGAGCCCGAGGCAGGGCAGCGTCGACGTGCTGCTGACCGAGGGCATCAGCTATCGCATGAACATCGACACCTTTATCTTCGGCGTCGCCGATACCTCGATCTCCATCGATCTCGAGATCGTCGATTCGGATCCATGCCTGCCCGACATCGACGGCGATGGCGAGTTGACGATCTTCGACTTCCTCGGGTTCCAGAACTTGTTCGACTCGGGCGACCTGGCCGCCGACTTCGATGGCGACGGAGAGCTCACGATCTTCGACTTCTTGGAGTTCCAGAACCTCTTCGACGTCGGCTGCGGCTGACGCGACCAGCCTCGAGCCCGACGAAGGACCTTATCAAAACCCGTTCAAACTAGCCTCGAAGCGATGGCGCGCCTAAGCTCGCCGTTTCGCGCGAGCGTGTCTTGTTTCGGGAGTTTCGATGCTCGGACGGGTTTTCAAGGCGTACGACATCCGGGGTACCTACCCCGACCTGCTGACCGATCGGATGGCCTGGCAGATCGGCGTGGGCTCCGGGCGGCACCTGCTCGAGATCGCCGCCGCCGCGGGCGAAACGACCCCGATGATGCGGACAGTCGTCGTCGGCCGCGACATGCGGCAGAGCGGCCCCAAGCTCACCGAGGAACTCATCGACGGGCTGACCCGCTCGGGCGCCAGCGTCATCGACCTGGGCCTAGTCGACACGCCGATGATCTACTTCGCGGTCAACCACCTGGGCTGCGCGGGCGGCATCATGGTCACCGCCAGCCACAACCCGCCGGAGTGGAACGGCTTCAAGATCGCCGGCCCGGGCGCCAAGCCCATCGGCGAGCAAACGGGCCTGGCCGACATCCGCAAGCACGCCGCGATGGCCGACCCCAGGACCATCGATCCGCCCACCGGCCGCGTCGAGCAGCGAGACCTGTGGGGGCCCTACGGCAAGCACGTGCGGCACTGCATGCGGCTGGACGGCAAGAGCAAGCGGTCGCTGCGGGTCGTGGTCGACGCCAGCAATGCGATGGCCGGCACGATGTGCCCGCAGGTGTTCGGGCCCAAGGGGCAGCTGCTGGCCGACGCCGGCGACGGCATCGAGATCGTCGAGCTGAACTTCGACAACGCGAGCGGCGAGTTCGTGCATCCGCCCAACCCGCTCGTGCGGTCCAACATGCGGATGACCCAGGAAGCCGTCGTCGAGCACAAGGCCGACGTGGGCTTCTGCTACGACGGCGACGCCGACCGCTGCATGGTGGTCGACGACGAGGGCCAGATCGTGGGCTGCGACCACCTGACGGCGCTGCTCGCCAAGGACGCACTGGCCCGCAATCCCGGGGCCGCCATCGTGTACGACCTGCGATCGAGCAAGGCGGTGCTCGAGGACGTGAAGGCCGCCGGCGGCACGCCCGTCCGCAGCCGCGTGGGCCACGTCTTCATGAAGCAGGCGATGGCCGAGCACAAGGCGGCCTTCGGCGGCGAGCTCTCGGGCCACTTCTACTTCAGCGAGAACTACAACGCGGACTCGGGCGCCATCGCGATGGCCACCGTGCTCGGGCTGCTGCTGCGGGGCCGCCAGAGCCTCTCGCAGCTCATCAAGCCGATCGCGCGGTACACCCAGTCGGGCGAGATCAACTTCCAGAACGAGGAGCCCGACGAGGCGCTGGCCAACCTAGAGGAAGAGATCGCCGGCGAGACCGCCATCGTCGACAACCTCGACGGCGTCACCATCGATTGCTTCGACGAGGACGGCTGGTGGATCAACGTCCGCAAGAGCAACACCGAGCCGCTGCTCCGCTTCAACGGCGAGGCGAGCGACCGCCAGACGCTCAACCGCCTCGTGGACCGCATCGCACCGCTGCTCGGCAAGCGGGTCGACCATTAGCGACACGAATCGCCGCGTGGATCGCCATCCCGGCTCCCGCTAGGCTCCGCCGGCACCGTCGCCGCGGGAGTCCGGCATGAACCTCGGCCAGTTCTTCGAGCACTGGAAGATCTCGGAGAATCCCTTTCGCGGCGAGGAGGCACGGCACGACTCAGTGCTCGCCAGGCTCGCGCTGCATCCCGGCGTCAACGGCCGCACCCCCGCCGGCGCACGCCACTCCGACTTCGAGAAGATCCTCGGCGAGCTCACGCGGCCCTCGACATCCATCGTCTTCGGCGAGAAGGGCAGCGGCAAGACCGCGTTGCGGCTGCAGATCGAGGCCCAGCTCCGCGAACGCAACAAGGACCGCCCCGACGATCGCATCCTGCTGATCCCCTACGACGATCTCAACGGCGTGATCGATCGCTTCCACGCCCGCAGCGGCAAGGCCGACCCGCTCGAATCGCTGCGGCTCTTCCGGCTGGTCGACCACATCGACGCGATGCTGCTGTGGGTCGTGCCCCGGCTGGTCGACGGCGTGCTGCAGACCGGCGGGCCCGACGCCCTGGAGCTCTCACCCGGCGGCAAGCGCGGGCTGCGGAAGCTCGATGCGTCCACGCGGCGGGACCTGCTGCTGCTGCAGACCGTGTACGACCGGCCCGAGTCGGCCGACCTGCGGACCGGGCGGCTCCGAACGCTGCTGGGCCTGCCGCGGGGCGGCGGGCGGCGTGTGCTCGACCTGCTGGTGTACGCGGGATGGGTGCTGCCGCTGCTGCCGCTGCTCGGGCTGTTCGCGTCGTCGGCGATCCCCATGGAGGGCTGGCTCGCGTTCAGCGGAGTGCTGCTCATCGCCTGGCTCGGCGTCGCCGCCAAGCGGCTGCTGATCGATCCGGCCTCGATGCGTCGGATGGGCCGCAGGCTCCGCCGCCAGATCCGCGTCAGCGTTCGCACCGATCGCTCCTACGGCGCCTCGCTCGAGCAGCTCGAGCCGGTGGTGGTCGATGGCCAGTCACTGCCCCTCACCGACTCCGAGGACGCCCGCTACGCGATGACCGAGCGCCTCCGCCGAATCCTGGCGCCCTTCGGGTTCACCGGCGTGCTCGTGGTCGTGGACCGCGTGGACGAACCCTCGCTGATCAGCGGCAACCCCGAGGCCATGCGGGCCGTGGTCTGGCCGATGCTCCGCAACAAGTTCCTGCAGATGGACGGCCTGGGCGTCAAGATGCTGCTGCCGATCGAATTGCGGCACGCGCTATACCGGGAATCCAATGCCTTCTTCCAGGAGGCCCGGCTCGATAAGCAGAACCTCGTCGACCGCCTGAGCTGGACCGGCGCGATGCTCTACGACCTGTGCGACGCCCGGCTGAAGGCCTGCCTCGCCGACGGCGCCGAGCCCATCGCGCTGGTGGACCTCTTCGCCGAGGACGTCGCGATCCGCGACGTGGTCGACGCCCTCGACCAGATGCACCAGCCGCGGGATGCCTTCAAGTTCATCTACCAGTGCCTGGCCGAGCACTGCTCCAACGTGACCGCCGAGCAGCAGGAGTGGCGCGTGCCCCGGCTGGTGCTCGACCAGGTGCGCAAGCAGCAGGCCGACCGCGTGCAGCAGCTCTACCGGGGGATCAGCCCGGCCTAGGGGCGTCTATCTTGCAGCCGGCCGGCCGGGATGGGCCGATGCACTATGCTGCACGCCCCGGGCGGCCCCGCGGGCCGATGCGGTTGCATTCCGAGCCGCAATAGGGGAAGATGCTGGGCACCGGGGCGCAGGCCTCCGTTCGCCGTTTGTTCCTGGGCCCGCCGGCCCCGCACGCCAAAGGATCGCACATGGACATCAACGAAGTCGTGGGCTGGCTCAACGGCATCTTCTTCTCGAATGTCACGGTCTACGTGCTCCTGGCCACCGGCGTGCTCTTCACCGTCTGGTCGGGCTTCGGCCAGTACCGGGCGCTGACCCACGGCGTCGCGGTGGTCCGCGGCAAGTTCGACAAGAAGGGCGACCCCGGCGCCATCAGCCACTTCCAGGCGCTCTCCGCGGCGCTCTCGGCCACCGTCGGCCTGGGCAACATCGGCGGCGTGGCGACGGCGGTCGCCATCGGCGGACCCGGCGCCGTCTTCTGGATGTGGATCATCGGCGTGCTGGGCATGTCCCTCAAGATGACCGAGGTCACCCAGTCGATGCTGCACCGCAACATCGATGACCCCGAGAACCCCCACGGCGGTCCGATGTTCGTCGTCGACACCCTCTTCAAGAAGCACGGTGGCAAGCTCGGCGCGACCTTCGGCGGGCTGTTCTGCCTGACGCTCATCCTCTCGGCCATCACCGGCGGCAACATGTTCCAGGCCTGGAACGTCGCCGAGGTTACCTCCAAGTACTTCGACGTCCCCGGCGTGTCCCAGATCCCCGTCGAGGAGAACTTCAACGCCGAGACGCTCGCGATCGGCATCGCCCTGGCGATCATCGTCCTGGCCGTCATCGTCGGCGGCATCAAGAGCATCGGCCGCGTCGCGGGCCTGCTGGTGCCCTTCATGTGCGTGCTCTACTTCGCCGTCGGCGTGACGGTGCTCGGCATGAACGTCACGGTCATCCCCGAGATGGTCATGCTCATCATCCGCGAGGGCCTCGGCATCGGCGACTCGAACCCCGCCGGCGCCTTCCTGGGCGGCTCGTTCGGCATGGCGGTGCTGTGGGGCGTCAAGCGGGCGCTGTTCAGCTCCGAGGCCGGCCAGGGCTCGGCCCCCATCGCCCACTCCGCCGCTCGATGCGACGAGCCCGTCCGCGAGGGCGTGGTCGCGGGGCTGGAGCCCTTCATCGATACCATCGTCGTCTGCACCGTCACCGCGCTGGTCATCCTGTCGACGGACGCCTGGAACCGCGAGGGCGAGACCATCCTGCCCGAGGACGGCGTGCGGGTCGTGCAGTCCGATGCCGGCTGGACCCTCGAGAGCGACGGCAACCTGCCCTTCAAGACCGAGGACGCCCGACGCATCTCGATGGTCGCGGAGGGATCCTCGGGCTGGAACGCCAACGACAGCGTGTTCATGATCCTGCGGCCGATCGAGGAGGACCGCGAGTGGCTCGCCGCCAACAACCGAGGCCTGGAGGCCAAGAACTTCGTCCGCATCGACGGCACCGTCCGCGATCCGCAAGCAACCGAACCCTCGGAGGACGGCGATGGTGACGCGGCGTCGGCACCCGGAACCGATGACGCCGGGGGAGATCCGATCGACGACGCGGCCGCGGCGCTAGCAGAAGCGGCCGAGGGAGCGCAGGACGCCCTGGGCGGAGCCCTCGACGAAGCGGCCGAGACCGGCGGCGACATCCTCGACGAACTGGGGCTGGGCGAGGCCGAGCCGCCCGCGGGCGAACAGGATGCCGATCCACCCGAGTCCGAGCCGGAATCCGAACTCGGGTCCGAGCCCGAGACATCGGACGTCGCGGCCGCGGAACCGGTTGAACCCCTCCGCCGCAGCGAGCTGTTCATCGAGTGGGGGACGCTCAACGCGACCTATCGCACGGACGACCAGGGCAACGACCTGGTCGACGAGCCCATCCGCTACGAGTTGGTGAGCCGCGAGGTGTACCACGACTATCCGAGCGCGGCGTTGACGGCGCACGCCTTCGATCGCGCGTTCGACGGCTGGAGCCCCATCGCGGGCCTGAGCATGGGCGGGCTGCTCATCGTGGTCGCGTCGTGGCTGTTCGCGATCTCGACCATGATCTCGTGGTCGTACTACGGCGAGCAGGGCATCATCTACCTGTTCGGCACGGATACCGCCGGCAAGACGGCGGTCAACGTGTACCGCGTGGTGTACTGCGTGCTCATCGCCGTCTCGACGATCGGTTTCATCAAGACCGATCAGCAGCTCGACATGTGGACCACGCTGGGCCTCGGCGCCATGCTGGTGGTCAACATCCCGATCATGTGGATCTTCGGATTCCAGGCGATGAAGGCGTACCACACCTACATCCGCAAGCTCAAGGACGGCTGGTTCGATCCGGACGGCCCGAATACTGGCGGACCGGGCGGACCCGCGGGCCCGGGCGGCGCCTAGGCCGATCGACCCGGACTGAGGCGCCGAGGGAGGACCCGGCATGCTGGACTGGCTGTTCGCCGACGGTGGAGCATGGTTCAGCGTGCCGGCGCTCTTCGGGACCGGCCTGTTCGTCATCCAGATCGTGCTGGGCGAGCTCGGCGGCGATCTGGACCTCGACGGGGACGTGGACCTGGCGGGCGACGTCGGCGGCGCGGGCGACATCCGCCTGCTCAGCCTGCAGACCATCGCCGCGTTCTTCGTGGGCGCGGGCTGGATGGGCATCGTCGCCTACCGCGTGGCGGACGCCAGCTTCCTAGTCGCCTCGCTCATCGCGCTCGCCTCGGGCGTCGGGGTGGGCTGGCTGGCGGCGTGGCTCATGGCCCAGCTCTACAAGATGCAGCGCTCGGGCAACATCTCGATCGCCGGCGCCATCGGCCTGACCGGCAGCGTCACGGTGGTCGTGCCGCCCGCCGACGAGGGCCGCGGCGCCGTGTCGCTGGTCATCGACGGGCGGCGGCGGGAGTTCGACGCCGTGCAGGCCGGCGGCGAGTCGCTCCGTACCAACGCCAGCGTGCGGGTGGCGCGGGTGGACCGGGAGAACAACACGCTGGTGGTCGAGCCGGCGTAGCCTGCGACGATTGATGGGGCGGCGAGCGGCGCAAGCCGCGGAGGAGACGGGCCATGCTCGGGGGCGTGCTAGCGAGTTCTTCGGGGGGCATCGGCGGCGCGTCGGCGGTCCTGCTCTTCGTGGCGATCGGCATCGCCCTCTTCGTCTCGCTCATCGTCATCTGGTTCCTCGCCAGCCGCGTGCAGCGGTGCCCGCCCAACCGCGTGCTGGTGATCTGGGGCCAGGCCGGCCGCGGCGGCCGCAAGTGCTACAACGGCGGCCTGAAGATCGTGCTGCCGGTCGTGCAGCAGCACGCCTATATGAGCCTCGAGCCCCTCGTGATCGACATCCCCCTGGAGGGGGCGCTGTCGCTCAACAACATCCGCGTGAACGTGCCCGCGACGTTCACCGTCCGCGTCTCGCCCGATTCGGTGCTCATGGAGGCCGCCGCCGAGAACCTGCTGGGCAAGCCCCCGCAGGCGATCCGCGAGCTGGCGCAGGACATCATCCTGGGCCAGCTGCGCCTCGTGATCGCGACGCTGTCGATCGAGGAGATCAACAAGGATCGCGAGAAGTTCGAGAGCCTGATCCGCGAGAACGTCACCCAGGAGATCAACAAGATCGGCCTCGAGCTGATCAACGTGAACATCCGCGACATCACCGACGAGAGCGGCTACATCCGCGCCATCGGCCAGCGGGCCGCCGCCGACGCGATCAACAAGGCCAAGGTCGAGGTCGCCCAAGCCGACCGCGACGGCGCGACGGGCGAGGCCATCGCCAACCGCGAGAAGGCCGTGAGCGTCGCGCAGGAGCAGGCCGCAGCCACCGAGGGCGAGAAGTCGGCCGAACGCCAGATGCGCGTCGCGGTGAGCCAGCAGGAGGCCGAGGCCGTGTCGGGCGAGGCCGAGGCCCGCCGCGACCAGGACATCGCCGTCGCCGAGCGGACCGCCGAGACGGCCGCCGCCAGCAAGCGGGCCGAGCAGCAGCAGCGCGTCGCGGTGGCCGACGCCGAGGCCCGCGCGGTCGAGGGCGAGAACACCAGCCAGGGGCAGATCGCCGAGTACAACGCCAAGCTTGCCGAGGTACGCGCCGAATCGACCCGCCGCGCCGACGTCGCCGAGGCCGAGGCGCAGGAGGCCATCCTGCGGGCCGAGCGCGAGCAGGAGCTCGCCCGCCTCGCCAAGGAGGAGCTGGCGCCCCAGGAGATCGAGAAGCAACGGATCGAGATCGCCGCCGAGGCGGAGGCCGAGAAGCAGCGCCGCGAGGCGCGGGGCGAGGCCGACGCGGTGCTCGCCCGCTACCAGGCCGAGGCCGAGGGCGTGCAGAAGGTGCTCGAGGCCAAGGCCGAGGGCTACCGCAAGCTGATGGCCGCCGCCGCCGACAACCCGCAGGTGGCCCCCACGCTGCTGCTCATCGAGCAGCTGCCCGAGCTGGTCGCCCAGCAGGTCAAGGCCATCCAGAACCTGCGGATCGACAAGATCACCGTGTGGGATTCGGGCCGCGGCGGCGGGCGACCGGGCGGCACCATCGAGGGCAAGGACGGCGTGGGCGGCGCCACCAGCGACTTCCTGGCGGGCTTGATTGGCTCGCTTCCGCCCGTGCACGAGCTGGCCAGGCAGGCCGGCATCGAGCTGCCGAGCGCCCTGGGACGCGTGCAGCACGAGCCCCGACCCCACGCACCCGGACCCCGCGACCACAAGTCCGATCCCGATCAGCCCGATGCAGGCGATGAGCCCGCCGCGACGTAGCGAGCGGTTCATCGGCCCCGTCGGAGCACGATCCCATGTCGACTTTCCGGACCTTCCTCGCGGTGGCGTGGACGCTGGCATGCGGCGCGCACGCCCAGGATGCGAGCCATGGCCAGGCTCCGACGCAGGCATCCCAGACCGACGCGACCCAGATCTCCGTGCTGCAGCCCGGGCAGGATCCGCAGCCCGTGCGCTACCGCTTCGAGCAGGGCGCGACGGCGCACCTGCGGATCGTCCTGGAGGTCGAGTCGCACGTGGACATGGGCTTCGATCAGGCGGGCGGGCCGCACCCCACGCTCGAGTACATCCTGGCCATCGAGCCCGTCGCGGTCTCCGAAGATGGTGCCGACATCCGCGCCACGATCGCCTACGCGGGCGTGCGCGACCGAAAGGGCGTGGAGCCCGCGCTGCGGAACGCCATGGGCGAGCAGCTGGCCGCCTTCCGCGGCGCGGCGCTCGCGTTCGCCATGAGCACGACGGGGCAGATCACCGACGCTCGGATGGAGGGCTGGGGATCGAGCCCCCAGCAGCTGCCCGGCCTCGAAGTCCAGCTGGCCGAGGCGTTGCAGGCGGCCTTCCCCATGCTGCCGGCCGATCCGATCGGCGCCGGCGGCGCGTGGACCGTCGTCCAGCCCCGTGGCGCCAAGGGCATCGCCATGCAGAGCGACACCCATCACCGGCTGGTGAGCACCCTCGACGATGGCCGGCTCCAGATCGAGTCCGCGATCGAGTTCTCCGCCGAGCCGCAAGAACTCGACATCGACGGCATGCCTCCGGGTGCACGAGCGTCGCTCGATTCGGTGTCGGGCGCCGGTGCCGGGCAGACGTTCGTCGCGCTGGGCAGCCTCGCGGCCGAGGCAACGATGACGCAGAGCACCACGATCTCGATCAAGATCCTCGACGGCGGGCAACAGATGGACATGGGCCAGATGATGCTGGTCAAGACCATCGTGCAGCCCATCGATGAGGACCAGATCCCGCGTGCGTCGGCCGCCACCGCCCGCGTCCGCTAGAGGAGGGCGGCCACCGGCCGATTTCGGGCTGCTCTCGCCCCGCCGCCTACCCCGCTGTCGCAAGCCCGCAATAATCCCTACCCGGCGGATGACGCGCCGGGCAGCCCCGGGCGTGTGCCAGAGTGGACTAATGGGGCGGATTGCAAATCCGTTTGGCGAAAGCCAATCGTGGGTTCGAATCCCACCGCGCCCTCTCCGATCGCCCTTGCGGCTCCCGCTACTCGGGGTGCCGCACCTCGATCTCGTAGACCGTCGACGCCCAGGCGACGCACGCACGTGCGGCGCCATCCCCGTCGAGCGAGACAACATGGCCCTCGCCGAGCAACGGCGGCTGGTCGACGTGCCGCGACCACAGGAAACCGCCGTCGTCGTCGACGGCACGGAAGGCGAAGGTAAAACCCGGCGTCGACCAGTCGACGAACTCCCACGCGGGATCCTCGTCGAGCTTCGTCTCTCGGACGAGCGACGTCGGGTTCGGCCGCAGCGACCGGCGATCGACGCCGGGCGGCCACCGGTCAAACACGACGTGGGCGGTCTGCCGGAGCGACTCGGCGAGGTACGCAGCTCCCTGCGATCCGATCGCCAGCACGCCTCCCTCGTCCGTCGCCCGCAGCCGGTGAATCGCGACGAGGTCGGGTTGGGGCGTCATCCGTCGCGTGATGCGGAGGCGAGCGCGTAGCGCGCTCGCGGCATGGGATGCGATGCGTCTGCGGTCGCGGAGGCCGCGGCACCACCGCTGCCCGCGATGCTCACGATGGGCACCAGCACCACCGAACACACAAGCAAGAAGATACTGGTCCGCACCGTCGCGGGATCCAGCGGCAGCCGGACCGGCCGCACCGCTACCAGTCGCACCCCTTGCGGTACCACCGGTGATAGTGCCGCGTGTGCCGGTGCGACTCCTTCTCGATGATGATCGTCCGGGTCACGGGCTTCTCGATGATCACGGTCTCGCGGACCGGCTCCTCGATAACCACCGTCTCCCGCACCGGCCGCTCGACCACCACCGTCTTGGTCCGGGGCGGCGAGACGATCACGGTGTCGTGGTGCCGCGAGGTCGAGTAGCCGCGGCGATCGGCGCGGCGGTTCTGGTCGCCGATCGTCGCACCAGCGCCCGCGCCGATCAGAGCGCCCGCGGCGGCGCCCTTGCCGGCATCGCCCGTGAGCGAGCCGAGGCCGAAGCCGATCAGGCTGCCCAGCGCCGCGCCGCTGAAGGCCCCCTCGGGGCCGTTGCTGCAGCCCGAGGAGACGGCGAGCGGCACGCACACGAGGGCGGCCAGGGTCGCCTTTATCGAGAATCGCCTTGCGTTTATAAGCGTCGCCATGTGCATGCTCCCTGGGATGTCTTGGGATCGGCTGTCCGGCACAGCTTAGCTGACGCTAACTAGCTTTGCAAGACTTTTTTACGGCCTTCCGATCGGGTTTCCGGTCTCGCCGAGCCGCCCGTGGGCCCTCTGGAGGGCCCTAGAGGCCACCGAGGGGCAGCAGGGCGGGTTCAGGGGACGCTCGTTCCGGCGGCTGGCCGGGGCCACGATCCGGCGGATACAATGACAACGACGCCTCCCTAGCTCAATTGGTAGAGCAGCTGACTCTTAATCAGCGGGTTACAGGTTCGAGTCCTGTGGGGGGTATTCGCCATGGTCGGCGGCGTGGCGACCACGCCTGCCCACGAGAGCCTCGCGCTCCGCGAGCACCTCGGCCGCCATCGTCTTGCTCACTCGCTCGGACCGCACCCGACGCGTTGGGCTCGCGGGCCAAAGCGACCCCCAGATCGGGTGATGCCGGCTCGCGATCTCGGCGTCGTCGAAGCCACATTCTGCTCTTTCTTCGTTGCTTCTGGTTCTTTCCGCGGCTGCTCCGGCCTCGTCCGTGGCATGCTGTGCGGCGTCCATGCACTTGCCGTGGACGCGCAGCGCTCTGGACCCGCGAAACCACGAGGGCACGACGAGATGAGCGGACGATCGACGATGGTGCGTGCCGGCTTGATCATCTGCGTCCCGGCCATAGCCGGATGCGCCGCGATCCAGTCGGCGACCGAGGCCGTGGTCTCGGCTGCCGGCGATGCGATGGGCGCCATGCACTCGGCGTTGAGCGGCTCTTCGAGCAGCGGGGCGGACGAAGAGACCATCGCGCTCGCCGGCAACGTCGAGAAGCGCGAGGTGGACATCTCCCCGGCGGCACACGAGCGAGCGGGGCTCGAGCCGCTGCACGTGTACATCGAGTCCGCCGAGGAGCAGGTGCAGGTGAGCATCGGACGCTTGTCGGGCTCGGCCGACGAGGCCCTCCGCAACGCTCTTGCCGAGGCGGTGCTCGCGGTCGTCGTGGGCCAGTCGTTCGGGGATCGGATGGACAGCTATCGGCCCGTGGTCGTCGTCGATGATCCGGGCGGTGCCGAGCGATGCGATGCCTATGCACGCGTCGCGGTCACCAGCCTGAGTTTCCAGGAATCCAGCGAGAGCCGCCAAGGCCAGGGGTCTTCTGGCGCCCATGGCGGCTCGGCGAGCAGCGAGGTCGACGTGGAGCAGCTCGCGGTAGAGGTCCGTGTACGATTCTATGAACACGGCACCGACCGGCTCATCGCGACGGGATACGGCCGGGCCGTGCGGGAATCACAGACCGGGCGCAGCGATGCGAGCGGTCGCGGCGGAAGCCACGCCGGCAGCGGCAGCCAGAGCACCGCGCGCAGCAGCATCCTCAGCGGGCCGAACGCGATGGACCTCTCCGGGAGGGCCGCGTCGGCCGCCATCATCGACGCGCTCGAGGACCTGGACGCCCGCTTCTGGCCGGTCGACGACCAGACCGCCGCGGGGTAGGTGTCCATCCCGTCCGGCGCGGCCCGCCGGCGGCGGGATCCGGGCCGGATTCGGGGCGACAAAACCCGCGAAGGCTCGGCCCCGGCGGCCGTGCCATCTATGATCGGCCCTTTCTCTGAGCCTTGTGGAGGGGCCGCCGATGCCAGTGGATTCGTTCGCACCCGTCACGCTCGCCTCCATCGGCGACATCCCCCCGCCCTACTACGTGGCGCCGGTCGCGGGCGTGGCCGCCCTGGTGACCGCGGCCTACCTGCGTTCGAGCGTCATGTCGCGGTCGGAGGGCGAGGGCGACACGGTCCGGATCGCCCAGGCCGTCCGCGAGGGGGCGATGGCCTACCTCAAGAGCCAGTACAAGGTGGTCGGGCTGGTCTTCGTGGCCCTGGTGCTCGTGCTGGCCTTGATGGTCTACGCCGAGCTCGAGCCCGTCTGGGCGATGGTCGGCGTGCCCATCGCCGGCTTCCTGAGCGGCCTGGCGGGCTGGTTCGGCATGCGGATGGCCACCAACGCCAGCGCCCGCACCGCGACGGCGTGCAAGACGAGCCTCAACGGTGGCCTCACCGTCGCCTTCCGCTCGGGCGCGGTGATGGGCCTGACGTGCGTTGGGCTGGCCATCCTCGACCTGAGCTTCTGGTACTTCTTCTTCATCGGCTTCGGCGACCAGCTGGGCATGTTCAGCCTGGGCGAGGACGACAACCGCGAGAGCCTGCTGACCGCGATGGTCACGGTGCTGATCTCCTTCAAGATGGGCGCCTCGCTGCAGGCGCTCTTCGCCCGCGTGGGCGGCGGCATCTTCACCAAGGCCGCCGACGTGGGCGCCGACCTCGTCGGCAAGGTCGAGGCCGGCATCCCCGAGGACGACGCCCGCAACCCGGCGACCATCGCCGACAACGTGGGCGACAACGTCGGCGACGTCGCGGGCATGGGCGCCGACCTGTACGAGAGCTACTACTCGAGCATCATCGCCGCCATCGCCCTGGGCGTGTCGGCGGCGTTCAGCGTCACGCTGCTGCGAGGCGAGCCGGGCGGCTTCGACCTGGCGATGAAGGTCGGCACGCTGCCCATCGCGCTCGCCGGCGTCGGCATCCTGGCATCGATCATCGGCGTCTTCGCCGTCCGCACCAAGGAGGACGCGGGCTTCAAGGAGCTGCTCAAGAGCCTGCACACGGGCGTGTGGCTCGCGTCGGCCATCCTCGTCCTGGCCGCCTTCGCGGTGCCCTACCTGCTGGTCGGCCGCGACCCCGAGGACGGCAACACCCTCGGCGTGGCGTGGTGGCAGTTCGGCCTGTCGATCTGTTCGGGCCTGATCAGCGGCCTGGTCATCGCCTGGTGGACCGAGTACTGCACGAGCTACGAGCACCCGCCCACGAGGCGGATCGCGCGGCAGGCCATCACCGGACCCGCCACCGTCATCATCTCGGGCATCGCCGAGGGCATGAAGAGCACCTGGCTGTGCATCGGCGCCGTGGTCGTGGCCATCCTGCTGGCCTTCGGCTTCAGCGGCGGCAACGAGAACCTGCTGATGGGCCTCTACGGCGTGGGCATCGCCGCCGTCGGCATGCTGGCGACGCTCGGCATCACGCTGGCGACCGACGCCTACGGCCCGATCGCCGACAATGCCGGCGGCAACGCCGAGATGAGCGGCCAGCCCCCCGAGGTCCGCGAGCGGACCGACCTGCTGGATTCCATCGGCAACACGACGGCGGCCACGGGCAAGGGCTTCGCCATCGGGTCGGCGGCGCTGACGGCGCTCGCGCTGCTGGCCGCCTACGTGCAGGTCGTCCAGTACCACGTCGACAAGCAGACGACCAAGTTCGCACGGGAGCAGGCCGCCCTGGTCGCCGACGCCGGGCCATCGGCGAGCGCGACGGCCGTGTACGAGGGCAACCGCCGCTTCGGGCTCTACTCCATCGATTACTACGAGGCCGACACCGAGACCGGCGAGGCCCGCGACTACACGGGCGGGGCGATCATCCTGGATACCTTCCAGTTCGACGACATCGCCGAGCGCGGCCACTTCGGCTCGGGCGGCTTCCTATCGACGATCGAGCGCGGGCAGGAGTTCGTCGTTCAATGGGACGGCGATCTCGAGACCGCCCGCGACCTGACGCTCATCGGCCGCACGAGCCACGGCGACCACTTCCACCGCGTCGAGATCCGCGCCGTCGCGACCGGGCAGATCACGATCTCGGACATCCTGACGTTCTACAACGTCTCGATGACCAGCCCCACGCTGCTGGGCGGGCTGTTCATCGGCGTGATGCTCACGTTCCTTTTCTGCGCCTTGACGATGGACGCCGTCGGCCGCGCCGCCAACATCATGATGCAGGAGTGCCGCCGGCAGTTCGCCGAGATGCGGACCATCCTGCGCGGCAAGGGCGCGAGCGAGGAGGTCATCGACGACCCCGAGCAGTGGCCCACCGAGATGGAGGGGCCCGCCGGCACGTTCCCCGATTACGCCAAGTGCGTGACCATCGCCACCAATGGCGCCCTCAAGGAGATGGTGCTGCCCAGCCTGCTCGCCATCCTCGTGCCCGTGGGCACGGGCCTGGTGCTGGGCGTGAGCGGCGTGATGGGGCTGCTGGCCGGCGGCCTGATCACCGGCTTCGCCGTCGCCGTCTTCATGGCCAACGCCGGCGGCGCGTGGGACAACGCCAAGAAGCTCCTGGAGAGCTACGGCCGCATCACCGCAACGCAGGCCATCAACGATGCATCGGCCCGCGAGAAGATCCCCGCCGAGATCCGAGGCGACCTGATGAAGCGGGCCGAAGAGATGGTCGAGGCCGGCCACGGCGAGGACTACATCTACGGCAAGGGCAGCGACGACCACAAGGCGACCGTCGTCGGCGACACCGTGGGCGATCCATTCAAGGACACCTCCGGTCCGTCGCTGAACATCCTCATCAAGCTGCTGTCGTCGGTGGCGGTCGTGTTCGCGGGCGTGGTCGTCAAGTTCGCGCCCGACATCGGCGCAGCGCTCGGCCTGAGCTAGAACGTCTTTGAGCGCTCCGTAGCGACCATCTGGCCGCACACTCGCTGTGGTACGGCCGCGCCGGAGTACACCCGGCGGCCCTAGGGGCGCGGCGAGACCAGGTGCGCGTGCGCCGCGTCGATGCGGGCCCGCGCACCGTCTTCGCGCTCCAGCACCAATCGCCACTGCGCATCGATGTCCGCGACGAGTCCACGCACTGGCCGTCCGTCGACGAGGAACTCGCAGCGCTGGTGCAGCAGCGTGCCGTGCTCCCGCCAGGCGCGGCGGAGCGCGTCCTCGCCGAGCGCCAGGCTTGCCGCGATGCCCCGCAGCACGGCCGCGGCGGCATCGGGCCGCGTGGCATCGCCGCCGAGCTGGCGGAGCGAGACCGCGACGCCGGCGAGGTCCGGCGGCCAGTCGCCGCCCGCGTGCCCGACGTTGACCCCGATACCGACGATCGCGACGCCGCCGGCGGCCTCGATCAGCACGCCGGCGAGCTTGCGGCCCGGCCCGGAATCGCGGCGCGGGCGCTCAACGACATCGTTGGGCCATCGCAGCCCGAGCGGCACGCCGGACACCAGCTCCTGGAGGCCGTTGCGGACGCCCAGCCCCACCGCGATGGACAGCCCGGCGGCCGTCCTCGGCGGCACGCACACGCTCATCGCGAGGCTTGCGTCGGGAGCGTCGTGCCACGCCCGCTGCTGGCGGCCGCGGCCGGCGATCTGCCGCTCGGCCACGACGACGAGCCCGGGCCGCCCGCACGCGAACGTCCGCGCCTCGTCCTGCGTCGACGCGACCTCGCCCGCGGCGTGCAGCCGATCGAAGGGGCCGTCGCCGGCGAGCAGGCCATCGACCGCGCGGGCCAGGCTCTCCCGCCACCGTGCGCTCGCGATCACCCCGCGACGTCCAGCCCCACGTCGAGCCAATCGGCGTGGTGGGTGATGGCCCCCACCGCGATCCGCTCGACGCCGGTCCGCGCAATCTCGGCGACGGTCTCCAGGCTGACGCCGCCCGAGGCCTCGAGCTGGGGCTTCGCGGCGCTGGCGTCGCGACGCGAGACCGCGTCGCGCATCGCGGCGGCATCCATGTTGTCCAGCAGCACGATGTCCACCACGCCGGCATCGAGCGTGAGGACCTCGTCGAGCTGCTCGAGCGTGTCGACCTCGACCATGACGAAGGCCGGCGAGTGCCGCTCGCGGGCCACCCTCGCCGCGTCGGCCACGGCGGCGGCCAGGCCGCCCGCCGAGAGGCCGGCCAGGTGGTTGTCCTTGATGAGCGCCGCGTCGTGCAGCCCCAGGCGATGGCCGTGCCCCCCCCCGCAGCGGACGGCGTACTTCTCGAGCACCCGCATGCCGGGCGAGGTCTTTCGGGTATCAACAATTCGGGCGGCCGTGCCCTCGACCGCGCGCACATAGCGGGCGGTCTCGGTCGCGATGCCGCTCAGCCGCCCGATGACGTTCAGCAGCGTCCGCTCGGCCGCCAGGATCTCCCGCTTGGGCCCGAGCAGCGCCCCCAGCCGGGTGCCCGCCTCGATCGTGGTACCGTCGCTCATAACCTCGCGGAAGAGCGTGGCGGGCGCCAATTCGTCGAGCACGGCACCGACGACCTCGAGCCCCGCCACGACGCCCGGCTCGCGGGCCACCAGCCAGGCATCGCACCGCTCGTCGGCGTCGACCATGACCGAGGAGGTGATGTCGACGCCGTCGGGACCGAGATCCTCGTCGCGGCAGAGTTCCACCAGCCGGCGGACCAGCGCGGGCCGCACGATCTCCTGGTAGACCTCCTTCATCGACGCATTCGCGGGCTTCTCGGCCATCGGCGATCGTACGGCGACGGAGCCGCGGGGATGGCCGACTCGGGGCGTACACTCGCCCTTCGACGAGCGGCCGCGGCGTCGACCCGCGTCCCCCCCGCGACGCGTACCGCTCGCAGCGATTGATGGAGGTTCCATGGGCCTGCTGGACGGCAAGACGGCGCTGATCGTCGGCATCGCTAACGAGCGGTCGTACGCGTGGCACATCGCCCGCGCCCTGCTCGAGCACGGCGCCACGTGCGCCTTCACCAGCCTGCCGGGCGAGAAGAATCAGCGTCGGACGCAGCGGGCCGTCGAGGCGCTGCCCGGCGTAGGCGAGCCGCTCGTTGCGCCCATGGACGCGGGCAGCGACGAGGACATCGACGCCGCAGTCGCGGCCTTCGAGCAGCGGCACGACGCGATGCACGTGCTGGTGCACTCCATCGCCTTCGCCGACCGCGAGTACCTCTCCCCCGGCGCGTTCGTCGAGACGCCGCGGCAGGCCTTCCTGCAGGCCATCGACATCTCGGCCTATACGCTGCTGGGCCTGGCGCGGCGATGCCGCGGTGCGCTCGCCGCCGCGGGCTCGAGCTCGGTGATGGCCATGAGCTACTACGGCGCGGAGAAGGTCGTGCCGGGGTACAACGTCATGGGCGTCGCGAAGGCGACGCTCGAGGCCACCGCACGCTACCTAGCGGCCGACCTGGGCGGCGCGGGCGTCCGCGTGAACACCATCTCGGGCGGCTACCTCCGCACGCTCGCGTCGTCGGCCGTCGGTGGCACCGATCGCATCACCGAGCACAACCTCGAGCGGGCCCCGCTCAAGCGGAACGTCGAGGGCGGCGACGTGGGCAACACCGCCGTCTGGCTTGCCAGCGACCTCAGCGCGGGCGTCACCGGCGAGAACGTCTACGTCGACTGCGGCGTCAACACCATCGGCGTGTAGAGCCGCTTGGAGCGCCCCGTAGCCGCCCGCCGGCCGCTCACTCGCCCTCGTACGGCCGCGCCGGAGTGAGTCCGGCGGGCCTAGGCGGACGCACACGCGGCATCGGGATCGATTCTGGGCCGGGGCATGCCCTCGGGCCTGTGTGGAGCCTGCAACCTGGATGGCTGCCGCCGATATCTGATCGGTTTTTCTTCGGTAATTGATGGAGCCGGGCCGCCGGCGTTGCCGATATTCAGACCATGAGCAGCTTCTCCGCCGCCAATTCGGCGACGGTGCTGGCCTCGACGGCGGCCGCCTCCGACCGGGCCCGCACCGTGCAGGAATCCGCACGCCGCAGCGACCGCGCCCGCGAGGCCTCGGCCACGCGGCAGGCGACCGACATGGTGGTGCTCAGCGCCGAGGCCGTGCGGGCCACGGACACGGCCACCGACGACCAGCGACGCCCGCAGCACGAGCAGCAGCCCAACAAGCACCGCGAGGACGGCGACACCGGCACGCTGATCGACGTCGAGGGCTGAGCGCTATCTCGAAACCCAACCCTTGCGTAGCTTGGCGGCTAGGCCGCGGCCCGTAGGCCGGGCTGCGAGAGCGCCTCGATCACCCGCAGCAGGCCCTCCTGCTCGTCGGGGTTGCTCTGCAGCCAGGGCGCCGAGGCGATCTCGTCCCGCAGGTCGTCGAGCACGTAGGGCACCCGCTCGGGCTCGACCAGCGCCGTGGCGAAGGCGATGCCGGCGGCCACGCGGCCGAAGACCTCGCCGCCCTCGCGATTGAACGCGATGTCCGAGAGCGCGAACTCGAGCGTCTCGCCGTCGTCGTGCGAGCCGCCCCGGGCGATGTGCTGGTGGCCGGTGAGCAGCAGGTCGTAGCCCAGCACGTCCCGCCCGCTGGCGAACGCGGCGGCGGACGCCCGCAGCAGCGTCTCTCCCTCGGGGGCGTCGAGCCGGCCGATGAGCCGGGCGGCCGCACCCCGTGCGCCGGGCTCGAGGCCGCACGCCGGCAGCGCGAGGTAGCTCGCCAGGGCGCGCATCATCGGGGCGCCGGCGGCCTCGGGGCCCGCCGCCTCGAGGACGGCCAGCAGGTTCGCCATCGCGGCATCGAGCGCAGGATCGGACACCATCCGCGTGCCCAGCAGCAGCGCCAGGGGCGGCCGGCCCCGCCAGCGATCGGTCCGGCCGAGCCTCGCGGGGTGCCGGCCCAGCAACGCCGCGACCTCCGCGGTCGCGCGGACCAATTCGACCGACTCATCGGCGGACCATTGCACGTCGGCGAGCGTCACTCGCTCGGGGTCGAAGCGGATCGGGAACAGGCCCGCATAGCTGCGGGGCAGCGGGCTGGCCCAGTCCCGCCAGGCCGCCGGCTTGCCATCCCGGACGGCGATGTGCAGCCGCAGCGGCCCGCCGCGCTCGGCCTGCTCGATGATGCCGTCCAGCCCCGTTGACCGCCAGAAGGGCCCGTCGAGGGTCTGCGGCCCGCGGACGGGCACGAAGTCGGCCGGCAGCGCCCCGCTGGTCCGCTCGAGAGCGTGCTGCGTATCGGCGTCCGCGGCGACGCCGATGCGCAGCGGCCGGCGGAAGGCCTCGCCCGGCGTGCCCCCCGTGTTCTCGCCGTCGGGCGCCGCGGCGTCGAGCACGCGTTCGGCGACGGAGGCGACCCGCTCGGTCGCGCCCGCCAGCACGACGCCGATCCGGGGCGGCTGGTCCTCGCTGCTCCGTCGGACGCTCTCTACGCCTTGATCAAGAAGCGGGCCGTTGATCAGCCACCGCCCGCCGAGCACGCCGAGGATGATCCACAGGCCCGCGGGCAGCCCGAGCACGCCGGCGGCCAGCCAGCCCGCCCCGAGCACCCACGCCGTGAGCACCACCGAGCACACGCCGACGGCCCAGGCGAGCCCGCCCACGCCGCCCTCGCCGACCGATCGAAAGGAGCGTCCGTCCCGCACATCCACCATGCTCTCGCCTCCCGCCGCCTCCGGCGATCGGCCGGCCCGCTGGCAGGCGGTCTATCGGCAGGCGGTGGAACCGGCGGCGGCCCGCGGTCGCCGCGCTCGGCATCGCGGGCCGCCGGACGGGCCTGTGCCGTCTGGTGCGGCGGCGCCCAGATCCCCGCGTAGTTACCCGGCTGGTTACCCGCTTCGGGCCGGGCGATCACCCGCCGAGGGAGCCCAGCGCGTCGACGACGTCCTGCGGCTCGGCGCGGTTCCGGTAATCGGCATCGAGGAACGCCCAGCGGATCGCGCCGTCGCGGTCGATGACGTAGGTCGCCGCCAGAGGCAGTTCGCCCGACTCGTCGCCGTTGTGCGCGTGCAGGCCGAAGGCCTGCTCGTAGTTTGCGTGCACGCCCTCGGTCAGCTCGAAGACCACCCCGTAGGCACGGGCGACGGCGTTGCCCGGATCGCTGAGCACCTGGAAGCCCAGCTCGTTCTTCTCGGCGGTGCTCAGCGACTGATCGGGCACCTCCGGCGTGATCGCCACGAGCGTCGCGCCGAGCTCGTTGATCTCGTCGAGGCGATCCTGGTAGGCCTTCAGGGTGAGATTGCAGTAGGGGCACCAGCCGCCACGGTACCACAGCAGGACGACGGGACCTTCGCCGAGCAGCCCGGCAAGCGTCACGTCCTCGCCGCTCTGATTCGCGAGCGAGAAGCCCGGGGCCTCATCGCCGACGCTCTTGGCCTGGCCCACGACGCCCGAGTCGACGACCGCTTGGATGCCGTCGGCATACAGGACCTTGACGTCGTCGGGCAGGTAGCCGGCGGACTTGGCCTTCTGCTCTTCGAGCGAGACGGACAGCGTGGTCGCGGATGTGGTCTGGGCGTCCTGGCTCACGGGGGCCTCCTGGGAAGAACTCTGGGTCGGCGTGGTGGGGCCGGTGGATTCCTCGGCCTGCTGATCGCAGGCCGTCAGCAGGCCGGCGGCGGCGATCGCAGCGACCGAGATGGGCAAAGCGGTTCTCATGGATGGTCCTCCTCTGGAAACACGACGAACGCACGCGGCCACCGGAGCATTCCGCGATCCGTGATTTCGCCGCGACGCGCTCGCCGGGAGGACGCGCCGGGGATCTATCGCCGGAACCAGGACGCAATCGCGTGGAGGGTTACCGAGCGGCCCATGGCGGAGATGGACTCGGTCAGCGGGATGTGCTTGGGGCAGACCTTGACGCAGTTCTGGGCGTTGCCGCAGTCGCTCACGCCGCCCGGCCCCATGAGGGCGTCGAGACGCTCGCCCTTGAGCTGCTTGCCGGTCTCGTGCTCGTTGAAGAGCCGCGCCTGGCTGATGGCGTGGGCACCGATGAAGGCGGTGTCCCAGTCGGCCTCGTCTTCCTCGAGGTTGAATTGCGGGCAGGCCTCCAGGCAGCAGCCGCAGGACATGCACGTCGACAGGACGTAGCGGGTGCCCTGCTTCTCGGGGGCCTCCTTGGGGCCCGAGCCCAGGTTGTACGTGCCGTCGATGGGCACCCAGGCCTTGACCCGCTTGAGGTTGTGGAACACGCGCTCGCGGTCGACCCACAGGTCCCGAATGACCGGGAACTTGGTCATGGGCTCGAGCGTCACGACGTCGCCGTCCCCGGGCGCGATCACGTCGATGAGGGCCGAGCACGACTGGCGGACGCGGCCGTTGATGACCATGGTGCAAGCGCCGCAGACCTCCTCGAGGCAGCCCGAATCCCAGACGACCGGCGTCGTCTTCTCGCCATCCACGGTCGTCGGGTGGGCGGCGATCCACTGCAGGCACGAGATGATGTTCGAGCCCGGCTCGATGGGCACGTCGAAGCTCTGCCAGTAGCTGGCCTTGCCGGGTCCGTCGCACCGCTTGATCTTGAAGCGGACGGTGCGGCCCTGGACGGCCTGGTTCGATGCGATCATGCGAACTCCTCGGATTCAAGCGGGCTACGCACTGACTGGTTCGGCACCCCGCGAGGCCGCTCCCGCCGGCTCGGCCGGCTCCTTCTCGACCTTGCCGTAGGTCCTCGGACGTGGCTTCACGAGATCGGTCTGCACCGGCCTGTACTCGACCGAATGCTGCTCGACGCCGCCCTTGGTCGCATCGAAGGCCGCCACCGTGGTCTTCAGGAAGCGCTCGTCGTCGCGATCGGGGAAATCGAGCCTGTAGTGCGATCCCCGGCTCTCCTCCCGCAGCAGGCTGCACTTGGCGATCATCTCGGCGAGGATCAGCATGTCGCCCACGGCGCGGCTGTAGCTGAGCGACTGGTTGGTCCACGCCGCCGGGTCGGGCAGGCGGGCCCGGCCGTAGCGTTCGCGGAGTTCGGCCAGCTTGTCGAGGCACTGCCGCAGGCGCTGATCGGTCTTGACGACGGTGCAGGCCGCCTCCATCTCCTGGCCCATCTCGCGGCCGATGAGGTACGGATTGGTGTCGTCGGCGGGCTCGGCGCCCTCGACGGTATCGAGCAGGCGATCGACCTTGGCCTGCTCCTGCTGGACGACGTGGTCGTAGATCGACTGGTCGACCTGGTCGATGGGCCGCTCGGCCGGGCTCTCCTGCGTGACGTAGCTGGCCACGCTCTGGCCCGAGAAGAGGCCGTCGAAGATGCAGCTCAGCAGCGCGTTGGCGCCCAGCCGCGTCGCGCCGTGGAACGCAAAGTTGACCTCGCCAAAGGCGTACAGCCCCGGGATGTTGGTCATCATGTTGTTGGGCGCGCCGACACGCATGCCCCGGCCGACCTCGCTATCGATCGGCGGGGCCATGCCCGGCTTGTGCTCGTGCCAGGGCTGCTCGGGCTCGTAGGTGCCCGGGGTGAACTGGGTCCACACGCCGCCCATCGAGTAGTGGACCGCCGGGAAGATGCGCATGGGCGCGTGGCGGGGATCCTCGCCGGCGAACTTCTCGTAGATCTCCATGATGCCGCCGAGCTTGCGGGTGAGGTACTCGGGGTCCTTGTGCGTCAGGTCGAGGTAGACCTGGTTCTGCCCGCCGATGCCCATGCCATCGTTGACGCAGACGTCGAAGATCTCGCGGGTGGCGATGTCGCGGGGCACGAGATTGCCGTACTTGGGGTATCGCTCCTCGAGGAAGTACCACCGCTCGTTCTCGGGAATGTCGGCTGGCGTGCGATCGTCGCCCTTCTTCTGGGGCACCCAGACGCGGCCGCCCTCGCCCCGCGCACTCTCGCTCATGAGGCGGCACTTGTCGGCACCCGGGATGGCCGTGGGGTGCACCTGGATCATCTCGCCGTTGCCGTACCACGCGCCGGCCTGGTAGCAGCGACTGGCGGCGCCGCCGGTGCAGATGACGCTGTTGGTGCTCTTGCCGAAGACCAGGCCGCAGCCGCCGGTGGCCATGACGACCGCCGCCCCGCGGAAGGCCCGGATCTGCATGGTCCGCATGTCCTGGGCCACGATGCCCACGCAGCGGCCGTCTCCCTCCAGCCCGTGGACCTCACCCTCGATGACCGGCCAGAGGAACTCCCAGAACTCGTACTTCTTGACGAGCCCGGCGGCCTCGTGCCGCCGCGTCTGCTCGTCAAGGGCGTAGAGCAGCTGCTGCCCGGTGGTCGCGCCGGCGAAGTGCGTCCGCTTGAACAGGCTGCCGCCGAAAAGCCGAAGGTCGCGCTGGCCCTCGCCGGTGCGGTTGAAGGGCACGCCCATGCGGTCGAGCAGGTCGATGACCTTGGGCGCGAAGTTGGCCATCTCGAGCACGGGGCCCTGGTCGGCCAGGTAGTCGCCGCCGTAGATGGTCTCGTCGAAGTGCTGGTACTCGCTATAGCCCTGCTGCCTCGCAACCTCGTTGCAGGCGTTGATGCCGCCCTGTGCGCAGACGCTGTGGCTCCGCTTGACGGGCACCATGCTGAACAGGTCGACCGGGATGCCCGCCTCGGCGATCCGCACGACCGCCGCGAGGCCCGCGAGCCCGCCGCCAACGACGATGACGCGTTGCTGCTGCATCAGTTTGCCTCCGTTCGCAGGGCCGTCAAGACGCCCTCGGGCTCCTCGGGCCGGACGCTCTCGGCCGGCTTGGGGATGCCCTTCTTCTGGATGTAGCCCTCGTACTCCGCCTCGCCGTGGTCCTCGACGTACAGCTCCCGCTCGACGGCGTGGGCCTCGCCGTAGTCGAGGGTCATGGCCGCGAAGAGGGACGACCACGCCGCCAGCATGAGCATGGCGCCCAGCCCGGCGCAGGCCACGCCCCAGCGACGCTGGGCGTTGGCCGAGATCGTCAGCCCCCAGGTGATGGCGGCGGTCCACATGCCGTTGGCGAAATGGAACACCAGCATGGTTACGCCCAGCATGTACAGCACGGCGACGCCGATGCCCGCCAGCGTCCAGCCCTCGGGGGAGCCCTGGATGGCCGCCGCGAGCGTCGAGGCCGAGAAGCTGTGGCTCCACTTGGTGCCACCCGGCACCAGCCACGTCCACCCCCACCGCAGCGTGGCCACATGGTAGAAGACGAACAGGATGCCGATGTATCCGCTCCACCGCTGCAGCGTGTACCGCCAGTTGTCCTGGTAGCCGTAGCGGGCGACGTTGGCCCTGCCCGTCGTCGCGTAGTAGATGCCCAGGATGCTGTGGAACGCGATGGACACCCACAGCGTGATCTCGATCAGCAGCAGATGCGGCACCGACTCGTTGATGTAGGTGACTTCGTGCTGGAAGTACTTGACGCCGCCCTCGGCGACGGTGAGCCCCTCGCCCTTGCCCCGCAGGCCGAAGCGGCCCCACGCGAGCGACGAGTTGGTCACCAGGTGCGCGATCAGGAACACGCCGATGGGCAGGATGCCCGTCAGCGAGTGCAGCCGGCGGAGCAGGAAGTGCAGCCGATCCGAGACGGGGCTGCTGCGCTTGTGTTCGGCGGATTCACTGGCCACGTGCGCTGCTCCTCGTCGCGGGCCACCGTGTTCGCGCTGGCCACCTCACTTGCTCGCCCACCCCCGTCGCGTGCCAGTTCATCCGAGAACCGGACACGCCCGACTGGATCCCGATGGCTCCGCCGCGCCGCATTCAGCCGGACGACCCGGCCGGCGGCGTGCCCGGGGCGGGTGGCTCGCTGCCGGCGACCTGCGACAGGTCGACGTGCTGGGCTCGTCCTTCCTGGACGGCCTGCTCGACGGCCTTGCTGACCTCCACGAATTGGAAGCGCAGTTCGTGAACCGTCTGGGTCACCAGCGTATTCTCCTCGTCGGTCAGATTGCCCTTGGTCTTTTCCTCGAGCACGCCCAGCAGATCGATGTGGAAGCGGGCCAGATCGAGCGCGACCATGGCCCGCCCCGTCTTGGGGTCCGGGAAGGCACCCATGTAGGTCAGGGCCTGCGACGCGAGGATCTGGACGATGCCGATCACGTCGGCGGGCGGCAGATCCTGCGGAGCGCCCCGCTTGCCGGCATCCTCCTTGGCCTTGGCGGAGAGCTTTTCCTTCTCCGCCTGGGCCTCGGATTTCCAGTCGGAATCGATGATCAGCTTGGGCGTCTGGTCCTGGTCGCTCACGAGATCTCCTGCGGCGGTCGTACGCCGGAATGCGCCCGCGGAGGCGATGCGGCGACACCGCAAGCGACAGGTATGATACTTCGCCCGAGTCGGCGATTTGTGCCCCAACGCTGCTTTCCACTAATGGAGCGGCACGGGCGGAGGGAGTCCCCCGACATGGCCCCGAGGCACTCCGGGCATCCGCGAGCCGTCCTGGCGCACGTCCTGCACCCGTCCGCGTTCGTCGCGATGATCGCGGCGGTCCTCGCCGGCTGCGGCGGCACGGCGACGAGGCCCGCCGGCGCCCTGACGCCCGCCGACTTCGTGGGTGCCCCCGAGCGCACCCAGCAGGTGCGGCAGCCCGCCGTGCCGCAGCCTCGACCCATCGTCGTCGAGACGATCGACGCGGCCCGATTCGCGACCGGAGAGGGCGATACGCCCGCGACCGAAGATGCCGGCCCGCTCCCGCCCATCGTTGCGCCGGGCCCCTCGACGCGGCCGACGCTGCTGGACGTCAAGGTCGGGGAGGTGAACAACAAGCCGATCTTCGCCTCCGAATTCCTCCGCCCGCTGGCCTCCCGCCTCGAAGCCGGGGCCTACGAGATCGACCCGGCGACCAACCAACGCACGGGCCGGCTGGTGCCCAGGCGACAGTGGCAGCAGGCCGCGCTGACCCAGGTCATCCAGCCGCGGCTCGCGCAGTTCATCGAGAACGAACTGGTGATCGCCGAGGGACTGGCCCAGTTCACGCCCGCCGAACGCGCTGGCCTGCGGGCCTGGCTCGGGCTGGTCCGCGAGAACCTGGCGCAGCGCAGCGGCGGCAGCCTGACCCAGGGCGTCCGAAACCTCGGCGGCGGCGAGACCCTCAGCGGCTACCTTCGCACCGTGCAGAACCAGCAGATCATCCGCCAATTCGCCGAGAGCATCCGCCGCGGCATCGTCGTCACCCGCAGCGACGTGCAGCGGCGGTACATCCGCGAATACGTGCAGGATCCGCCCGAGGCGGTGGTGACGCTCCGCTGGATCCAGGTCCGCAACTCCAATCCGCAGGGCATCGAGCGGATCGCGACGCGGCTCGCGCGGGGCGAGGACTTCGCCGATATTGCCACCGACGACGCGAATCGCTCCCGCCGCAGCACCGGCGGGCTCTGGGCAGACCACCGCTATTCGGGCCGCTTCGAGGAAGGCGTCTTCTTCCGCAGCGATGCCATCAACGAGGCGATCCGCGACCTCACGCCGGGCGAGTGGGCCGGACCGATCGATGACGGCCGCGACACCAACTGGCTCTACCTCGAGAGCTTCGATCCGGGATTCAAGACCTGGGCCGAAGCCCAGAGCGAGCTGCGCGAGGATCTCCGCGCCGAGCGGTTCCTGGCCGAGTACGCCCGGCAGCTCCGCGACCTCCAGGAACGCGCGGGGGTCTCCGACACGTCGGCGATGGAGCTGGAGCTGCTCCGCGTCGCCACCGACTGGTTCTACCCGGAGCCCTGACGTGCGTCGCGGCCGCCGCGATCCGCTCGGGCCCCGGGGCGAGCGTGTTGCCGCCCGCTACCTCCGCCGCCGGGGCTACCGCGTGCTGGGCTGCAACCTCGAGACCCACTTCGGCGAGGCCGATCTGCTGTGCCAGAGCCGGCGGGACCGCGCCATCGTGCTCGTCGAGGTCAAGGCCCGACGCGGATCGGCCGGGCCGCCGCCCGAGGCCTCGGTCACCCATGGCAAGCGGCAGCGGCTGGAGCGGATCCTCGAGCATCTCGTCCGGACCAACGGCTGGCACGATCGGCCGCGGCGGATCGATGTCGTGGCGATCGCCTTCGAGCGGCGGCGATGGCTGCCCGCCCGCGCACGCGTGCGACACTTCGAGGACGCAGTCGCCGCCGGCGGTGGCACGCGCTAGTCGGCCGGCTCGGCCCGCATCGCGTCGGTTGGCGCGCCGTGCGAATCCAGCTCGCTCGACTCTGCGTCGCCATCGGCCGCCTCGCCGTTGGTGTGCAGGGCGGCGGGCATCTGCGCGCCCGGCTCGAACCAGTCCCGCCGGCCCGCCAGCCGATCGCGGAACTGCGCCTCGGCCCGCCGCTCGCGGACGACCTGCAGGTCGAGGTGCAGCGGCACGATGACGCTGAACATCGAGCCGCGGCCGACCTCCGAAACCAGCTGGAGCTCGCACTGCAGCAGGCCGGCGAGTTCCTTGGCGATCGCGAGGCCCAGGCCCGTGCCGGCGTGCTCCCGCGTGTGCGACGCGTCGACCTGCGTGAACTTCTCGAACACGCGGGCCTGGTCCTCCTCGGCGATGCCTGGCCCGTTGTCCAGCACGCTGACGCGGACGCGCTCGCCGCCGTCGGCGTCCACCAGCCGCTCGGCCCGAAGCTCGACGCGCATCGGGCCGGTCGAGCCCGGCGCGCCCGTGAACTTGACCGCGTTGCTCAGGAAGTTGAACAGCACCTGCTGGAGCTTCTTGGCGTCGGTCTGCACCAGCGGCAGGTCGGGCTCCACCCGCGCGTCGATCTCGATGCCCCGCCCCTGCGCCAGCGGGTGCGCGAGGCCCACCAGCGTTTCGCACAGCGACGACACGCTCACGGGCTCGACCCGAAGCTCGACGCGGCCGGCCTCGAGCTTGGCCATCTCCAGCAGGCCCGTGATCATCTCGAGCAGGTCCCGGCCGGCCGTGTGGATGTAGCCCAGATAGCGCAGCCGCTTGGTCCGCTGGTCGGGAGTCTCGTCCTGGCCGGCCTCGTTCTGGCGGGCGATCTCGAGCAGCAGCTCGGTGAAGCCGTTGATGGAGTTCAGCGGCGTGCGCAGCTCGTGGCTGACGTTGGCCAGGAAGTCGCTCTTGAGGCGGTTGGCCTCGAAGAGCACCTTGTTCGCCTCGGCCAGCTCGCCCACGCGGCTCTCGAGGGCGGCGCCGGCGGTCCGAAGCCGCTGCTCGTTGGCCTGCAGCTTCTGCACCATGTCGTTGAAGGCCGCCGCCAGCTGCTGGAACTCGTCCTGCGTCGTCACGCGGACGCGGTGGTTCAGGTCGCCGCCGCCGACACGAATAGCCCCCTCCCGCAGGACCGCCACGGGCCGCAGGATGATGCGGTGCAGCAGCAGGTAGAACAGCCCGACCGCCACGGCCAGCACCGCGGCGCCGGCGTTGAGCAGGTACACGCCGTTAATCGCCATGAGCCACGCTGCGCCCTCGGCCGGCCGCCGCAGCACGATGAGGCCCAGCAACTCACCCGGCGCCTCGGTGGAGCCGTCGGGGCCGATGACCGCCGGCCCTCGGATGGCCCGCGCGTACCGCTCGATCCGCTCGGTCTTGGTCGAGCCCACCCAGCGGTGGCCCCGCGCCTCGTCGGCGCCGGCATCGAAGCGACGCAGCGCGCGGCGGACGAAGCGGTCGTTGGCGGCGGCGGCCCGGGCCGACATCGCGTCGTACCACGTGGCGGCGATGCCAAGCCGCTCGGTCGGCACGCCCGAGGCCAGATCGGGCGTGCCCGTCCGCGGGTCGACCTCGACGGCGCTCCGCCACATGTCCAGCCGGCTCCGCGAGAGCTGCAGCTCGCCCGAGTTCACCAGCGAGCTCATCCGCAGCCAGGCCACCCCCATCGCGATCACGATGATCAGCACCAGGGCGCCGCCGAACATCAGCAACGCCTTATCGGCCAGCGCGAGCCGGCGGACGCGGTTGGCGATCCAGGCAAACGGAGCGGCCATCGCATAGATCGTAGTTGGCGGCCACGCCCGGACGCGAGCAGGCCGCCGCCCGCCGGATGCAGCGTCGGCCCGTATCATCGCACGTAATGCCCGGACCACGCGTGTATCTCGAGACCTTCGGCTGCCAGATGAACGAGCTGGACAGCGAGCTGGTGGCCGGTCGGCTGGCCCAGCTCGGGTACATGCTGACCACCGACGCCCCGACCGCCGACGTGCTGCTCTACAACACCTGCTCCGTCCGCGAGCAGGCCGAGCAGAAGGTGTGGAGCCGGCTGGGCGAGGTCAAGCGGGCCAAGGCCGCCCGCCCCGAACTCGTCGTCGGCGTGCTGGGCTGCATGGCCGAACGCGACGGCGAGGCCCTCATCCACCGCATGCCCGTCGTCGACGTCATGTGCGGGCCGGGCGAGCTCGACAAGCTGCCCGAGCTGCTGGATAACGCCGTCCGCACGCGAGCCTCGCTGGGATCGGGCACGTCCGCCGCGCAGGTCGCGCTGCAGGGCAACACCAGCCGCCGCAGCGGCACGCTGGCCGCCGCCGAGGACCGCCTCGAGCTGCTGGATCTCTCGCGTGCGGTATCGCCGGTCGACGGCGACGGCGCGAGCAAGCGGAGCGCCTACGTCCGCATCACGCGGGGCTGCAACAAGTTCTGCACCTACTGCGTCGTGCCGTTCACGCGGGGCGCCGAGATCCATCGCCCGCCGGAGCACATCATCGACGAGTGCAAGCGGCTCGCCGACGCGGGCGTGATCGAGGTCACGCTGCTGGGCCAGACCGTCAACCACTACCGCTTCGAGCACGGCGCGTCGGTCGCGGTCGACGGCGTGACGCAGCCCCAGAAGGGCCGAACCTACAAGGGCAGCCACCATCGCGACGCCTTCGCGGGCGACCGCGTGACCACCTTCGCCGACCTGCTGCATCGGATCCACGAGCGGGTGCCGGCGATCCGCCGCCTCCGCTTCGTGACCAGCTACCCGCGGGACTTCGGCAACGACGTGCTCGAGGCCATCCGTGATAGCGATCGGATCTGCCGATACCTCCACGTGCCGGCGCAGAGCGGCAGCGATGCCGTGCTCAAGCGGATGAACCGCGGCTACACCGTGGCCGAGTACGACGAGTTCATCGACCGTGCGCGGAGCTACCTCGACCAGCCCGAGCTGGGCCGACCGCTCATGCTCAGCGGAGACATCATCGTCGGCTTCCCGGGCGAGACCGACGCCGACTACCAGGGCACCGTGCGGCTGCTCGAGCGGGCCCGCTACAAGAATTGCTTCATCTTCAAGTACTCGCCCCGACCGGGCACGGTCGCCTACGACCGCATTCCGGACGACGTGCCGGATGCCACGAAGCGGGAGCGCAACAACCACCTGCTGGCCGTGCAGGCCCGCATCGGCGAGGCCATCGGCCGCGAGCAGGTCGGCCGCACGTTCGGCGTGCTCGTCGAAGGCCTGAGCCAGCGGCAGATGAAGCGGGCCGGCCTGAGCAACGCCGCCCGCCGCCCGCGGACCATCGAGCTCACCGTGGGCGGCGCCGCGATGACCGAGCCCGAGGCCGCCGTCGACGAAGCCGACGGCCCCGTGCAGGTGACCGGCCGCAGCGACGGCGACCTGATCATCCACTTCGACGCCGAGGACGCCGGCCACGCCCGGCGCCTGGTGGGCACCATCGTGCCGGTGCGGGTCGAGGAGGCCCCGGGCCTCTCGCTGCGGGGCCGGCTGCTGGGCGTTCCAGCAGCATTGGACCACGCCATGACGAGCACCGCATGATCATCAGCGAAACGGGGTCCACCATATGCGCGAACGATGCCTAGCCGCGCTTGCGGTCCTCCTGGTCGCAGCTGGCGTGATTGCAACGGCGCCGCTCCATCCCACGCCCACTCCGGCCGCGCCGCGCACGCACGCAAGCCGCGCCGAGGCGATCCTCCAAGCCTGGCACGATCCGACGAGCCCGCTCGTGCTCGTCGTCGCCCACCGCGGCGCGCACCGGGGCCTCGGCGCGTCGGCCCCGGAAAACTCGATCGCCGCCATCGAGGACGCCATCACCATGGGCTGCGACATGGTCGAGGTCGATGTCCGCCGCACCAGCGACGGCCGCTTCGTGCTCATGCACGACACGACCGTCGATCGCACCACCACTGGCAGCGGCTACCTGCACCAGCTAACACTCTCGGAGGTCCGGCGGCTGAGGCTGCTCGACGCGGCCGGCGAGCCCACCGATCACGCCGTGCCCACACTCGAGGAGGCCCTCGAGGCCTGCCGCGGCCGCATCCTGATCAACCTCGACAAGACCGGCCGCCACACGGGCGACTGCCTCGCCGTGGCCGAGCACCTCGGCGTTGCCGACCACGTCGTGCTCAAGGGCGCGGTGCAGCCGACGCTCCTGGGCGAGTATCTCGGGGGTCTGGGCCTATCGGAGCTCACCGAGGCTCAGGGCCAGACGCATCCCACGTTCATGCCGATCGCATCGTTCTCGGACGAATCCGCCCTCGAGGCGCGATCGCACGTCGCGGCGTTGCTGGGCCGCGGCCCCAACGACCGCTGGCCCGCAATCGAGATCTGCCTCCGGGGGACCGCCGCGGGCGACCGCCTGATCGAGCACGCCCGCGACGCCACCAGAGGCCGCACGCGGTTCTGGATGAACTCGCTGTGGGACTCGATCTCCGGCGGTCGCTCGGACGATCGCGCCGCCGTCGATCCGGATGCCGTGTGGGGCTGGATGGTCGATCACGGCGTGACCGTCATCCAGACCGACGAGCCCCTTCGGTGCCTCCGCTACCTCCGCGGCCGCGGACTCCGCTGGTAGCCCGCGACCCGCCGGACGCGGCGTCCGCCGCTTCGAACTCCAGCGGCGGCGGATCGACCGGCGCGCTGCGCCTCGGCGGCAGGCTGACGGACTGCAGCTCGCCCGCGAGCACGACGGGCACCAGCAGCGGCTGGCCGGGACGCAGTTCGTCCTCGCCGTCGACGACCAGGTCCCGCAACACCGCGCCGCTCGCGAAGTCCAGCTGGCGGTAGGCCTGCCGCAGACCCGGACGCCTCTCGGGCTCCGCCGCGTCGCCGTGCTCGACGAGGAACGCCGCGACCGCCATGAGCACCTCGGCATCGGGCACGCAGCCCCGCAACGCGCGAACGAACGCGCATGGGCAGCCCTCCGAGAGCGTCGCCCCCGGCGCGCCCAGGTACAGATCGCCCGCGAAGCCACTTGCGATCAACGATGCGCCCAGCTCGGCCGGATGCCCGAGCGCCATGGGCTCGCCCTCGACGCACCACTCGACGCCCGCCCGGGATGCGGCCGCGAGCGCGGCGCGTGCATCCTCGATCAGTTCGTGCAGTTCCTCGGGCCAGGGCACCCCCGCCCACCGCTCGGCCAGCTCCTGCGCATGCTTCTCGATGGTGACCGACGCGCGATCGAGCGCCAGCGGCCGCTCATCGTCGTCGACCTCGTCCAGCTCGCCGAGCGCCATCGCCGTCGCCTGCAGCGCGATGACCGCGGGCACGCTCGACCGCCAGCGGCCGCCCTCGCCCTCGGTCGGCAGCGCCACCGCCGACTTCGCGAACTCGGTCCACCGCGCCAGCAGCATCGCCCAGGTGATCGCCTCGGCCATCGCCGACGATAGCCCGACCGTACGCTGCGGCATGGAACTGCGACCCAGCGAGCTGGCGACCGGCGACCGCTACAAGCTGCTCATCGGCACCATCGTCCCGCGGCCCATCGCCTTCGTGTCGACCGCGTCGCCCGACGGCAGGACCAACCTCGCGCCGTTCTCCTTCTTCTGCGGCGTGGGCAGCAACCCGATGACGCTCGCCTTCTGCCCCGCCAACACAGACGACGGCGGCGAGAAGGACACCCTCCGCAACGCCAAGCCCCAGGGTGAGGGCGGCACGGGCGAATTCGTGGTCAACGTGGCCACCGAGGCCATCGCCCGCCAGGTCGCCGCCGCGGCCGAAGCGCTGGGCTACGGCGACAGCGAGTTCGACCTGACGGGCCTGACGCCCGCCGCCAGCCGCGTCGTCGCGCCGCCCCGCGTAGCCGAGTGCCCCGTGAGCTTCGAGTGCCGCACGCTGCAGGTCATCCGCACCAACCCCGGCCAGCCCGCGGGCGGCAACCTGGTGCTGGGCGAGGTCGTGCACGTCCACGTCCGCGACGGCCTCCTGAACGATCGCCACCACACCGACGCTGCCAAGCTCCGGGCCTTCGGCCGCATGGGCGGGCCCGAGTACTGCACGACGCGCGACCGCTTCAGCATGCCGTGGGGGAGGGCGGCGCTGGAGGACGGAGACCACGAGTGACCATCGGCGACGCGCTGGTCGCCGGCTCGCTCCTGGCCGCGGCGCTCGCCTGGTACGTGGCGTTGCGCACGCTCCGGCGGCGGAGCCGGCTCGCCGCGATCCGCCGGCGCCCGGCATCGTTCGACGTCTTCGCGCTCACGTCCGTGACCGCGACCCTCGCGGTGCTCCCGGGCACGGCGGGCTTCTGCTGCCTCATCGGGACCATGGGTCCGCTCGCACCACTCGGCGTCATCAAGGTGCAGGTGATCACCGGCATCTCCATCCTGCCATTGCTCTTCTGGATGTCGATGATCGCGGGCCGGCTCACGAGGTCCGTGCACAACAATCTGCTCGTCGCGATCGGGCTCGGCGGATTCGTCGGCTCGATCGGCGGGGCGATCCTGCTGCGTGTGTTGTTCCTCATCCCGCCCGCGGGCAACTGGGAGGGCATGCTCGGCACGCTCTGGACGCACCTCGGCGTGGCGATCTCGATCCTGCTGGTCGCGCGGTACGGCGTGCGACCCATCGAGATGCCCGGCCGCTGCCCGGGCTGCGGCTACGACGCCACGGGCCTCGACCGCTGCCCAGAATGTGGCACGAGGCGATCGAGGTTCGCCCAAGAGCCGCGCCCGGACGGAATCCCTAGCCGTCCGGCCGGGGGGTTGACCTCGGACCACCACCCGGGAATCGTTCTGCGTGAAGAGCGCGGCAGCCATCCATCGCCACCATCACCCGCACCACTCGCCGTGCCGGCCGTGACCTTGGTCTGATGGAACGCTGACCGAGACCCAAACGCCGGCCCCGAGCCGGCGTTTTGCGTTCCCGGGGCGGACCGGGAGCGTCCGCCGGCCGCGGGGCCAGGAGGCTCGACCGATGGCCGACCCAGATGGCGGCAGCCCGATCCGCTTCGCGATCCCCAAGGGCCGCATGTACGACGGCATCGTCCGGGTGCTGGCCGACGCGCACATCGGCATCACCGCGTCCTCGCGGAACTATCGCCCCACCATCGCGCTGGAGGGCTTCGAGGTCAAGGTCTTGAAGCCCCGCGCCATCATCGAGATGCTCGAAGCGGGCACCCGAGACCTGGGCTTCGCGGGTGCGGACTGGGTCGCCGAATCCGACGGCGACGCCCCCAGCGGCGGGCTGGTCGAGTTGCTCGATACCGAGCTGGACCCCGTCCGCCTCGTGGCGGCCGCCCCCGAGTCGATCCTCATCGACGGCCAGCTGCCCGATCGTCCGCTCGTGGTCGCGTCGGAGTACGCCGAGATCGCCACGCGGTGGATCGCCGACCGCGGGCTGCACGCCACGCTGCTGCGTTCGTACGGCGCGACCGAGGTGCTGCCGCCCGAGGACGCCGACTGCATCATCGACAACACCGCCAGCGGCGCGACGCTGGCCGCCAACGATCTGCGGATCATCGACGAGGTCATGCGCAGCTCGACGCGGCTATACGCCTCCCCCGTCGCCATGGAGGACCCCGCCAAGCGGCCGGCGATCGAGTCCTTCGCCATGCTCGTGCGGTCGGTGCTCCAGGCCCGCGACCGCGTCATGATCGAGGTGAACGTCGCGCCCGACGCCCTCGATGCCGTGGTCGCGGTGCTGCCCTGCATGCGGGAGCCGACGGTGTCCTCGCTCCGATCGAACACGGGCTACGCGGTCAAGGCGGCCGTGCGGCGATCGCAGCTCTCGGGCGTCATCCCCGCCGTCAAGGCCGCCGGTGGCACCGATCTCATCGTCAGCACCCCCGAGCAGATCGTGCCATGACGGATACGACCAGAACACCCAGCGCCACCGAGCCGCCGGTCCTCCAGCCCACCACGAGGCTGGCGGGGCTCCGGCCGTATCGCCCGCCGGTAGTGCCCCCGCACGTCGACCTGCGGCTGGACGCCAACGAGGGCCCAACGCCGCCCGACCCGACGCTGAGCGCCATTTCCTCGACCGAGGGAAGCGCCGCACGCGCATATCCATCCGCACGCGATCTCGAGCACGCCCTGGCGGCACGGATCGGCGTCGATCCGGACGAGGTCGTGGCCACCTGCGGCGGCGACGACGCCATCGACCGCCTGTGCCGCGCAACCATCGAGCCGGGCCGCGAATTGCTGCTGCACGCCCCCACCTTCGAGATGATCGAGCGCGGCGGCCGCCTCGCCGGCGGGACGATCCGCGGCGTGCCCTGGATGGACGGCCCCTTCCCGATCGCCGCGATGCTCGACGCGATCGGCCCGGCGACGGGCATGGTTGCGCTGGTCTCGCCCAACAATCCGACGGGCGGCCTCATCCCGCGGGATGCGATCGACGCGATCGCCACCCGGGCACGCGAGTTCGCCGCCGTCGTGCTGCTCGACCAGGCCTACATCGAGTTTGCCGGTGGCGAGCCCGGACCGTCGCCGAGCCCGAATCTCGTACGCGTCCGCACGTTCTCCAAGGCGCGCGGCCTGGCGGGCATGCGTGTGGGCTACGCCGTCGCCCCCGAGCCCATCGCGACGTGGCTCCGCACCGCCGGCGGGCCCTTCCCGGTGTCGGCCGCGGGTCTGCGGGCGGCCCTGGCGAGCCTCGATCACGGCGACGCGCAGCACGCCTGGATCGAGCGAGTCCGCCGCGAGCGGAGCGAGCTCGCCGCCCTCGTCGCCCGGCTGGGCGGCGTGGCGTTCGAGTCGCACGCCAACTTCGTGCTCTGCCGATTCGCCGACGCCGCGCGCACGCACGCGGGGCTGCTCGAGCGGGGCATCTCGGTGCGGCGATTCGACGGCCGGCCCGGGCTCCACGACTGCTTGCGGATCACCCTGCCGGGCGAGCCGGCCAGCTTCGAGCGGCTGCGCGACGCCCTCGGCGCCATCCCGGGAGCGACACCATGAGCGACCGCACCGCCGCCATCTCGCGCGCCACCAAGGAGACCCGCATCGAGCTCGAGCTCGATGTGGACGGCTCGGGCCGCACCGATATCGAGACCGGGCTGGGCTTCCTGGACCACATGCTCACCGCGCTGGCATTCCACGCCCGCTTCGACCTGACGCTCCACTGCCAGGGTGATCTCCAGGTCGACGACCACCACACCGCCGAGGATTGCGGGCTCGTGCTCGGCGCGGCGATCGACGAGGCCCTGGGCGATCGCGCCGGCATCGCCCGATTTGCGCACGCCTACGCGCCCCTGGACGAGGCCCTCGCCCGCGTGGTGGTGGATCTCTCGGGGCGGCCGCACGCGAGCGTCGACCTCGGCCTCACCAGGGAGTCCATCGGGGGGGTCGCCTGCGAGAACCTCGAGCACGTCCTAATCTCGATCGCAACGGCCGCCCGCATGACGCTGCACGCCGACGTGCTCGTGGGGAGCAACGACCACCATCGCGTGGAAGCGGCGTTCAAGGCCCTCGCCCTCGCGCTCCGCGGGGCAGTCGCCATTGATGGCCGGGGCGACACCCCTTCGACGAAGGGCGTGCTGTGACCGCCGGCCCACGCATCGGCATCGTGCCCACGGGCGTGGCGAACACCGCGTCGGTCGCCGCCGCGCTGCGGCGCTGCGGCGCGACGCCCGGATTCGCCGAGGACGCGTCGGCCGTCGAGGCCGCGGCCTGCCTCGTGCTGCCGGGCGTCGGCAGCTTCGCGGCGGGCATGGACTCGCTGCGGGATCGGGGCCTCGTCGACGCGATCGCGGCCCGCGTGCGAGACGGGCGGCCCACGCTGGCGATCTGCCTGGGCATGCAGATGCTCTGCACCGCATCGGACGAATCCCCCGGCGTCCGCGGGCTGGGCGTCATCGACGCGGCCGTCGAGCGCTTTACCGATGGCGTGTGCGTGCCGCAGTTCGGCTGGAATCGCGTGGCGGCGGATCCGTCCGGCGCGTTGCTTCGCGAGGGCTACGCATACTTCGCCAACTCCTTCCGACTGGCCGACGCACCAGACGGCTGGCGTTGCGCGACGGCGGAGCACGGCGGATCGTTCGTTGCGGCGATGGAGCGGGACGGCGTGCTGGCGTGCCAGTTCCATCCCGAGCTATCGAGTGGCTACGGTCTGGGCATCCTCGCCCGGTGGCTCGCGGCGGCGGGCGTGGAGGCGGCATGCTGACCCGCCGCGTCATCCCGTGCCTCGACGTCCGCGACGGCCGCGTGGTCAAGGGCGTCCGCTTCCAGGAACTTCGCGACGCGGGCGACCCCGCCGGCCTCGCCCGCCGCTACGAGGCCGAGGGCGCCGATGAGCTGGTGATGCTCGACGTGTCCGCCACGCCGGATGGCCGAGCGACCGCACGCGCCACCGTGGCGGCGATCCGCGACGCGATCTCCATCCCGCTGACCGTCGGCGGCGGCGTGCGGACCGTGGCCGACGGCGAGGCGCTGCTGGCAGCCGGCGCGGATCGCGTGGCGGCCAACACCGCGGCGGTGGAGCGGCCCGAGATTCTCGCCGAGCTGGCCGCACGCACCGGCACGCAGTGCGTCGTGCTCGCACTCGACGCCGCGCGCCGCGAATACACCGAAGGCGACGGCGTTTGGGAGGTCGTCACGCGATCGGGCGCCCACCGCACCGGGCTCGATGCGATCGCGTGGGCCCGCCGCGCCCAGGATCTGGGCGCGGGCGAGATCCTGCTGACCAGCTGGGACCGCGACGGCACGGGCTCTGGCTACGACCTCGAGCTGCTCGCGGCGATGGCCGCCGCGGTGCGGATCCCGATCATCGCGTCGGGCGGCGCGGCGCACGCCGACCACCTGCGGCAGGCCCTCGACGCCGGGGCGGACGCGGTGCTCGCCGCCTCGATCTTCCACGACGCGGTGTACACCGTGGGCCGCATCAAGGACGAGCTCGCCCGCGGTGGCGTGGAGGTTCGCCGATGATCGTGCCATCCATCGACATGCAGGGCGGCGAGGTCGTGCAGCTCGTCGGCGGCAAGGAGCGAGCGCTCAGCGCGGGCGAGCCCGGGCCCATCGCCGAGCGCTTCGGGCGGGTCGGCGAGATCGCGGTGATCGACCTGGATGCCGCGCTGGGCACGGGCCGCAACGCCGACGCGATCCGCGAGCTGCTGCCGATCGCCCGCTGTCGCGTGGGTGGTGGCATCCGCGACGCACGGTCGGCGATCGGCTGGCTCGACGCCGGCGCGCACCGGGTCATACTCGGCACGGCGGCGACGCCCGATGTGCTGCGGGAGCTGCCGCGGGATCGCGTCATCGCCGCGCTCGATGCACGCGATGGCGAGGTCGTCACCGAGGGCTGGACCAAGGCGACCGGCGAGCGGGTCGAGGATCGCATCGCCGAGCTGCGGGAGTACGTCGGCGGCTTCCTGCTGACCTTCGTCGAGCGCGAGGGACGCATGGCGGGGCTGCCGATGGATCGCGTGGCCGAACTCGTCCGGATCGCGGCGCCGGCGCGGGTCACCGTCGCGGGCGGCGTGCGCACGCCGGCGGACGTCGCCGACGCCGACCGCACGGGAGCCGACGCGCAGGTCGGCATGGCGCTCTACACGGGCGCGTTCGACCTGGCCGCGGGCTTCGCCGCGCCGCTGGTGAGCGATCGCGGCGACGGGCTATGGCCGACGGTGGCGTGCGACCAATCGGGGCGGACGCTCGGGCTGGCGTATTCCAACCTGGACTCGCTGCGGCATGCCATCGAGACCGGCCGCGGCGCATACCACTCGCGATCGCGCGGCGGGCTGTGGATCAAGGGCGAGACTTCGGGCGACACGCAGGAGCTGCTCTCTGTCGAGGCCGACTGCGACCGTGACGCGCTGCGATTCACCGTCCGCCAGGCCGGCGGGGGCTTCTGCCACACGGGCGCGGCAACCTGCTTCGGGGACGCGTCGGGACTCGCAGCGTTGGATCGCACGCTGGCTGCGCGCGTGGCCGACGCGCCCGAGGGCTCGTATACCGCGCGGCTGCTGGGCGATCCATCGCTGCTAGCGAGCAAGCTGCGGGAGGAGTGCGGCGAGCTCGTGGAGGCCGGCACCCGCGGGGAGGCGGCACACGAGGCCGCCGACGTGATCTATTTTGCGCTCGTGGCCGCAGCGGCCCGCGGCGCGTCGCTCGAAGACATCGAGCGGGAGCTCGATCGGCGGGCGCTTCGGGTGACCCGCCGCCCGGGCGACGCCAAGCCCGCGCCCGGCCAGCCGAGCGAGCAACCCCGCCCCGAAGAGGGAGATCGGGCATGACCACGCCCATGCTGCGCCGGGTGGCACCCGGGGACGTCGCACGCGAGCTGCGCCCACCCGTCGACGGTGCAACGCTGGCCGACGCCGGCCGCATCATCGAGGACGTTCGCGCGCGGGGCGAGGTCGCCGTCCGCGAGTTCGCCGAGCGCTTCGGCGAGCGGCGGCCGGACGAGCCGCTGGTGCTCGATCGCGACGCGATGCGATCGGCGCTGGAGGCACTGGATGGTGACGCGAGGGGCGTGCTCGAGCGTGCGGCAAATCGCATCGCACGCTTTGCGGAGGCGCAGCGGGCGTCGTTTGCGGACCTCGACACCGCCGTTCCCGGCGGCCGGGCCGGCCACGCGCTGGTGCCGGTGTGCGCCGCGGGCTGCTACGCGCCGGCGGGTCGGTATCCGCTGCCGTCGTCGGTGCTGATGACCGCGGTGCCCGCCCGCGTGGCGGGGTGCGATCGCGTCGTGCTGGCCTCGCCCGGGGCGCACCCGGTCGCGGTCGCGGCGGCGGCGATCGCGGGTGCCGACGCGTTCCTGGCCGTCGGCGGCGCCCACGCGGTGGCGGCGCTCGCGTACGGATTCGATGGCTTCGATCGCGTGGACATCATCGCCGGACCGGGCAACCGCTGGGTGACGGCGGCCAAGCAGCTCGTCTCCGGGATCGTGGGCATCGACATGCTCGCCGGCCCGAGCGAGCTGCTCGTCATCGCGGATGACTCGGCCGACCCCACGGTCGTCGCCGCCGATCTGCTGGCGCAGGCCGAGCATGACGCGGACGCGATGCCGCTGCTGGTGACGACGTCCGCATCGCTGGCCGACGGGGTCGACGAGGCGATCTCATCGCAACTCGAGCAGCTCGCGACGGCCGGGGTCGCCCGGCAGGCGCTGCGGAACGGCATCGCTTGCGTGTGCGGCTCCACCGACGAGTTGGTCCGCGTTGCCGATGGGCTCACGGCCGAGCACGTGCAGGTCTTCGTGCGGGATGCCGCGGACTTCGCGGGGCGGCTGAGACATGCCGGCGCGTTGTTCATCGGCGAATCGAGCGCGGAGGTGCTGGGCGACTACGGCGCGGGACCCAACCACACGCTGCCCACCGGCGGCACGGCTCGATTCCGCGCGGGCCTCAGCGTGCTCGACTTCCTGCGGCCTCGGACGTGGCTCGATGTGGCTCCGGCCGCCGATCCCGCCGGATACGCCGAGGTGGTGCGGGACGCCGCGGCGCTGGCCGCGATGGAGGGCCTCGACGGCCACCGCCGCGCCGCGCTCGCGCGTGGAAGTGCGACCGCGGCACGCTGAGTGTTCGCCACGAGGTCAGGCCGGCGGCATCGCCTCCGGGGTGTTGGCGGGCCTCTGCCGCACGAGCACGTCCAGCCGATCGCCGACCTGCCGCACGAAGCGGCGGGTGATCGAGCGGCCGATGCTCTTGGCGGCGTCGGCCTCGCGCTGCAGCGGCTCGAAGGGCGAGCCCAGCGCGGCGACGGCATCGTCCACCGAGCGGGTAACGGGCGAGACCGAGATGGGTACGCGGGCGACGGCCTCGCGGCGTTCGGGTTCCGGCGGCCGCTCGAGGTGCCACGCCGCAATGCCGGCCAGCGCCACGCACGCCGCGAGGGTCGCGGGCGCGAGGAGCGCGGCGCGGGATCGCGCCCGCCTCCGCTCGATGCCAGCGATCACGCCCGGGAGGATCGGTCGCGCCGGTCCGCGCGTGAGCTCCCGAACGGCATCCTGCGCGAGCCGTGACTCGAGCCACGAATCGGCATCGCGGGCGGCGAGTTGCGCCCGCTGGCGATCGTCCCTAGGCATCGTGCGGCTCCCTTCCGTCGTCGATGGCGCCCTGCTGTTCGAGGTGGCGTCGGAGCGAACGCCGCGCTCGCGCCAGCACCGCCCGCACGGCCGTCGCGTTGGTGTCGAGCGCGGCGGCGATGGCGGGCGCGTCGAGCCGCTCGCCGTAGCGCAGCCAGAGGGCGATCCGCTGCTGCGGGGGCAGGCACGCATCGACGACGCTCCAGATCGAGTCTTCGGTCGGCGCCGGCCCCGTCGCGTCGCGATTCGCGGGCTGGGGCGCCCTGAGCAGCAGCAACCGCCGGCGGCGATGGCGGCCACGGTGCGTCCGCGCCACGCGGACCGTCACCGTAAACAACCACGGCGCCAGCGGGCGATCGGGATCGAACCGGCCGATCGCCGTCCACGCCTTGAGGGCCGCGTCCTGGACGACGTCCTCGGGCTCGGCCTCGCCACCGGCGGCTCGGCGGGCGACGGCGAGCAGCCGACGCTCGTACCGCCGCAGCAGCAGGCCGAACGCGTGGGCGTCGCCTGCCTGGGCCCGCACGACAAGGCCGCGATCATCGAGCTCGATGGCGTCGATGATCGCGTTGCCATGGGGAGGCGAGATGGTGCGCTGCTCGGCCAGCGTGGCGTGGGTCATATGGCGATCGCGGTTCCAGTGTCCGTAGCGCCGGCGTCCTCGCGGTCCGGGCCATCGGTGGCATCATCGGCGCGGCTCAGCCGGCCGTCCTCGAGTTCTTCGATTTCTGCCTCGATGTCTTCCATCGCCCGCTCGATGGCGCGGATGGCCGCCCGCGGCGCGTCGTTCTCTTCGAGTTCCTCGAGCGTCTCCTCGAGCTCCTCGAGGGCCTCTTCCAGGGCCTCGATCCGCTCGTCGATCTCGTCGTCGTCCCGGTCGTCGTCGTCCTCGTGCCAGTGGTGCTCGTCCTCGTCCTCGTGCCGGTGCTCCTCGTCCCACTCGTCGCCGAGGTCGATCTGGCCGCGGACGGCCTCGAGGAGCGTGTCCGTCTCGACGCCGAGCGTCAGCGCGACGGTGCGGCCCTCATGCGCGATGTCGATCTCCGAGATCAGGTCGCCGAGTTCTTCTTCCATGCCGGCCAGCCGGACCCACGCCAGCACGCCGTTGAGCGCCTGGGCCAGCGTGGCGGCGTCCTCCTCGGCGTCCGCGGTGACCCGCAGGTCCATCGAGAGCTCGTCGTCGTCCTCGGTCAGGCTGAAGACCATCGAACGCGCCGTGGCCAGGCCCGGGGGCAGGTCGTCGTCGGAGATCAGGCGGCGCAGGTCGTTGCTGGCGGCGTAGACGAGCGTGCCGCGAGCGGGCTCGGCCGCCCGGAAGCCCTTGCGGGCCTCGGCGGCCTGCTCGATCAGTTCGCCGTTCTCGGCGAGGATGACCCGGTGCGTGCCGTCGCGGTTCTCGCGGTAGGCCATCACGCCGCCGTCCTCGAGCTCGGCCACGGACCAGTCGCCGTTGCGGCCGAGCCGCTCGAGGACGCCCTGGCCCTCGAAGCTCTCGATGACCTCGGCGAGCACGTCGCTGGTGTGCAGCATGATGACCGCCTCGTCGTCCTCCGCGGAGAACGCGACGAGCGTCACGCCCAGGAGGTCATCCTCGAGATCGACATCGATGCCCAGCACGGCGCCGACGTCCGCGAGGTCGTCCAGATCAACGCCGTCGAGTTCCTCGAGCATCGTCGCAACGAGATCGGACTCGAAGCACCGCTCGACGTCCACGTGGACCACCAGCGCGGCGTCTCGCGGGATCTCGTCGAGGTCGACCGGGCCCGCGAAGGCGGCCGAAGTGCAGGCGGCGGCAGCGGCAAGAACAAGGCGAGCATCATGCATCGTGGGCTCCTCGGGGCCAATAACGCGGCGGACATCAATCCGTCCGTGCCCGGACCTACCAGGGCCGTGCCGCAAGTGTGACGGTCCGCGGCGGAGTTTTCTTGAGGCCGTTCCGGCTAGCCTCGGGAGTGTCCTGGAGCCATCGCTCTCTCATCGATGCCGCCACCAGCCGCCGGCTGGACCTGGACGCCGCCGAGCTGGAGGCGCTGGAGGAGGGCGTCAATCGCGAAACCTCGGCCGATCGGCGGCTCTCGAGGTTGATGCTCGTGGGCATCCTCGCCACGATCGCGGGCGGCATCACCGCGGGCTCTGGCATCCGATGGGCCCTCGCGTCGATGGGGCTGCCGCGCGGTGCGGCCATCGCCATCGCGGGCGTAGCGACACCGGCGCTGTTCATCGCGGCGTGGTTCGTCGTGTTCCCGCCGCTGCAACGCGGCGCGGTCCGTCGCGCGCTGCGGCGGCTGGGATACGACGTCTGCGCGGGCTGCGGGTACGCGCTCGAAGGCCTGCCCGCCGACGCGACGTGCCCCGAGTGCGGGCGGCGATCGCAGCCGCCGCTCGGGGCGTCGGCCCGCAACGCCGGGGACCGCTAGGCCCACGGAGCGAGCAAGGAACGGCCCCGATCGCGTCGCGCTCGATCGTAGTGGTGGGCCGGGCGTCCACCGCCACGATGCGCACACGAAGAGCCCCCCGGGCCCTGGTGGCGGGGCCCGGGGGGAGGGAGCATCGGGGCTGGGTGGTGGCGGCGACTCGCCAGAGGGAGAGATGCGGGTCGCCAGAGCCCCGACCCCTAGGGAGGGGGGATTGCTGCGGCTACGCCCGTCGTACCGCGTCGTTCGAGGTGCCGCATCCGTGCGGCGGCCGCGGCGTCCGGGCCGCGAGCGATCCGTGCGAGCGTCCATCCATGAACGAGTGGAATTCCATCGATCCGTGCTCCTCGTGCTTCGCTCAGCTGCAGCCCATGCTGTTGCCGCAATTGAGGCACTTGTAGCAGGTGCCGTTGCGGACCGTGATGGTGCCGCAGACGTCGCAGGCCGGCGCATCGGCCATGGTCTCGAGCATCTGCGAGAGCACCGACGACTGGGTCCCGCCGGCGGACGATCCGCTGGCCTGCGCGGGCTTCTGGGAGACCTCGACGACCGGCGCGATCGCCGAGCCGCCGAGGTCGCCAGCCGACCGATCGCGCGCGGTCTGCGTCAGCAGCGCGGCCCGGGCCACTCGGCTCGCCTCGCCGTCGGCGGCGAGATCGGCCGCGGACATCGGCGATAGTCGGGGCGAGCGGGTCGCCTCGGCGTCGCGGGTCTGGGCGGGCGGCAGGCTCGCGGGTCGGCCGCCTGGTTGGCTACCTGGTTGGCCCGAGGAGTCGGACTCGCCCTCGCCCAGGCGCCTCGGCGCGTTGGCCTCGCGGTAGCCCGGGATGAACTGGATGCCCATCCAGCGGAAGATGTAGTCCACGAGGCTCTTGGCGATCGGAATGTCGCGGTTGGTGGTCATGCCCGCGGGCTCGAACCGCTGGTGCGTGAACTTGCGGACCAGGCTCTCCAGCGGCACGCCGTACTGCAGCGACACGCTGACGGCCGTCCCCAGGCTGTCCATCAGGCCGCCGATGGTCGAGCCCTCCTTGGCCATGGTGATGAACACCTCGCCGGGCATGCCGTCCTCGTAGAGCCCGATGGTCAGGTAGCCCTCGTGGCCCGCGACGTTGAACTTGTGGGTGATCGAGCCGCGGGTGTCGGGCAGCCGCCGCCGCATCGGGCGGTGCACGATCCGCTCGGTGGTCCGCTCGGCCGCGTCCTCGTCCTCGTCGCTGGCGAGCTGTGCAACGTTCACCGTCAGCTCGGCGACCTCCTCGAGCGCCTCGGCCTCGCCCAGCTCGTCGATCTCGGTGGCGTCCTCGAGGTCGACCTCCGCAGCCGCGTCCGCGGCCGACTCGGCGGACGAGCCGGAGGTGGAACTCAGCGGCTGGCTGAGCTTGCAGCCGTCGCGGTACAGGGCGTTGGCCTTGAGGCCCAGCTCCCAGCTGAGGCGGTAGCAATCCTTGATGTCGTCGACGGACGCCTCATTGGGCAGGTTGATCGTCTTGCTGATCGCGCCGCTGATGAACGGCTGCGCGGCGGCCATCATGCGGATGTGGCCCTGCGCCTCGATGTACCGCCTACCCAGCGGGCCACACTTGTTGGCGCAATCGAACACCGGCAGGTGCTCGGGCTTGAGGTGCGGCGCCCCCTCGAGCGTCTGCGTGCCGCAGATGACGCGGTTGAGCTCCTCGACGTGCGCGGGCGTCATGCCCAGATCCGTGAGCAGGTTGAAGCCGGGATCCTGCTTGGCGGCCTCGGCGTCGATGCCGGCGCGCTCGAGCACGTCGTCGCCCAGCGACCACGCCGTGAAGGCGAAGCCCAGCTCGAACACGCCCGGCAGCGCGTCGGCGATGGCCTTCAGGTCGCCCTCCTCCAGGCCCCGGCCGCGGAGCCACTGCGCGAGCGTCTGGCCCTCCTGGGCGCCGGGCACGCCTTCGGGCAGCGGCACCTCGAGGTGCAGGGCGCCCAGCAGGTAGCGGAGCATGGCCTGCCGCTCGTCCTCGGCGTAGCCCATGGACTCCAGGGCGGGCTTGACCGAGGCATTGGCGATCTTGAAGTAGCCCCCGCCGGCGAGCTTCTTGAACTTCACGAGCGCGAAGTCGGGCTCGACACCCGTAGTGTCGCAGTCCATCAGCAGGCCGATGGTGCCCGTGGGCGCGATCACCGTCGTCTGCGCGTTGCGGAAGCCGTGCTGCTCGCCGAGCTGGATCGCCTGGTCCCACGCCATGCGGGCGCGATCGAGCAGCTCCGGCGTATTGGCGACCGGCACGCCGCCCGAGCGGCACAGCGCCTGGTCGATCGGCACGGGCCGCGTCTGCGGGTTGAGGCCCTCCCACTCGAGCGCCTCGCGGTCCACGCCGTGCGCCGCGCGGCGGTGGTTGCGGATGACGCGGAGCACGTGCTCCTCCTCCGACGCGTAGCCCGGGAACGGGCCGTGCTCGCCGGCCATCCTGGCCGACATGCGATAGGAGCCGCCCGTCAGGATCGCGGTCAGGCAGCCGCAGATGGCCCGCGCCTCCTCGCTGTCGTACGGGATGCCGGCCTGCATGAGCATCGCGCCCAGGTTGGCGTAGCCCAGGCCCAGCGTGCGGTACGTCCAGCTCAGCTCGGCGACCTCCCGGCTGGGGTAGGCGGCCATGAGCACGCTGATCTCGAGCACCATCGTCCACAGGTCGGTGGCGTGCTCGTAGGCCCGAACGTCGAAGTGCCGCGACGGCGCGTCGTAGAACGTCATCAGGTTCAGCGACGCCAGGTTGCACGCCGTGTTGTCGAGGAACATGTACTCGCTGCACGGGTTGCTGGCGTTGATGCGTCCCGCACCGGGGCAGGTGTGCCACGCGTTGATTGTGCCGTCGTACTGCACCCCCGGATCGGCGCACCGCCACGCGGCGTAGGCGATGTCGTCCCACAGCGTCCGCGCATCGAGCGTGCCGGCGACCTCGCCGTTGGTACGCCACCTGGTGAACCACGGCCCGCGGGCGTCGACGGCCTCGAAGAACGCGTCGGGGATCCGCACCGAGTTGTTGCTGTTCTGGCCGCTGACGCTGGCGTAGGCCTCGCCGTTGAAGTCGTAATCGAGAGCCAGGCCCAGCCGGCTCGCGGTCTCGCCGACGGTCTCGGGGTCGTGGATGGACGCCCGCTCGCCGGCGATCGCCCGCATCCCCTCGACCATGGCGGCGACCTTGATCTCCTCGCGGACCTTCCAGTTCACGAAGCGCTCGATGTCGGGATGGTCCATGTCCAGGCAGACCATCTTGGCCGCCCGCCGGGTGGTCCCGCCGCTCTTGATGGCGCTCGCGGCGCGGTCGCCGATCTTGAGCCAGCTCATCAGGCCGCTGCTCTTGCCGCCGCCGCTGAGCCGCTCGCCCTCGCCCCGCAGGCGGCTGAAGTTGGTGCCCGTGCCGCTGCCGTACTTGAACAGCCTCGCCTCGCGGACCCACAGGTCCATGATGCCGCCCTCGTTCACCAGGTCGTCGTCGACGCTCTGGATGAAGCACGCGTGCGGCTGCGGGTGCGTGTAGGCGTCGCCCGCCAGCGCGACCTCGCCGGTCTTGGCGTCGGGCACCCAGTGGCCCTGGGCGGGCCCGGCGATGCCGTAGGCCCAGTTGAGCCCGGTGTTGAACCACTGCGGGCTGTTGGGCGCCGCCATCTGGTGCAGCAGCATGTAGACGAGTTCGTCATAGAACGCTTGGCCGTCCTCGATCTCGTCGAAGTAGCCGTGCCGCTCGCCCCAGTGCCGCCAGCAGCCCGCCAGGCGGTGCACCAGCTGCCGCACGCTCCGCTCGGGCCCGGTGAGGACCGAGCCCTCCGCGTCCTTCTTGACGCCCGCGGGCACGCCGTCCTTGGTGCGGGCCGACGCGATCTCCCAGCCCTCGGCGATGATCGCGCCGGGCTCGATCATCTCGGGCACCCCGGCCTTGCGGAAGTACTTGCTGACGGCGATGTCCGTCGCCAGCTGGCTCCACGACGCGGGCACCTCCGCATCGGTCATCTCGAACACGAGCGACCCATCGGGGTTGGTGATCCGGCTCGAACGCGTCGTCCACTTCACGGTGGTGAACGGGTCCTGGCCGGCCTGGGTGAACTTGCGGGTGATCTTCATGGTGTCCGACTATCCCTGCCTTACGTGTGTCCCTGCTCGCGCATCCGTGCGCCCGTCCTGCCCCGCCTCCGCGGCGATCCCTGCATGCCGGTCCTTCGTCCCTCGGACCGGACGCGTCTGCTTCCAACCGTCTCCTTCAGCCCGGCCGCGCCCACGCCGGCGCCGACTGCACCGCGTAGTGGGCCGACCGCTCGTCCCAGCGCTTCAGGACCTTCCGAGCCACCTCGGGCACGTGCGACACCGTGGAGTCCCGCCCCACGAACTGCTCGATCTGGGCGGCGCTCTCGAACCACATCACGGTGATGAACTCGGTCTCGGCCCCGCCGTCGGGCCCCGTCGTGCCCTCCCGCCGCAGGCTGTGGAAGCCCAAGTAGCCGTCCATGCCCCGGCCGGCGATCTCGGGCATGACCGTGCCCAGCAGGACGTCCTGGTACGCGTCCGCGTTCTCGGGAGTGGTGTAGCCGTGCCAGATGCGCGCGATCACTGGGGGACCTCGTTCCTTGGTGCGGCGCCGGGGAATGGGCAATAGGGAATGGGCAATGGCTGTGCTAGGCGAGCGATGCGATGAGTCCCGACAGCGGCTTGGCGCATTCGTTGATCGCGTCCTGGATTTCGGACTGGCCCTCCGCACTCAGGAACTCGAGGTCGAGCGCGACGAGTGCCTGCGATTCCAACTCGAATAGCGAACCGCGAGCCATTCGCAGGAATCGCGCGTAATCCGGCGTGCTGCCGCGGCCGTAGCCCTCGGCGATGTTGCTGACGACGCCGATCGCTGCTCGACGCATCTGCGACGTCAGTCCGAAGCGCTCGTCGGTCGGAAAGTGCGCCGTCGCCTCGTACACCAGCCGCACGAGCATCCTGCCGCGCTGCCACGCAACAAGATCCCTGTAGCTCTTGATGGCGGACATCGTGCTTGCTCATCCTCAACCGATCTCGTGCATGGCTCAGTGGTGCGTCTCGCCACCCATTGCCTGTTGCCCACTCCCCATTGCCTAATCAACACGCGGCAGCGTCAACCCGCCCTGGTCCTGATACTTCCCCGCCTTGTCCGCGTAGCTCGTCGCGCACACCTGGTCGCCCTTGAGGAAGACCAGCTGGGCGATGCCCTCGTCGGCGTACACGCGGGCCGGCAGCGGCGTGGTGTTGCTGATCTCCAGCGTGATCTTGCCCCGCCACTCGGGCTCCAGCGGCGTGACGTTCACGATCAGGCCGCAGCGGGCGTAGGTGCTCTTGCCCACGCAGATGACCAGGCAGTCCCGCGGGATCTCGAAGAACTCCACCGTCTCGCACAGCGCGAAGCTGTTGGGCGGGATGATCACGTGGTCGCTGCCGATGGCGCCGCAGTCCACCTCGACGAACAGGTCGTCGCTGAAGGCCTTGGGATCCACGACGGTGATGCCGCCGCTCTTGGGCGTCGGCGTGAAGATCTTGAAGCGGGGGCCGACGCGGACGTCGTAGCCGTAGCTCGACAGGCCGTAGGAGATCCGCCCGGGCCGCCGCTCGCCCCGCTCGAAGGGCTCGATGCGGACGAGTTGCTGGATCTGTTCGTCGCAGAGCACGGGCATGGGGGCGGTCCTCGGAAGGGCCCTCTCGGGGCCCCTGGGAGCGGGCGGCCGATCGCGTCGGCCTCGGGCGGTGGGGTTCCTGCGTGTGCGGCCCGCCACGGGTGCTGCGGGGGCGGCGAGAAATATCGGCCAAGAGAGAGCGTACCTACAACAAATCGTGGATGCAAGACCCCGGACCACAAAATGCTGTATGCCCGGTGTCAGTTGGGCGGCTCTAGGCCTAATTGCCCTCGGCGCAGCGGTTTCCGGGTTCTAGCGACACGACGGCAACACCGGAGCCGACACGCGGCGACATCGATGATCCTATTGTATACCAAACAAATAGATGGCTGATGCCGCCCGGGAGCCCCCCGCGGCCGCGGCTCGTACAATGGAATCTCAGCCGTGATCCGCCCGCTCCCCACCGATCGCGAGGCCTCATGAACCCGTCCATCGCCCGCCCGCTGCTGCGGGCCGCACCGCTGCTGTTCGTCGCGCTGGCGCTGGCCTGGTCGGCGGCCCTGCCGGGCTGCGCGGCGGGCCAGGTCCGCACCCCCGACCGCGGGGTGCTGCCGCCCTTCGACGGCCCCAGCGTGCTCAGCCGCACCATCGGGGCATCGGCGACGCTGATCGGCGCCGAGCCGCAACTTGTCTCGGGCATCGGCATCGTGGTGGGCGTGAAGGGCCGGGGCGGGCCGCTGCCCGAGAACGTCGAGTCCGAGCTCATCCGTGAGCTGAGCCTGCGGGAGGGCGCCCGCGGCGTGGACATGTTCTACGGCACGCCCTTCGAGGGCGAGAGCCCGCGGAGCTTCCTGCGGCGGTCGGACGTGGCGGTGGTGACGGTGGTGGCGGCGATCTCGCCGGGGCTGCCCGAGGGCACACGCTTCGACGCCTGGGTCGTGGCGCTCAACGCCAACACCGGTGTCGAGTCGCTGGCGGGCGGGCACCTGTGGCGGACCGACCTCCGCCTGGGCGCGCCGATGCGGCGGGGGCTCCGCGCCCGCGAGATCGCGTACGTCGAGGGGCCGGTGTACGTCAATCCGTTCGCGCGGGGCGCCCGGGCGAGCGCGACCGAGGGCCGCATCATCGGCGGCGGCGTGGTGACCGACCCGCTGGACCTGGCCATCCGGCTGAACGCCTACAGCCCACGGCGAACCCGCGAGATCGCCTCGGTGCTCAACAGCCGCTTCGGGACGACGCGCTTCGATCGCGGCGACGTCGCCAGCGGACGGCTCACGGGCGAGGGCGACTCGGCGTCGGCGATCATCCGGCTGACCGTGCCGTGGTCGTACAAGGACAACGCCGCCGACTTCATCAATCTGGTGCGGTACACCCATCCGGATTCGCAGGGCCGCGAGGATCGCTACGCCGCCCGCTACGCACGGGCGTTGATCGAGGAGCCCGCCTACGCCGACGCGTTGGCGTGGTCGCTGGAGGCCATCGGGCTCGCATCGCTGCCGCACGTGCGGCCGCTGTACGACTACCCCGAGTATGCACCGCGGATGGCGGCGCTCCGCGTGGGCGCACGGCTGGGCGATGAGAAGGCCTGGCCCTATCTGCTCGACCTCGCGCGCTACGGCGACGAGGCCGAGCGGGTCGAGTCGCTCGAGCTGCTGGGCGTGATCAACAAGGGACCGATCGACTTCGTCATCGAGCAGCAGGCCGGCGACGGCAACGTGAGCGTCCGGGTAGCGGCCTACGAGGCGATGGAGCGACGGGCCGGCCAGTTCGAGTTCATGTCGATGCTGCGGCGGGGCGCCATCCCGCCCGGGCAGGACCCCGTTCCCATCCTGCGGGATTGGTACGACGCGGCGCGGCTGGGCTTCCGCGGCAGTCTCGACGCCGGCCTGCGGCGGGACCTGACCGCCGCGGGCTTCGTGGTCGATCGCGTGCCGCTGGGCGATCCGCTCATCTGGATCCGCCAGCAGGGCGTCGCCGGCGTCGTGCTCTTCGGCTCCAACCTGGAGATCGCCCCGGGCGCCGTGCTCGCAATGGAGGATGGCAACCTGACGGTGGTCCGCGGCCGGGAGGGCGGCCCAGTCCGCGTCCGCTACCGGCACGACCCCGGCGGCTGGACGGTCAACATCGCGGACGCGCCCACCGATCTGCACGAATTCATCGACTTCCTGACCACCGAGCCGACGATGGAGGACCCCGATCTGGGCCTGGGCATGAGCTTCGGCGGCGTGGTGGGCGTGCTCTCTCGGCTGCAGGAGGACAACGGCATCGTCCAGCGGCGGCCGGACGGCGACGCCGTCGCCGCGGCCTGGCGGGTCGAGCCCAACCGACTGCTCGACGACCTCCGCGGGCTGTCCCGGCGTGCCGCCGAAGACCGCGAGGAGCTCGAGGTCGTGCCCGACGACGAGGAGGATGAGTTTGACCCCTTCGAGGACCTGCTGAACGAGGGGCTGGAGCGAGATCCGGACGATGGGCCGACCAGCGCCGGGGGCCGCTAGCCGGATGGCCGCCGGACCAACGATCGCCCCCCGGTTTCCGCCAGCATTCGGGGCGGCCTTGCCGATAGACCGTGCCGGCCGACGGCCCGCGGGAGGCGGCGCTCGCCGGCCGGTATACGACTCGCCGCTCGGATGCGTGCGCAGGCCCTGTGGACAGGAGGTCCGATGCGGCTGGCCAAGCTGACCCTCAACGGGTTCAAGTCCTTCGACGACCGCACCGAGTTCGTCTTCGACGACCCGGTGACCGGCATCGTTGGGCCCAACGGCTGCGGCAAGAGCAACGTCGTCGACGCCGTCAAGTGGGTGCTGGGCGAGCGGAGCAGCAAGAGCCTCCGCGGCAAGGAGATGCTCGACGTCATCTTCGCCGGGTCGGCCGCCCGCAAGCCCGCGGGCATGGCGGCGGTCACCCTCACCTTCGACAACCCGGTGCTCGAGGGCCGGCTGTGGGACGAGCTACAGCGGCAGCGCTCAGGCACGCAGGCGGTCGACGTCGTCAGCGTCGATGCCGCGGCCGAGGACGCCGAGATCGACGCGATGGCGGCGGACGGCGGCATCGATCGCGGCCCGCTGGCGCAGCGAGGTTCGGTGCGGCGGGGGCTGCCCATCGACGACGATGTGGTCGAGATCGAGCGGCGGCTGTACCGCGACGGCGGCAGCCAATACCTGATCAACGGCGCGCGGTGCCGCCTCCGCGACATCCGCGACCTGTTCCTGGATACGGGCGTGGGCGCGGACGCCTACTCGATCATCGAGCAGGGCCGCGTCGACGCGATGCTGCTGGCCAACCCGCAGGAGCGGCGCTCGATCTTCGAGGAGGCCGCCGGCGTGGCCCGCTATCGCCAGCGGCGAGTCGAATCCATCCGCGAGCTGGACCGGGCCGAGCGGAACCTGGCCGTCACGCGGGAGCAGCTCGCGAGCACCGAGCGGCGGCTGCGGATCGTGCGGGGGCAGGCCGCCAAGGCCCGCCGGTTCCTGGAGCTGGACGCCGACCTGCGGGCGTGGCGCGCGGCGCGGGCGCTGGCACAGCACGACGCGCTGACCGCGGCGCTCGAGCAGATCTATGCCGAGATGGGCGACGTCGGCACCCAGCGCGACGCGGCCGAGGCGAGCCTCCGCACGCTCGAGGCGGGCCGCCAGAAGGCAGAGGTCGAGCGGCACGAGGCGAGCCAGGCGGTGCGAGCGTCGGAGGATCGCCTCGCCGAGGTCCGCCACGCCGCCGAGGCCGCGCGGCAGCGGCTCGAGATGGCCACCCGGGCGGCCCGGGACGCCCGCGCCCGGGCCGGCACCGACGCCGGACGGCTCCGCGACGCCGATGCGTCGATCGAGCGGGCCGAGCGGGATCGCGAGCGGGCCAGCGACCGCGTTGCTGCCGCGGCCGAGAAGCTCGCCGACGCCGACCGCACGCTGGACGAACTCGTGGAACGACGCGAGGCGGCACAGCGGGCCGTCGCCGCCGCGCGGCAGGCGCACGCCGAAGCCCGCCGCCGCGTCGAGCGGATCACCGGCGACCACCACGCGGCGCGGGCGCGGCTCGACGAGGCTCATCGTCGGTCGGAGACGCTCGATGCATCGCTCCGCGAACTCCGCGGCCGGGCCGAGACACTCGATGCGCAGGCCCGCGAGGCTCACACCCGGCGCGATGGCGCGCGGACGCACGCCGGCAAGAGCCGCGACGCCGCCGAAACGCAGGCCGCCGAGGTCGAGCGGCTGGACACGCGGGCGCGATCGCTGGGCGACGACCGCTCGCGGCACGCCATCGAGGTCAAGCGGCTCGAGGAGCGCCGCCTGCGGCTGGAGACCCGAGCCCACGCGCTGCGCGAGCTGCTCGAGTCGCGCGAGGGGCTCGGCGAGCCCGCGCGGCGGGTGATCGAGATGGCCGGCCGCGGCGAGGCCTTCCACGGCGTGCTCGCGCCGCTGGCCGATCTCGTCCGCGTGCCGCTCGAGCACGCGCCGCAGGTCGAGGCGGTGCTCGGCCCGCTGCTGTCGGCGATCGTGGTGCCGAGCCTGGATCGCATGCCGTCGGCCGACGAGCTGGCGCAGCTCACCGGGCGGGTGCACTTCGTGCCGCTCGGGCTCGCCGCACCAACGACCGGCCCGGACCCGGCCGCCGAGGCGCTGCGGGCGACCGGGCAGATTTTGCCGCTGCGGCACGTCGCCGAGGTCGATCGCGAGGCGTGCGCGCGGCTGGGCGTCGATCCGATCGTCGTGGCGCGGCTGCTCGATACGCTGCTTCACAACTGCTGGCGGGCGGCGAGCCTGGAGGCGGCCTCGCTGCTGAGTGCCGGGCCGATCCCCGGCGCGACCATCGCCGACCCCGAGGCCCGCGTGCTGCGATTCCCGGGCATCGTCGCGGCGGGCCCGATGGGCGGCGAGGACGCCGGTGGCACGGGCCTGCTGCAACGCCGCGCCGAGCACGAGCGGCTCAAGCACGAGTTGGGCGAGGCGACCGATGCACTGGCGCGGGCGTCGGGCACGCTGCGGGATTTCGACGCGCAGGCCGCGCACGTCAGCGAGGCGCTCTCGGCGGCGCAGCGGCGGCTCAGCGAGCTGAGCCAGGCCCGCATCCGCGCCGAGGGAGACGCCGATCGCGCCGCCGACGAGGCCGACCGCCTCGACCGCGACCTCGCGCAGGCAGCGAGCGAGGCCGACGCGATGCTGGCCGATCTCACCTCGGCCCGGGAGCAGATCGGCCAGCTCGAGGAAAAGCTGGGATCCCTCGAGTCGATCCTGGCCGACGAACGGGCGACCCAGGACGAGGCGGAGGCGAAGGCCGAGGCGCTCGAGACCGAGGCGGACGCGACGGCCGAGGCGCTCACCGAGGCCCGCGTCGCGGCGAGCACGCTGGGCGAGCAGCTCAACGCGACGAGGCAGGAGCTGACGGCGCTCGACTCGGGGCTGGAGCGGCAGCGGGCGGCGCGGGGCGAGATCGCCGCGCAGCTCGCCCACGCCACCGAGCTGGCCGAAGCGCACGAGCAGACCGCCGCCGATGCGGCCCGCACCATCGACGAGCACGAGGCCGACGCGCAGCGGGCCCAGGAGGGCATCGCGGGCGTGCGGCAGCGGGCCGAGGATGCGCGGGCGCAGGCGGCGGACGTCGAGCGCCGCCTCGATGCGCAGCGGCGGCAGTCATCGGACATCGAGCAGCGATGGCACGCCCTGGAGTTGCGGCACCGCGAAGCCAACATCCGCGGCGAGGCTCTCGTCCAGCGGACCGCCGACGAGGACGGACCCGACCTGTGGGCCGAGCTCGAGGACTACCGGAGCATCCTCGCCGACGGCGTGCGGCCGGTGGGGGAGCAAGAGGCGACCGAGGCGATCGATGCGCTGCGATCGGCCATCGCCAGGCTCGGTAGCGTCAACACGGCGGCGCTCGACGAGGAGGGGCAGCTGGAGGGCAAGAACGAGGCGCTCGCGGCGCAGGTGGCCGACATCGACGCCGCGCGGCAGCGGCTGGAGACGCTCATCGAGCGGCTCAACGACGCAAGCCGGACGCGCTTTAGCGAGATGCTCGAGACCATCCGCGAGAGCTTCGCGGGCGACAACGGGCTGTTCCGCCAGCTCTTCGGCGGCGGCCGCGCGGAGATCCGCCTGATGCCGCTGGTCCGCGAGGTCGACGGCAAGAAGGTGCAGACCGACGAGATCGACGTGCTCGAGAGCGGCATCGAGATCGTCGCGCGGCCGCCCGGCAAGCAGCCCCGCTCGATCAGCCAGCTCTCGGGCGGCGAGAAGGCGATGACCGCCGTCGCGCTGCTGCTGGCGATCTTCAAGAGCAAGCCCAGCTGCTTCTGCGTGCTCGACGAGGTCGACGCCGCGCTCGATGACGCCAACGTGGATCGCTTCTGCCGCGTCATCCGCGCCTTCAGCAACACCAGCAACTTCATCGTCGTGACGCACCACAAGAAGACGATGGCGATGTGCGACCGGCTGCACGGCGTGACGATGCAGGAGCGGGGCGTGTCGACCCGCGTGGGCGTCCGCTTCGACCAGGTCGGCCCCGACGGCAAGCTCGCCGACGCCGCGGTCGACGGCAGCACCACCACGAAGCGGCCGGCCGACGACGCACGCGAGGAGCCGGCCACGGAAGAGCCAGAGCGGCCACGGCTCCGCAACGCGCTGGCGCACCTCGGCGCGGCGCCCCAGGAGGTCGAGGCACCCGAGGCGGACGAGCCCGCTTTGGCGTCGACGACCTAGGCCGTGCGGGAGGCCTTCACCAACGCGCGGCTCGCGCTCGACGCCTTCCTGGCGGACGGCGCCAACGTCGATCGGCTCGATCACGCCGCCGATCTGCTCGCCTCGGCCCTGCAGGCGGGCGGCAAGGTCCTGGCCTGCGGCAACGGCGGATCGGCCTGCGACGCGATGCACTTCTGCGAGGAACTCACCGGCCGCTTCCGCGAGGATCGCGACCCGCTGGCCGCCATCAGCCTGACCGACCCGGGCCACCTGACCTGCGTGGCCAACGACTACGGCTACGACCACGTCTTTGCCCGGGGCGTGCGGGCCCTCGGCCACGCCGGCGACGTGCTGGTTGCGCTGAGCACCAGCGGCAACTCGCCGAGCGTGGTCCGCGCCGTCGAGGCGGCGCGGGACGCGGGGATGGCCACCATCGCGTTGCTGGGCCGGGACGGCGGGGCGCTGGCGGGAGCAGCCGACCTGGAGTGGATCGTGCCGGGCGTGCCCGCCGACGCGCCGACGGCCGACCGCATCCAGGAAATCCACATGCTCATCCTGCACGCGCTGATCGAGGGCATCGAGGCGCGGCTGTTCGGCTGAGCGCTGGCGGGCGTTCCGCTATCATGCCCGCCTATGGCCGACGCCATGCGCATCTCGCGGGTCCTCGATGCGCTGCACGCGCGGTACGCCGCGCTCGATGAGGGCGCGCTGGCGGACTACATCCCCGAGCTGACCGAGGTGGATCCCTCGCTGCTGGCCATCTCGATCGCCACGACGGGCCGCGACGGCGAGGCCCGCGTGCACACGGCGGGCGATTGCGACGAGGCGTTCACGATCCAGTCGGTCTCCAAGCCGTTCACCTACGGGCGGGCGCTCGAGCTGCACGGCCGCGAACCGGTGCTGGGCCGCGTGGGCGTCGAGCCCACGGGCGACGCCTTCAACTCGATCATCAAGCTCGACGCCGCCAACCGCCCGCACAATCCCTGCGTCAACGCGGGCGCGATCGCGGTGACGAGCATGCTGGCCAGGGACGATCCGACGACGAGCCTGAAGGACCTGCTCGATCTGTTCGGCCGCTTCGCGGGGCGGAAGCTGACGATCGATGCGCCGGTGTTCACCAGCGAGCGGACGCACGGGCACCGCAACCGCGCAATCGCCCACCTGATGCGGCACTTCGGCATGATCGCCGGCGACGCGGGCGTGGACGAGGTGCTCGACCTGTACTTCCAGCAGTGCTCGATCCGGGTCACGTGCCGCGACCTGGCGGTGATGGCCGCCACGCTGGCCAACGGCGGCGTCAACCCGCAGACGGGCGCGCGTGCGATGGAGACCGGCTACGTCCGCGACGTGCTGACGGTGATGTACACCTGCGGCATGTACGACTATGCGGGCCAGTGGGCCTACACCGTGGGGCTGCCGGCCAAGAGCGGCATCTCGGGCGCCATCATCGCGGTGGTGCCGGGGCGGCTGGGCATCGCGGTGTACTCGCCCCGCGTCGATCGGCACGGCCACAGCGTCCGCGGGCTCCGGGTGTGCGAGGACCTGTCGGCGGAGTTTGGCATGCACCTCTTCGACGCGTCGATGCTGGAGGCGACGGCCGCCGACGACCTGTTCGCCCCCCGCGACGACGAGGACGAGATGCCCGACGCATCGGTCATCGCCACACCCGAGGGCTACACGCCGGACCGCGGGCGAGCGCCGGAGGGGGGCGGCTAGGGCGTCCTCGGCCGCTCGGCCGCGGTCCCGGGGCCCGCGGCACCGATCGCCGCTATCCTGCCGGCCGTGACCTCTGCCGCGACCAATCCGACGCAGGCGCCCGCGGCATCCCCCGCCCAAGCGGCGGGATCGGCGGTTTCCCGGCAGCGGGCGATCCTCATCACGGGGGCGGGCGGCGAGGTCGGCCACGGGCTGATCCACGCCCTCAGCGAAGCCGGCGGCACGCCCATCGTGGCCCTCGACCTGCGGCCGCTGGACGAGGACCTCGCCCAGCGGTGCGCAGAGACGGTCGTCGCAGACATCCGAGATCCGCTGGCGCTGCTGCCGGTGGTGTCGAGGTACGAGATCGCCGAGGTCTTCCACCTCGCGGCACTGCTATCGACGACGAGCGAGCGGAACCCGGTGCTGGCCCAGCAGGTCAACGTGCGAGGCACGATGCACGTGCTCCGCGTGGCGGCCGAGCAGGGACGGGCCCGGGGCACGCCGGTGCGGGTGGTGTACCCCAGCTCGATCGCGGTGTACGGGCTGCCGTCCGCCGAGGCGAAGGCCGCCGCCGGAGCGGTGCGGGAGGACGAGCACCTCACGCCGATCACGATGTACGGTGTCAACAAGCTGGCGTGCGAGCAACTCGGGAGATACTTCGGCGAGCACTACAAGCTGCTGGACGACCAGCCGCCACCGATCGACTTCCGCTGCATCCGCTACCCGGGCCTCATCAGCCCGCACACCGCGCCGAGCGGGGGCACGAGCGACTACGGCCCGCTGATGCTGCACGCCGCCGCGCGTGGCGAGGAGGCGGCCTGCTTCGTGCCGGGCGAGGCCCGGCTGCCGTTCATGCTGATGCGGGACGCCATCGACGCGACCCTCGCGCTCGCCCGGGCCGAGGAGCCGCCGGCGGGACCGCGTGGCCGGGTGTACAACGTCGCGAGCTTCGCGCCGACGGCCGCCGAGATGTTCGAGGCCATCAAGGTGCACTTCCCCAACGCGAGGCTCCGCTACGACATCGAGCCCAAGCGCGCCCGGATCGTGGAGAGCTGGCCGGCGGATGTCGATCGCTCCGCCGCCGAGCGGCACCTGGGCGTGCCCGCGGGGCGGCCCTTCGCCGAGGCCCTCGCGGATGAGCTGGCCCCTGCGGTACGGTCTATGTACGTATCTTGAGGCCGCCCTCGGCGATGGCATCCGGTTAGTGAATGCTACATTTCTCGCGATGGCGCGGCTTTTGCCGACAATACGGCCGAGCTATCATTGCGACTCGGCGTTCCCGGCCGAAACGCGGCGGATCGTGATGCGCAGCGGCGGCCGGTAGAGGGACGACATCGATGGGCGATCGCCTGCCACGCGTGCGTTTCGGTGGCTACACCATCACACGCGAGCTGCCCGCCTCTCCGGTCGCGCGTCGGCTGCTGGCCCTGGACGACGGCGGCGCCGACGCCCGGGTGCTGCACGTCTTTCCGATCCGGCCGGACGATCCGCAGATCGCCACGCTGCGGCGGGCCATCGAGGCGGCGGGCAGGGTCCGCAACCGCCACGTGCTTCCCGTCGACGATCTCGTCGTGGGCATCGTGCACCAGCCCTTCGCGGTGACGCCCTACACCGGGCACCAGGATGGGTTGCTCGATCTCGCCGGCCTGCTGCGGGCCAAGGGCGGGCGGATGGACCCGGTCGAGACCGATCGCCTGCTCGGCCAGCTGTTCGATGGGCTGGGTGCGCTGCACGCCAGGCTGGTCCACCACGGCACGCTGCGGCCGCGCGACGTGCTCGTCGACCGGCACGGCAGCGCCATCATCGAGATGCCCGGCGTCGCGCGCACGCTCGAGGGCATGCGGGGCTTCTCGACGGAGGTGCAGCGCGACGAGGTTCGCTGCGTCGTCGAGCTGGGCTTCGCCGTGCTGACCGGACACGATGCCGGCGCGGTCGACCTGCCCGCGTCGAGGCTCGTCCGCCGGCTCGACCCGGCGTGGGATGCCTTCTTCGAGGCGGGGCTCGATCCCGTCGCCGGCTTCGACACCACCGAGCAGGCCATCGAGGCGCTGCCCAGCTCGAGCTTCGGCCGGGGCCTGGTCCAGACGCGGCCGGTGCGACCCGGGCTGCTCGCCGGACTACGCCGCGGCGGCGAACCCCGCTAGCAACCTCTAGTTGCCGTTGGCCTGGGACCTCGTGCGGCGGCGCTCCGCGTACGCTTCCGCCGACGTGGCACCCGACGCCGAACCCGCAGATCCCCTCGCCGTTGATCTCGCGGGCGTGCGCCTGCAATCGCCGCTCGTGCTCGCCGCCGGGACGGCGGGCTACGCCGACGAGATACTCGACGTCGTGCCCGCCCGGGTGCTGGGCGCGGTCACCAGCAAGTCGATCACGATGCAGTCCCGCGAGGGGCACCCGACGTGGCGGGTCGCGCCCATCCGCGGGGGCATGCTCAACGCCATCGGCCTGGCCAACATGGGCGTGGACCGCTTCGTCGAGCACGTGCTGCCCCGGCAGCGGTTGGCCGAGCACGGCGTGCGGCTGTTCGCCTCGGTCGCGGGCGACACCATCGAGGGCTACGTCCGCGTCGCCGCGCAGCTGGGGGCGCACGAGTCGGTCGACGCCGTCGAGCTGAACGTCTCGTGCCCCAACGTGCACGGCGGGAGCGACTTCGGGGCCGACCCCGCGACGCTCCGTGACCTCGTCGCCGCGGTCCGTGCGGCGCTGCCGTCGACGCGGCTGATCGTCAAGCTCCCCCCCATCGCCGTCGGCCTGCCGGGCATCGTCGAGGTTGCCCGGGCGGCCATCGAGGGCCGCGGCGAATCGGCCGGTCCGAATCGGCGTCCGGGCGCCGACGTGCTGTGCATCGCCAACACCACGCCCGCGATGGCCATCGACGTCCGCACCCGCAGGCCCGTGCTGAGCAACACCACGGGCGGACTGAGCGGACCGGCGGTGCACGCCATCGCCGTCAAGCTGGTGAACGACGTACATAAGAACCTCGCGCACGACGCCGGCGTGCCCATCATCGGCCTGGGCGGCGTGACCCGCTGGGAGGACGCGGCCGAGTTCGTGCTCGCCGGCGCGACGGCCATCGGCCTGGGCACCGCGACGCTGGCGGATCCGGGGATCGCCAAGCGGGTGCATCGGGGGCTGGGGCGGTGGGTTAGGAAGGAAGGGATCGGGTCACTGGCGGGTGTTGTGGGAGCGGCGGGCTGAGGCCACGTGTCGCGACGTTAGCCGTCGCGCCGGTACGAGGGGGTCTCGTCGCCAACAGCCGTCAGGATTGGGTTGCGTCGTCGAAGCGAGGCGGAGACCCCGGTTCGTACTCTGCCTTGAAATCCTGGATCTGCTCGTCGAGTAAGGCACTGCAAGTCACGTCGCGAAATGGCGAGGAATTTTGCACCCTGTCACGAACCGCCTGCGTGAAGAGCAGCCGGTAAAGGACCTCGGTCTTTCTGGATTTTGATAAGCCGATGGACGTCGCTAGCACATGGGGCATGTGTGCTCTCTGTCTTCCGCAGTAATCCATAGCATGGTTCATTATGCCACCTCCCCGCATAGGAAAGCCAAGCACACGAGTATTCTCTCGATCGAACCCGAATCCCAGGAAGCACAAGACGTCGCACTCAAGTATGGCCTGCCTGGCTCGCTCGTGGTGCTCAGTCGCTTCCGCAGATCGCTCTTCTCCAACGAGCTTGAGCGAAGTATTCCAGCGATCGAGATCGTAAACCGAGTAGTGGCAGCGTTGTTCATCGAGCCATTTCTCATATGGCTGATGCCTGACCGGATTGACAGCACCTCCCCATCTTGGCAAATCTCCCAGCGATCCGTACATGTGAACGATATTTATCGCGTCCAGCATGCTGTTTGCTGCTATTGAATCGCTAGAAGCTGCGCCGGGATTACTGCCCTGCTCGTAGGCAGCTCGGACAAAGAAGTACTCAAGCGAACGATCGTAGTTAAAGGTGATAAAGGTAACTGGGTTCTCACGCACCACCTCGGGTGTTGAACCCATGCGATCAAGCAGCCACCAGTACAGTCCCAGTCGATCAAACAGGTACTCATGCTTCTCGCAGGCGCTAATAATAAGGCCGATAATAGCTGAGCCAATTGCGCGAAATCTCTGGCGACGGATTAGATAAGCATCAATAGACGCAGTTCCGCTGTAGCGAAAGCTCTTGCCAAAGTCCTCCATCAGGTCGTGGCTGAAACACGGCTGAAGCAACTTCGCGCGCTGATCGACCAACCGGTTCCACGCCGGGCCTTGTAGAGCGAGCGGCATATCTTTGGGTGCGGTGTTTTGCCCTAGTGCCAGCGCAATGATCGCACGCCGCAGTTGCGACCCTAGCGGAAAGCCATACTCCAAGCTTGCTCCCGCTCCGAGGACAAACACGCTCTTGGCACCGATCATGGGCTATGCTAGCGTACGTTGCCAATTGTCGAATCTACGTCGTTCATGCCTGCATCAGGATTGCACCAAGCTGCATCGAGGTGCATCAAGTAGGCGCGTCCGAGCACGTTGAATCGGCGAGGTCATGCCGCTGAGTGGCGAACCGCCCGATACCACTGTGACAGACTTCGCAATTGACGGCCATCGCACGTTCCTCTCCTTCCAGAAGTCGTTCCAGAAGGAGCGCCCATAGCTACGTGATCCGATCACGGCGTCGCTTAGCACCTCACATCGAACAGGTTCTGGAACTCCAGCAAGTCGAACACCGTCAGCGAGCCGTCGCCGTCAAGGTCGACCCGGCAGGTAACGACGATCTCCGCCACCACGCGGACGGTGCGGGTCGGCTCGTCTGGATCGCTAGAGGACATGGACAGCACGGCGTCGATCACGCCGGCGTCCGACCTGTCCAGCGCGATGGCGTGCTGACCCTCTTCGATGTCCTCTCGTTCCAGAATGCGTTCGACGCTGGCTGCCCGTGAGGATCCGAGAAGTCCGGATCAACCGCGGTTGATAGCCCGATCGAAATCTGGTACGTTTCCCGAGAGGGACTCGACTACCGGCGATGGAGGTGGGTCATGGGTGCATGGGCAACTAAGCGTGCGACGGCGTTGATCGTGGCGGCCGGCCTGCCGACGGCGGCTCTGGCGCAGGGCGATCCGCTGGCCGAGCCCTTTCCCGCAACGAGCACCATTGGCGCCCTCGTAGACGGCGTCTCCGGCGTCCGGCTGGATGGCCGGGCCATCTCCGTCGCGGGCGTGGGCGACATCAACGGCGACGGCATCGATGACGTGGCCATTGGCGGCTTCGACGCGGCGGGGGACCGCCGGGTGTTCGTCGTGTTCGGTCGCGGGGATGGCCTGGCGAACCCCGTGGTGCTGGAGGATCTCGACGGCACCAACGGATTCCAGATGTTCGACACCATCGATGACGAGTCGCTGGGCGTATCTATCAGCGCCGCGGGCGACGTCAACGATGATGGCGTCGACGACATGCTCGTCGGTGCGCCATCTCGGTCCGGGTCCGCGGACTCCGATGGTGCCGCCTACGTGGTCTTCGGGCGCGATGCCGGCACGGCGGGCGGCTTTCCGGCCGAGTTCGATCTCGCCGGCCTCGATGGTTCGAACGGTGTCCGTCTGGAACCGATCGGCGGCATCCCGGATCGGCTCGAGAGGTTCGGGGCGGCTGTGTCGTCGGCGGGAGACGTGAACGGCGATGGCATCGGCGACGTCGCCGTGGGAGCCAGAGCGGCCGACGTTGTGGATCGGGAGTACGCGGGCCGCGTCTACGTGTTCTTTGGTACCCGCGAGCCGTTCCCGGCGGTGCTGTCCGGAGCGGACCTGGATGGCATGAACGGGCTGCGCATCAATGGGCCGGTGTCGTTCAGCGGGACGACCGGTGCGGCCGGCGGCAGCGATGTCAACGCCGACGGCGTGGAGGACCTGGTCGTCAACACGCGCCTGCCGCAGGACTTCGTGGTCTTCGGACAAAGTGGCGGTTTTCCTGCGGACCTGGATCTTGGTGACATCGACGGCACGAACGGATTCGTGATCGACAGCGGCCTTCCGGGCTGCTTCTGTGGCGATGTTGCCATGGGCGGCGACTTCAACGGCGATGGCATCGATGACCTGGTCGCGACGAACCCGTTCGGTGGCCCGCAGGGCGTATATGGGCTGCACGCGGGGCAGTCCTTCGTGGTCTTTGGTCGACGCGATGGCTTCCCCGCGCAGCTGGACCTTGCTTCTCTTGATGGCACGAACGGCGTGCGCATCGATGGAGACGAGCGAGAGGACTTCAGCGGCGGCTCGGTCGCCTTTGCGAACGATGTCGACGGAGACGGCTTCGACGATCTCCTGCTGGGCGCAGAATTCCGGGGCTCGACAACCACCGGTAGCGGTTCGTACTACTCGTTCGATGCCGGGCCGGGCGCGGCGTACGTCGTCTTTGGTCGCAGCGACGGCCTTCCGCCCGTGCTGGGCCTGGCGGAGCTTGGTGCGAATCAGGCCATCCGCATCGATGGCGAACGCCGAGGCGATTTGCTGGGTGGTTCGATCGCGGCCGCCGGCGATGTGAACGGCGACGGACGCACGGACGTGATCGTCGGCAGCCGCGAAGACGACGCGTACGTCGTCTACGGCCGCGGTGCGAGCTGTGCGCCCGACCTCGATGGCGACGGCGAGCTGACGATCTTCGACTTCCTCGAATTCCAGAACCTGTTCGATGCGATGGATCCAGCCGCCGACTTCGACGACGATGGAGACCTGACCATCTTTGACTTCCTCGCCTTCCAGAACGCCTTCGACGCGGGCTGCCCCTAGCAGACGCGGGCCGCATGACGGGACCGGGCCGGGCTACGCTGCGTGCCGTCCCTTCGTGGCGCAGCAGCAGGAGGCCCCGTCGTGCACGTGCTCATCGTCCACGCCCACCACGAACCCAAGAGCTTCAACAGCGCCATGACGGCGCGGGCGAGCAGAGAGCTCGAAGATGCGGGCCACACCGTGGTCGTCAGCGATCTCTACGCCATGGGGTTCAACCCCGTCAGCGATCGCCGCAACTTCACGACCGTGGCCGACGCCGACTACCTGAAGCAGCAACGGGAAGAGCGGCACGCACACGAGCGAGGTGGCTTCGCCCCGGACATCGCCGCGGAGATGGACAAGCTCGACGCATGCGATCTTCTCATCTTCCAGTACCCGCTCTGGTGGTTCGGCATGCCGGCCATCCTCAAGGGCTGGGTCGATCGCGTACTGGCTATGGGGCGGATGTACGGCGGGGGCCGGTGGTACGACGCGGGGGCCCTCCGCGACAAACGAGGCATGGTGGCGATGACCACGGGCGGACCGGAGCCCATGTACGTCGCTCCCGAGGGCCACGAGGGGCTGAATCCGCCGCTGGGCACCATCCTGACGCCGGTGCACCATGGGGTGTTCTGGTTCACCGGCATGCACGTGCTCGAGCCCTTCGTGGCCTGGGCGCCCGCCCATCTCGATGACGAGCAGCGGGCCGCCCTGCTCGACGGCTACGCCGCCCACCTGCGCGACCAGCTCGCTCAGGAGGGCGCCCCGCCGCCCGTCGCCGCCGAGTACCCGCCTCCCCAGTTCGTGCGGCCGCGGCGGCCGACGGCGTAGAGGGGATCGGATCAGACGATCTACGGGCACCCAGCGTCGAACAGGTTCTGGAACGCCAGGAAGTCGAACACCGACAGCACGCCATCGCCGTCGAGGTCGGCGGCCGGATCGCCCGCATCGAACAGATTCTGGAATGCCAGGAAGTCGAACACGGTGAGCGAGCCGTCGCCGTCGAGGTCGACCCGGCAGGTGGCGACGACCTCCGCCAGCACGCGGACGGTGCGGGTCGGCTCATCGGGATCGTTCGAGAGGACCAAGAGGTCGGCATCGATCACGCCGGCGTCCGATGTGTCCAGCGCGATGGCGTGGGTGTTGAGCGCGCCACCGGCGTCGTCGGTGAACTCGCCGGCGGGCGGGGTGAGCCGTGCATCGGCGTCGAAGCTGTACCGCAGCGGCTGGATGCCGAAGGCCGGCCCGGCGATGGTGTCGTCGCGTGCCCACAGGTCGGCATCGCCCGCGTTGCCGACGAGGACGTCGAACTCGACGCTCGCGCCCTGGGCGATGGAGCCGAGGTCGATCGCGGCCGGCGCGTCGATCTGCGCGGGCACGACGAGATCGAGGAAGATGGGCAGGTGGCCGCCCTGGCCGCCGGTGTGGGCGAAGAGGGCGTCGGCGATGTCCTCCCCCACCATGCGGTTGCCGCGGCGGGCGATGGGCTGGTTGAAGGTGGTGCCGTCGTTGCCCCAGGTGCGGAAGCTGTGGTTGGGATCCTCGAAGGTGGTGGTCGAGAAGGGGGTGGTCGGGTCACCCAGGTAGTCCAGGCCCTCGCCGTCGATCAGGTCGTCGGACACGAGGATCTGGTCGAAGCGGTCGTCCATCTGCGAGCGGGGCTCCTGGCTGTGCAGGAAGCGGAAGCTCGGGTTGTTGTTCCAGTCGCCGGGGGAGGCCAGCGGATCGAACAGCCGGCCGCTATCGAGCCGCTCGGATCGAGTGAGCTTCTCCCACGCGGGCTCGGTGTCGCGCTTGACGTTGAGGTCGCCGCCGAGCAGAAAGTGGGTGCCCTCGGGCAGCCGCTGGGCGTCGGTGCGGAAGGCGATGGCCTCGTCCAGTCGGCGGCTCTCGTCGCTCGACGAGCTGCCGGCCTTCATGTGCGTGTTGTACACGAACAGCGCCGTCTCGGGCGCGTCGTAGCCGACGAGCTTGAGCTCGTGGCGGACGAGGTTCCGCGGATGATCGGGCGAGCCGCCGCCGGGCGATACCAGCACGGCTTCGGCCGACTCGATCTTGCTCGCGCGGTAGTAGACGGCGGTATCGATGCTGCCCGGACCGTCGATGAACTCGGCCAGCACCCAGTCCTGTCCCCCGCGTGGGTCGCCGTTGAGCACGTCGAGGAAGGCCAGCGTGGACGCCGGCCCCTGGATCTCCTGGATGAGCAGCACATCGGGGCGGAAGGTCCGGTCCTCGAAGGCTTCGAACAGCGACGTGCGGAAGACGCCATCGAGCGCGGGCTCGCCGCTGTAGAAGGTGATGTTCCAGCTCGCGACGCGGAGCTGCGCGGAGGCGGTCGCCGCCGGCAGCGCCAGCAGGGCGGCGGCGCAGGGCACGAATCCGGGACGGCTGGGCATGGCGTGGCTTCCTCCGGGCATGCAGACGAGCAGCAAGAATAGTGCCCGTCGCACCTACGCGAGAAGGGAGAAGGCGGTTACCGGGCCCGCGTATTCCCGATCGATCTAGCCCCCGCTGCCCGGCGGTCGAACATCGATCGCCGCCTCGTGCAGCCCGGCCCGGACCGCCCTCAGCACGCCGGCGGCATTGGGCGTATCGCCGTGCACGCAGAGCGTGTCGACGGTGCCGCCCTGGGCCAGCCGCGTGGCCTGCTCGGCCGCCCGTGACGCGTCGGTGATGACGGCGTCCTCGTTGTCGCGGCTGCGCAGGCGGCCGTCCTGCTCGTAGGCGCGATCCGCGAAGCCCTCGCGTGCAACTTCGAGGCCCATCTCTTGCCAGCGGGCGAGCCCTGGCGTGCCCGGCAGCCCGACGAACAGCAGCCGCGCGAAGGGATCGCCGGTGACCCGTGCAACCGCTCGCAGGGCCGCTTCGGCGATGGCCTCGGCGAGGTCGGCCTCCCGCATGGCACGGTGGTAGAGCGCGCCGTGCGGCTTGCAGTGCCGCAGCGTGGCCGCATCGTCGGCCGCGATGCGTGCGAGCGCGAGCACCTGATCGTGCACGCTCGCCGCGACCTGGGCGCGCGGCAGCCGGACCTCGCGACGGCCGAAGTTCTCGCGATCGGGGTACCCCGGGTGGGCCCCGATGGCCGCGCCCGACGCCCGCGCCGCCCGCACGAGCGTCGCCATGAGTTCCGGGTTGCCGGCGTGCCCGCCGCAAGCGATGTTGACCGAGGTAGCCAGACCCACGAGTTCTCGATCGGCGTCGAGACGCGCCGCGTGCTCGGCGGCGTCGACGTTGAGATCGATGGCGGCGATGTGCATGAATCGGGCGCTCCAGGTCATTTCGCGATCGGCGACAGCAGCGCATCGAGCGTCCGCCAGCGTTCACGGTAGATCGCCAGCGCGACGGCCCGCTCGATGGGCTGCAGGCGTACCCGGTCGCCCGCGGCGAACTGGCCAACGGACGGCATGTCGACCGCGCACACCACTCCCGGCACCGGATAGCCGCCGGTGGTCGGCCCGTCGGGCCCGAGCACGATCAGTTCGCGCTCGGACGGCGCCTGGATGGCCGCCGCCGGCATGCCGCGGCTATCGGCGCGGGAGCGATCGCTGGCATCAGCCGCATCTGCTCGCATCCGCACGCCGACGCGATCGCTCCGCGCTTCGACGAGCCACAGGCGACGCCAGAGCGCATCGTCCCTTGATGCCGCGGCGGGCACCACGCGCAGCACGCGGCTCGCCTGCGCCAGGCCGAGCACCGCGGAGACCGCCGCGGGGGGCTCGCGTGGTGGATGCACTGCGGTCCCTAGCGGCAGCACGTCGCCGCCTCGGAGCGCCCGACCGTGCTGCCCGCCGAGGCCCGCGGCCAGCAGCGTCGAGCGGCTGCCCATGACCAGCGACGTGTCGATGCCACCGGCCACCGCGAGGTATGCGCGCGCATGCCGCGGCTCGACGCGGATCTCCTCGCCCGACCTCACGATGCGGACCTCGAGCGGCGCCGGACCGCCGGCGATGGCGACCGTGGCGTCCCGATCGAAGCGGGCGACGAGCGGCGACATCGTGATCTCGAGCACCGCCGCGCCATCCGGATTGCCCGCGACCCGGTTGGCCAGCACGAGCGAGAGCGTGTCGGCCGCGCCAGACCGTGGCACGCCCTCGTGCGCGTGCCCGGTGCGGCCCAGGTCCTGCACCGTCGCCTGCGCACCCGGCTCGATGATCGCCAGCGTCACGGCGAACCAGGGAGCCGCTCGACCCGGCGGAAGCGGACGCGATCGCCCGCGCGGAGCAGCGCGGGCGGGTCGCGGGTGGCGTCAAAGAGCCTGGCAACGGTGCGCCCGATGATCCGCCAGCCACCGGGGCTCGCAAGCGGATAGATGCCGCAGTAGCCGTCGGCGATCGCGACGCTGCCGGCGGCGACGCGGGGCCTCGGGCTCGCGAGCTTGGGTGTGCGCAGCCGTTCGGGCAGCCCGGACAGGTAGCCGAAGCCCGGCGCGAATCCCACGAATTCGACCTCGTAGGCCGCCGACGCATGCCGTTGGGCGAACTCGTCGGGCGTCATGCCGGCTACCTCGGCTACCTCGGCGAGATCGGGCGCAAATCGATCGTCGTAGCAGACCACGATCTCGTGCTCCTGCGCGGGGCGGGCCGGCCGGCGCGCGGCAGGCTCGCCGAGGGCCTTCGCGACGCGATCGTGCACGTCATCCGTGGCGTGCCGCGGGTCGATCATCACCAGCACATCGCGGGACGATGGCACGATGTCGGTGACGCCCGCAATCCCGGCGCGAACGAGGCGTTCACGGACGTCGGCCGGCGAGAATGGGCCGACAATAATGAGCGCCGAATCGCCGACCCACTCAATCGTCGCGTTGCCGCGCGGGTCGGTCCGGCGGTCAAACAAGGCTTGCATCGGCCACGACCTCGACCGTCGACGGGCCGTCGTAGGCGAGCGCCTGCTCGAGGGCCGCGTCGAGCTCACCCGCTCGCGTCACGCGGATGCCCAGCCCGCCGCACGCCGTCACGTATTCGGCGATGCTGGGGTTGCTCAGGGTGGTCTGCCAGACGCGCCATCCGCCGGCTCGCTGCTCCTTGCTGATCTTGCCCAGTTCGCCGTTGTTGAGCAGCACGTGGGTGATGTTCATGCCGTGCAGCACGGCGGTGTTGACCTCCCAGGCGTACTGCCCGAAGCCGCCGTCGCCCGAGACGCACACGACCGGCCGATCCGCGAACCGCCGCCAGTGCGGGTCGTCGCTGAGCGTGTGCGCCGTGGTGGCGGCCCAGGCGCCCATCGCCGCCGGGTAGCCGAACCCGATGGAGCCCAGGTAGCCCGACATGAGCACGGCCTGGCGGCCCGAGGCCTCGAAGTAGCGGCCGAAGCTGTAGGTGTTGTTGCCGACATCGACGGCGATGATGGCGTTGGCCGGCACGACGCGGTTCATGGCGTCGAAGATCGCGACCGATGACACGCCGCCGCCCAGATCGTCCCGCAGGCGGCTGGCCTTCTCGTCGCGCCAGATCCGCCAGCGCTCGGCGATCTCCTCGCGGTGGTCGATCGAGGCGTGGCGGCCGGCGAGCCGCTCGTGCAGGGCGCGGGCCGTCACGCCGACCTCGCCCCACACCGGCACGTCGATGGCGTGGCGACGCGAGAGCTGAGCGCGATCGAAGTCGACCTGCACCGTCGGCTTCTTGGGCGTCACGCCCGTGTGGTCGCTGAAGCTGGCGCCGAAGACGAGCAGCGCGTCGCACTCGTTCATGAACCAGCTGGCGATGGGCGTACCGCTGCGGCCCAGCACGCCCGCGCCCAGCGGGTGCCCCGGGCGGCTCGGCATCGCGGGGTCGGGGTGGTCGCCGATCAGGCCCTTGCCCTTGAAGGTCGTCAGCACGGGGCAGCGGAGTTCCTCGGCCAGCGCGACGACGTCGCCGCAGGCGAAGCGGGCGCCATGGCCCATGATGATCGCCGGCCGCGCCGCGCCACCTATGAGTTCGATCGCGGCGTCGAGCGACTGCTCCGGCGGCCGGACGGCGGCGTCGGCGAGGCGGCCATCGGGCGACGCGGGTTGGGTGTCGTCGGCCGCGGGCTGGGTCTGCACGTCGTCGGGGAAGATGATGTGCGACACCTCGCGGTGCAGCCGCGCGTGGCGGATGGCCAGGCCCATCAACTCGCCGTGGTCGCTACCGGGCAGGCACAGGTGGCTGAAGCCGGCGACGGCGCTGAATGCGTCCTTCAGCGGCAGCTCCTGGAAGGCGCCGGGCCCGAAGACCTGCTGGCGGACCTGGCCCGTGAGCGCCAGCAGCGGGGCTCGATCGACCTTCGCGTCCCAGCAGCCGGTGAGCAGATTGGTGGCACCGGGACCCGCGATGGTCAGGCAGCCCGCCGGCCGGTTGGTGAGCTTGCCGAAGGCGCTGGCGGCGAAGGCGGCCGCCCCCTCGTGGCGGATGGCGACGTAGCCCATCTCGCCCGCTTCGCACCGCCGCCGCAGCGCGTCGGCCAGCCCGAGGTTGCTGTGCCCCACCATGCCGAAGACGTGCGTAACGCCCCAGCGGACCATGGTCTCGGCCATGACGTCGGTCACGGTGCGATCGTGCTCGGGCGGCGCCTCGAGGCCGACGTAGACGCCGTCGTCGCGCTCGTCGACCGGGTGGGTCGGGATGCCGTCGTCGAAGCCGCCGGGCGACTTGCCGGTCAGCGGATCGAAGTCCCACCCGTGCCAGGGGCAGCGGAGATAGCACTCGCCGTCCTCGCCGCACTCGATCGAGCCCTCGCCGAGCGGACCGCCCTGGTGCGGACATGCGTTGTCGAGTGCGGCGTAGCGCCCGTCGTGGTGCGTGATGCAGAGCTGCACCACGCGATCGCCCTGCGTGACGTAGGCCGCCTTGACCCGGCCCTCGGGCAGCTCGTCGGGCTCGGCCACCTTGTGCCACGAGAGCCGCGCGGCGGCGTCGGCTTCTGGCGTGCCGCCGGCGGCGCGATCCTCCGGCGTCATGGCTTCAGCATCTCGTTGCAGGCGACGAGCGAGTGCGCCAAGAACCCACGGATCGCCTCGCCACGATCGTTCGCGTTGCGGATGTCGGCGACCGAGAGCAACGCCATCGGCGGCGCATCCTTGCCACGGTCGTGCCAGCGACCGTCGGGCGGGTCGTCCGGCTTGGCGTTCTCGACGCCCGCCTTGGACCACGGGCTGACGTACCAGTAGCCCGAGTCGTCGAGGCCATCGGGCGGCGTCACGCCGACACCGATGGTCTTCGTCATATCGCCTCCCTCGTCGCGATCGAGCACGAAGAGGCCGGCGATGTCGAAGTGGTGCGGCCAGCACAGAACGCCGCCCTCGGCCGAGGCCTCGGTTGCGCGGGACACCGCCGCAATCGCTCGGGCCGCGTCGACGTAGATGCCGTCGAGCGCTGGCAGCACGTTGGCGTTGGCGTCGAAGGCCGCACCGTCGGCGACCGGGTGGTCCGGCAGATCGGGCGCGGGCGAGGGCTCGTTGCGGGGTCCCTCCCCCGTCAGCCGCCGGGCGGACTCGCGAACGAAGCGGTACGCGTCCTCGAGGGTGAGGCCCGCGAGGGGCGCGGCGGAGGCATCGGGGCCATCGGGCGAGCCGACGGTGATCTCCATGCCGCCGGCACCGAAGCCCAGACTCGCGTAGACGTCCTTGGCGCTGCTGCGCCACCAGTTGCCGCCGGACTCCCGCTCGCCGGGCTTCATGGCCATGGCGCTGTGGCTGTCGTCGGGCTGGGGATCGCCCCACCGCTTGCCGGCCTCGACGACGGCCTGGGCCGCGTGGTGGGCCTGACGCCACGCATCCGTGAGCGCGTCCTGCGCCACGTCGTAGGCCGCGGCATGCTCGATGATGCCCGCGGGGAGGTTCTGGAGCAGGTTGGTCGCCATGGCGGAGGCTACGCGGGCGAGCGGGCGTGGTCCGGCTGGTGGGGTCCGCCGCCCGTGATCGCCGCATCGTCCGCCACATGGCCGGCCCGAACGCGGCGCTTGCGCCGGCGTGCCGCGCCGCCGAGCTGGCCGCTCTCGCGGAGCCGCTCGATCACCCGCCGGCCGTCGAGCAGCTTGACCGAGCCATCGAAGTCCTCGACCAGCGCGGTGCAGCTCTCCACCCAGTCGCCGCAGTTGTAGTAGTTGAAGTCCTCGCGACGGATCTCGGCCTTGTGGATGTGGCCGCACACCACGCCGTCGAAGCCCTTGCGCTTCGCCTCGTCGACCAGGGCGTCCTCGAACTTGCTGATGTAGGTGCAGGCGCTCTTGACCTGCAGCTTGAGGAACTGGCTGAGCGACCAGTAGTTCAGGCCCAGCAGCTTGCGGACGCGGTTGTAGTGGCGGTTGACCTTGAGCAGGATTTCATAGGCCCACGAACCCAGCGCCGACAGCACCCGGGCATGCTTGACGACCATATCGAATTGGTCGCCATGGGTGATGTACAGCCGCTCGCCGCGGGTGGTCGTGTGCTCGGCATCCAGCATGAGCTCCACGCCGCCGAAGCTCAGGCCGGCGTACTGCCTGGCGTGCTCGTCGTGGTTGCCCGGCACGTAGATAACCCGCGTGCCCTTGCGAGCCATCTTGAGGATGCGGCTGATGACGCGGTTGTGCTTGCCGGGCCAGTACCACTTGCTCTTGAGCCGCCACATGTCGATGACGTCGCCCACGAGGAAGAGCGTGTCGCACTGCACGCACTTGAGGAAGGCGCTCAACTCCGCGGCCCGGCAGCCGCTGCTGCCCAGGTGCAGGTCGCTCAGGAAAACCGTCCGGTAGCGCAGGTCGATCCGCTCGCGGCCGGTCTGATCATCGCGGATGATCGGGGGCTCGGTCCACATAGGCAGCTCCCGCCCGGTGGCTGTGCGGCGCTCCGATCGCCACACCCAATAGGATAGTCGGCTCGGCCTCGGGCACGCCATGATTGGCCCCGTTAGCCCATAAAGATCGTGCTAAGAACGCACGCGGAGCAGCGTGCCGAGCCGCTCGATCATCGCCGTCCAGGCCTCGGGATCCTCGGGCCCGCGATGTTCGAGGATGGAGTCGCGTTCCTGCAACACCTTGTAGAACGCATTCTGCGGCGCCTCGAGCCGGGCGCGGTACGGCTCGCCACCCGCCAGCTCGACGAGGTCGGCCAGCGACGCCAGCACGCCCGGGTCGGCCGGCCGCTGCAGCATTGCCTCGCTCAGCCGCATGAGCGCCGCGCCCGCGACGAAGCCGATGGTGACCGTGTCCAGCTCGACGCCCGCGCGATCGGCCCGCTCCAGGATGCCGCGGGCGGCCTCGATGTCGGGCGGGTCGGCCGACAGCGCCCGCACCGCGTCGGCGTTCAGCACGAGCTCCACAGGGAAGTACAACGCACGCGGCGCCGGCACGTGCAGCGCGTGCAGGAAGTGCAGCAGCGGCGCCTGGTCGTCGTGCATCCGCCGGTACGCGGTCTCGGCCTGCTCGAGCGAGGCCTGCAGCACCTGCTCGGCCACGCGGCGCTGTTCGTCCTTGAACAGCGAGGCCAGCGAGAAGGTCGACGTGCCGAAGTCCCGCTCGATCAGCCGCAGCAGCTTGCCGTACTGGCCCCGATCGAAGGCGCCCTGCGCCTCGTCGAGGAAGGCCTGCAGGTCCACGCCCGACGATCCCAGCGAGGCACCGCCCGTGATGATGTGGTCGGCCAGGTGCAGCACGGCGAAGCAGACGCTCTCGGCGTTGAGCGTGAGCCGCGAGGACAGCGCCGCCCGGCCGACGCGAAGCCGGGTCTTGCCCGCCGTCAGCTCGCGGCAGGCCTCGCTCCGCACGTCGTAGCAGTACACCTCGGTCTGCTCGCCGGGATCCTCGAAGAGCGAGACGACCGCGTAATGCTCGGCGACCTTCACCAGATCGACCTTGGCGGGCCGCACCATGTGCTGGTACACACGGCGGCCGTCGCCGTGCTGGGCGAGGTTGCTGCGAGCCTTCTCCAGCCGCTGCAGGAAGGGCTCCTCGAACGGCTCGCCGAACAAGCCCTCGGCAAGCTGGATAACACGGCCGGCGTACTGCAGGATCTGCACCGTCTCGATGCCCGTCAGCTCGTCGAAGAACCAGCCGCAGCTGGTATACATGAGCATCGCGTTGCGCTGCAGCTCGAGCAGACGCAGGATGCGGGTGTAGTCCAGCGGCCCCTCGTGGGCGCCGGCGTGCCGTTCGATGAACTCGATCGAGTGCTCGCGGGACCGCCGCAGGATGGCGTCGATGTAGCCATCCCGCGCCGCCCAGGGGTCGACGAGGTGATCGCCCGCCCCACGCTCGTACCTCGATGCGAGCTCGTCGCGGAGCCAGTCGAGCGCTTCGCGGAGCGGTCTCCGCCAGCCCTGGTCCCAGTCGGGGTGCCCGCCGCTGTGGCAGCCGCAATCGCTACGCCACCGCTCGATGCCGTGCACGCAGCTCCACGACGAACCATCGATGACCTCGGCCTCCCACTCGGGCGGATGCATCTCGAGGTATTGACCGTAGTTGGTCAGCGTCGCCTCGTCGCCCAGCTGGATGCGGCGGACGGCGTAGGCCAGCGCCATGTCGCCGTGGGCGTGGTGGTGGCCGTAGCTCTCGCCGTCGGTGGCGATGTGCACGAGCTGCGGGCCGTGCTCGCCGGGATCGAATCCGCCGAGCAGCCGGTTGGCGAAGTGCTCGCCGTCGTGCAGCAGCCGCTCGAAGGCGACCGCCTGCGACAGCCCGCCGTCATAGAAGAACAGCGCAATGCTCCGCCCCTCGGGCAGCCGGCAGACGTAGGGCCGCCGCGGATCGATGCCGTGGTGCCGCGCGTCGATCCACTGCTCGGTGCCGATGCGGCGGTACCGCAGCGCCTGCCGAGGCGCCAGGATCGTGTAGGCGATCCGCTGCCGTGCCAGCTCGTCCAGCGTCGCGACGTCAACGGCGGTCTCGGGCAGCCACATGCCCTCGGGGTGGCGGCCGAAGCGATGCTCAAAATCGCGGATGCCCCAGGCGACCTGCGTGCGGCGGTCCCGCTCGTTGGCCAGTGGCATGATCAGGTGGTTGTACGCCTGGGCGATCGCCGAGCCGTGCCCGCCGAATTCGGCCATGCTCAGCCGGTCGGCGTCGAGCACGGCCTGATACGCATCGGGGGCGTAGGCCTGCATCCACGAGAGCAGCGTGGGCCCGAAGTTGAAGCTGATGTGCGCATAGTTGTTGTTGATCCGCTCGATCCAGCCCTGCTCGTCGAGGATCCGCGCGTGCGCGTTGGGCCCGTAGCACTCGGCGGTGATCCGCTCGTTCCAGTCGTGGTACGGGTAGGCCGAATCCTGCACCTCGACCCGCTCGAGCCAGGGGTTCTCGCGGGGCGGCTGGTAGAAGTGGCCGTGGATGCAGACGTAGCGGCTCATCGCGTGGCGATCCCCCCGCCGTTGCCGATTGCGGCCCGCGTACGGGCGGCCACCATGTCGCGCAGCGCCGAGGCTAGGCGTTCGTCGTGTGTGAGTTCATCGATCGATCGTGCGACGCGACGCCGCCAGCACGGATAGCCATCGGTCACGCCCGGGATGTTCTGCGGCTCGGTCTCGCCCAGGAGGTCGTCGAGCGCCGCGACGACCATCGGCGCGTCCGACCCGCACAGCCGCAGCATCAGCCGCCGGTACAGCCCCGCCGCGTCGTCGACGCCCAGTTCGATGCGGATCCGCTCGATCGCGGCCCGTCGCGATTCGTGCTCGCGCCGCGAGGCATCGCGATCGAGCAACCCCAGTTCCTCGCGCCATTCGATGTCCCGTCCCGAGAGATAGCCCGCGAAGGTCGGCATGTCGTGGGTGTTGGCCGCCGCGATGACCGCCGGCTTGCCTTCGTCGGGCTCGAGTGCCGAACGTCCCGCGTCGTACTGCGCGACCGCCATGCCCAGCAGCCCTCGCTCCCGCATGGCCGCGTCCACCTCCGGCGGCACCGTACCGAGGTTCTCGCCGATTAGCACCGCCTCGCGCTCGTGGCTGAGCACCGCGAGCGCGTCGAGTTGTGCATCCGCCGGGTATCGCACGTACACGCCCCGATCGGGCGGAAAGCCCTCGGGGATCCAGTACAGCCGCCAGAAGCCCATGACGTGATCGAGCCGCAGCGTCGCCGCGTACCGCAGATGCCGATCCGCCGCCGCGATCAATTCCGCGTGGCCGCGTCCGGTCGCCGCGTCCGGCAGGATCGGCGGGAAGCTCCAGTCCTGGCCCTCGGGGAAGTAGGCATCCGGCGGCGCGCCGACCGTGACGCCCCGGGCGTACAGCCCCGGATCGCGCGCCACGTCGAAGCCATCCGGCCGCACGCCCACCGGGAGGTCGAGGTACAGCCGATCGCGGCCGAACGCGGTTAGCTGCTCGTGCACCATCCACTGCGCGAACTGGTAGAGCCACTCGGCGTTCGGATCGCCGTCCTCCTGCGCCCGGAAGCGGGCGTACTCGGCGACGAGCGGGTCGCCCTCGACGAGCTGCCGAACGCGCACGACGTCGTCCGCCGAGGCGTGCTCGGCCAGCCGCGCGAGCACGCGCCGCTTCAGCGTCCACGCGGCGGCATAGTCGATGAGCTCGGCCCCGGCGAGGCGATCGGCCTCGATTCGCTCGCCGTCGCTCATGTCATCCGACAGATCGAGGAACAGCTCGCCGAAGACGCTGCGGCTGGTTGGCGCATAGGGGCAGCCATCGACGGGTGTCCGGTAGCGGCCCGCGACAAGGGGCAGCGTCGAGACGATCGGCGCGCCACAGCCATGGGCCCAATCGGCGAGGCGTCGCAGGCCGCCGAGATCGCCGACGCCCGCGTCGCCCGCGCGCCGCAGCGCGTACGCGGGTGCGAACACCGCCAGATCGCGTCGCGGCCCCCGCGGAGTCCAGAACGCCGCGGGAGCCCCGCCGGCGAGCCTCAGCGGGGCGGCCGGCGGCTCGATCGCCTCGGCGTCCCCGGCCCGCTCGATGTCGACGCCGAGCGCCCGCAGCACGGCGAGCAGCGCCGCCTCGCTGGGGAGGCGCCGCGCCCCCGTACCGTCCTCGTGCTCGGTGAGCATGCCGTGGGCGCGGGCCAGCCGCAGCAGCGCGGGGTGGCGATCGTCGTCCGGTCGAGGGCTCACGGCGCGGCGTCGGGCTTCAAGGCGAGGACCGCCAGCGGCGGCAGCGTGAGCGGCAGGCTGTGCGAGCGGCCGTGGCTCGGGACAGACTCGCTCTGGAGCCCGCCGAGGTTGCCCACGCCGCTGCCGCCGAAGGGCTCGGCGTCCGTGTTGAGGATCTCCCGCCAGAAGCCCGCCGCGGGCACGCCCACGCGGTAGCCCTCGCGGACGACGGGCGTGAAGTTGGCAACGACCAGCACGGCGTCGGCCTCGCACCGGCCTCGACGCAGGAACGCGAGCGTCGTGTTCTCGGCGTCGGAGCAGTCGACCCACTCGAAGCCCGCGGGCTCGCAGTCCTGTTCGTGGAGCGCCGATTCGTCCGCGTACAGGCGATTGAGCGAGGCGACCAGATCGCAGATGGCGGCGTGGCTGGGCACGTTCTCGAGGTGCCACTCGATGCTCGAGTCGTGGTCCCACTCGGGCACCTGGGCCAGCTCACCGCCCATGAACAGCAGCTTCTTGCCGGGCTGGAGCCACTGCATCGCGAACAGCAGCCGCAGGTTGGCGAAGCGTTGCCAGTCATCGCCCGGCATGCGGCCCAGCAGGCTGCCCTTGCCGTGCACGACCTCGTCGTGGCTCAGCGGCAGCACGTAGTTCTCGGTGAACTGGTACACGCCGCGGAAGCTGATCTCGTTGTGGTGGTGCTTGCGGTGCACGGGCTCGCGCTGCAAGAAGTGCAGCGTGTCGTGCATCCAGCCCATGTCCCACTTGTAGCCGAAGCCGAGCCCTCCCGCATGCACGGGCCGGGACACGCCAGACCAGGCCGTTGACTCTTCGGCGATCATGACCACGTCGGGGTGCTCGCGGTACACGGTCGCGTTGAGCTGCCGCAGGAAGTTGATCGCCTCGAGGTTCTCTCGGCCGCCGAATACGTTGGGCACCCACTCGCCCTCTTCGCGGGAGTAGTCGCGGTAGAGCATCGATGCCACCGCATCGACCCGCAGCCCGTCGGCGTGGAAGACGTCGAGCCAGAACATCGCGCTGCTCAGCAGGAAGCTGCGGACCTCGTGCCGCCCGTAGTTGAAGATCTGGCTCTTCCAGTCCGGGTGGAAGCCCTCCCGAGGATCGGCGTGCTCGAAGAGCGGCGTGCCGTCGAAGTACGCCAGGCCGTGGTCGTCGGCCGGGAAGTGGCTGGGCACCCAGTCCAGGATCACGCCGATGCCGGCCTGGTGCAGCGTATCGACGAGGAACATGAAGTCCTGCGGCGTGCCGTAGCGGCTCGTCGGCGCGAAGTAGCCGGTCGTCTGGTAGCCCCAGCTCTTGTAGAGTGGGTGCTCCATCACGGGCATCAGCTCGACGTGCGTGAAGTCCATCCGCCGGCAGTGCTCGGCCAGCTTCGGCGCCATCTCGCGGTAGTTCAGCGACCGGAAGCCGTCCTCGGGCACCCGCCGCCACGATCCGAGGTGCAGCTCGTAGATGCTCATCGGCCTGTCGACGCCGTGCCGCTCGTGCCGCGTACGCATCCACTCGGCGTCGCCCCACTGGTGCCACAGCGGCCGGACGATCGACGCGGTCTTGGGCGGCTGCTCGTGGAAGAAGCCGAACGGATCGGTCTTCTCGATGGGCTTGTCGGTGTAGTGCGAATCGATGGCGAACTTGTACCGGTGGCCCTCGGCGGCGTGTAGCGCGACCCCGGCCCACAGCCCCGAGCTGCCCACGGGGTGCAGGCCGTCGACGCCGCGGGACCAGTGGTTCCAATCGCCCACGACCGAGACCGCCCGGGCGTTGGGCGCCCAGACCGCGAAGTGCACGCCCGGGCCGGCGGGCACGGGGTGGGCGCCGAGCTTCTGGTATAGCCGCGCGTGCGTGCCCTCGTTGAACCAGTGCTGGTCGTCGGCGGTGATCCAGGGCGCGGGTTCGTGCGGGGCGGCGATGGCGTTCCCCTCGGCGGGCATCCGCGGATCGTTGGATGGGTCGAGTCCGCGGATCTGGCTGCTGGGCTGGTTGAGCGTGGGCACGCGATCGCTCCGGCTCGAATACACGGGCTCTGCGGATGCGCCCGCGCCGCATGCGGGCCGACGACCACCCGGATCCAGCATCGGCCACGCGGGGAGCGGCGTGCAGGGGTTTTCGGGCCCGAGCCCGCTCAGGAGGCGTCGGTGGCGTCCCGCTCGGCCCGCAGTTCGGCTTCGGCCTGCAGCCAGTCCCGCACGGGGTCGCCCGGGGCGTAGGCCTGGCGACCCCGGTAGATCTCGTAGGCCCGCCGGCGGATGGCGTCCTCGCTGATGGGCCGGCCGGGTCCAACCGACTGGGACCCAGAGCCGCCCGGCTCGGTCTCGGGCCGGTCCGGCCGCTGCTTGGGACGGGCGATTTCGCCCGCCAGGCGGCCCGGCAGCCCGATCGAATCGGTGACGCCCGGGGTGCCGGCCAGCCCCGCGCTCTTGGGCTCGGCCATGCTCGATCGCGGGGCAGACCACGGCGGCGCCAGGGCACCGATGGAGCTGGAGTGCGGGCGGGCGAGCACGGACGACGAACCCTCGCGACGCGACGCCGTGAACACCGAGTAGGCGTGCTGGCGGAGGGCGGTGCTGTTCGAGCCGTTCACGGCGATGCTCCCAACGTCCCCGGGGCGTGCGAATCGGTTCGCACGGGCTGCTCGCCGCCGGCGGCTCCGCGGAGCCGCGGGCACGGGGCCGCTGCCTTGTACATCGTCCGGCGTCGGCCGCGCAACCACACCAACGGCTATGAAGTTCTATCCGTTCGGACGCCCGGAGCAATCCCGAACATCTTGCGCACGGGCGTCACCGGCGTCTCGGCGGCCCGCCGGGCACACGATCCGCCGCCGAGCGACCGATACTGCCCTTGCGGCGGCCGCGGGACGCGAAGGATCCATGTCGATACGACCCACACGAGACGAGGAACCCGTGGCACGCTGGGATGTCGAGGATGAGCCCGCGGTTGGCACGCCGGTGCGAGGCCGGCCGGGCGTGCTGCTGGTGGAGCTCGGCTGGGAGGTGTGCAACCCCATCGGGGGCATCTACCAGGTGCTCAAGTCCAAGGCGGCCACGATGGTCGACCAATGGGACGACCGGTACCTGCTCGTGGGCCCCTACGTCCCGGACAACGCCGCTCTGGAGATGGAGCCCCGCCGGCCCACGGGCTGGCTGGCGCGGGCCGTCGCCGCCGCCAACGAGGCCGGCATCGAGGTCCACACGGGCCGCTGGCTCGTGCCGGGGCGGCCCCGCGTCGCGCTGGTCGATTGCCGGCTGCCGCCGGACCGCATCAACAGCGAGAAGTACTTCCTCTGGGAGCACGAGCGGGTGGGCTCGCCCACCGACGACGAGCTGGTCGACGGCGTCATCGGCTTCGCCGACGCGTCGCGGCACCTGCTCCAGGCCATCAACGCCGCGTGGCAGGACTACCGCCCGCAGCGCCGCCGCCCCCGCCGGGTGCTCGCCCACTTCCACGAGTGGATGGGCGGGCTGGCCATCCCGCTGCTGAAGCGCGAGAAGTCGCCGATCACTACGGTGTTCACGACGCACGCGACGCTGCTCGGCCGCTACCTCGCCTCGGGCGAGAACCCGCCCGAGACCCTCGAGGGCATCGACCACGCCGCCGAGGCCGACCGCTTCGGCATCCGCGCGCGGCACGACTACGAGCGGCTCGCGGCCCGCGACTGCGACGCGATGACGACCATCAGCCCGCTGACCGGCGTGGAGTGCGAGCACCTGCTGGGCCGCAAGCCCGACGCCATCCTGCCCAACGGCCTCGACATCGGGCGGCTGAGCGTGGGCCACGAATTCCAGACGCTGCACGCGGTCTTCAAGGAGAAGATCCACCACTTCACGATGGGCCACTTCTTCGCCACCCAGCCCATCGAGCTGCCGCAGACGCTCTACTTCTTCACGAGCGGCCGCTACGAGCCCCGCAACAAGGGCTTCGACCTGTTCGTCCGCGCGTGCGCGCGGCTGAATGAGCTCCTTCTGGACGCCCAGAACCCCCACACGGTCGTGGCGTTCATCGTGACGCGGCGGGACGTCCGCTCGATCGACCCCAACGTGCTGCAGGGCCGCGCCGTGCTCGACGAGCTCGAGGACGTGTGCGAGCACATCGCCACCGATCTGCGGGAACGGCTGTTCCGCGTGGCGGCGAGCGACCAGCGGGTCTCGCTGGACGCGCTGGCCGAGGAATACTGGATGCTGCGGCTGAAGCGCACGCAGGCGGCCTTCCGCACGCAGCGCTGGCCCAGCGTCATCACCCACCAGCTCGACGGCGATCCGCGGGACGAGGTGCTCAGCGAGATCAACATCGCGGGGCTCCGCAACGACCCGCGGGACCGCGTCAAGATCGTGTACCACCCGCAGTTCATCAGCCCCACCAATCCACTGTGGGGCATGGAGTACGACCAGTTCGTCCGCGGGTGCCACCTGGGCATCTTCCCGAGCTGCTACGAGCCCTGGGGCTACACGCCCCTCGAGTGCCTGGCGCTGGGCGTGCCGGCCATCACCACCGATATGTCGGGTTTCGGCGACTTCGTCCGCGAGCGGCACGCCCAGCCCGCCGGCTGGGCGCCCTGGGTGCTGGAGCGCAGGAACAAGCCGGCGGCGCAGGTCGTCGAGGAGATGGCCCGGCGGATGTTCGAGTTCTGCCAGCTCTCGCAGCGGGAGCGGGTCCGCGTCCGCAACGCCGCCGAGCAGCGCTCCTGGCTCTTCGACTGGACCGAGATGATCGATTCGTACGGCCGCGCCCACGACCTGGCGCTCCACCGGGGCCCCAGGCCGACCGAAGCAACGGACGGGCCCTCGCCCGGCCCGCACCCCGGGGCGTCCGCGACGCCATGAGCAGCGACGGAGGAATGGCATGACGACCGCACGCACGGACGCGGGCACGCTGGGCTTCCAGCCCCGGGTGGCCTACTTCACGATGGAGATCGGCCTGAGCGACGCCCTGCCGACGTACTCTGGCGGGCTGGGCGTGCTGGCGGGCGACACCCTCCGCAGCGCCGCCGACCTGCGGGTGCCGATGGTCGCCGTCACGCTGCTGCACCGCGGCGGCTACTTCACGCAGACCCTCGACGCCGACGGCACGCAGCACGACGCGCCCATCCAGTGGAACCCCGGCGACCTGCTGACCGAGCTGGCGCCGCGGACGAGCATCACCCTCGGCGGCGACGAGGTACATGTCCGGGCATGGATGTGCCGCGTGCGGGGCCGCGACGGCTTCGAGGCGCCGGTGCTGTTTCTCGATACCGACCTGCCCGAGAACGACGCCGCCCACCGCGGCATCACCAATCGCCTGTACGGCGGCGGCGACGAGCTGCGGCTGCAGCAAGAAGCCGTCTTGGGCATCGGCGGCGTGCGGATGCTCGCAGCGATGGGCTGCGATCGGCTGGCCCGCTACCACATGAACGAGGGGCACGCGAGCCTGCTGGTGCCCGAGCTGGCCCGCCGACTCGCCGCCGAGATGGACGCCGAGCCGACCGACGATCGCGTCCGCGAGGCCGTCCGCGACCTGTGCGTGTTCACGACCCACACACCCGTGCCGGCGGGGCACGACCGCTTCCCGATGCCGCTGGCCGAGACGATGCTCGAGCCCGCCATCGCGGCATTGCTGGCCCCCGAGCCCGAGGGCGGCACGCCCACGGCCCCGGTCGAGGCGACGCCCGCGGCCCGCCGTGGCGCGGCGGCCATGTCCACCTCCGCGGTGGCCGACGCCGCCCGCGCCGGCACGCTCAACATGACGCTCACGGGCTTCGAGCTGAGCGGGCACATCAACGCCGTCGCGCGGCGGCACGGTGCCGTCTCGCGGCGGATGTTCGGCCGCGCCGACATCAAGGCCATCACGAACGGGGTACATGCCGGGACGTGGGCGTGCCCCGCGATGGCCCGTGTGTTCGACGAGCACCTGCCGGCGTGGCGGGACGACAACAGCGAACTGCGGGCGGCCGTGGGGATCCCCGCCGACGCGCTGCTGGCCGCCCACGCCGAAGCCAAGCGGGCCCTGGTCGATCGCGTGAATGGCGAGACCAAGGCCGGCTTCGACGCCGACGCGTTCACCATCGGCTTCGGCCGCCGCGCAACGGCGTACAAGCGGCTGACGCTGCTGCTCAGCGACGTGGAGCGGCTGGAGTCGATCGCCGGGACGCACGGCACGATCCAGGTCGTGCTGGCGGGCAAGGCCCATCCCAAGGACGAGCCAGGCCGCGAGCTGATCGCCGAGGTGCACCGCATCGCGCGCGCCCTGGCCGGACCCGTCCGCGTGGTGTACCTCCCAGGCTACGACATGGAGCTGTGCGGGCGGATGGTCGCCGGCAGCGACATCTGGCTCAACACGCCCCGCCCGCCGCTGGAGGCCAGCGGCACCAGCGGCATGAAGGCGGCGCTCAACGGCGTCCCGAACCTGAGCACGCTCGACGGCTGGTGGCTCGAGGGCTGCGTCGAGGGTGTGACCGGCTGGGCCATCGGCGGCGACGACTTCGCCGACCCCGACGCCACCCCGCCGACGCCCAAGCGACAGGACGAGCGGCACGCCGCCGACCTGTACAGCGCCCTGGACGAGGCAGTGCTGCCGGCCTTCGCCGAGCCGGCGGCGCGCTGGGCCCCGATCATGGCGCACTCCATCGCGCTCAACGGGGCGCACTTCACGACGCAGCGGATGGTCCGCGAGTACGCCGGTGGGCTGTACTTCTGATCCGCGACGACCGTGGGCTCGCTCAACCCTCCGGCAGACCCGATGGATCGAACTCTCCGTCGAGCGCGAAGCCCACGTCGGGCCGGTACAGCCCCGCCTCGAACAGCGCCTCGACGAAGATGCCCGGCAGCGTGTAGCCCAGCTCGCCGCGGAGGCGGTACCGCATCGGGCCGCCGGCGAGGTCGGCCCGCTTGACGGGCACGGGCAGCACGATCCGCTGCTCGCCCTGACGCGACAGCGTCGCCTCGGCGCTGCGGCGGCCCTGGAAGACCCGCCGACCATCGAGTTCGAGGGAGTAGTCCACCGACCGCAGGGGCAGTTCGGTCTCGCCCGTGTTCGTGGCGATCAGCGCGAACCGCAGCACGACGGCCTCGGGCGAGGCTTCGGCGGTCTGCAGCGGCTCGACGCGGGTCTGTGGCCGGGCGGCGCAGCCGGCGAGCCAGCACCCCAGCAGCACGACGCCAGCGAGCGCCAAGATCCCGGGACGGCTCATCGCGACAGGTCCGCCAGGATCGGCAGCACCCAGATGATGCCGACGTACGCCGCCACGCCCAGGCCGATCATGCCACCCACCACCAGCACCGACATCACGCCCACGTGCCGCGGAAGCGTGCGCAGATCGTGAACGCGGACGGCCTTCCACGCCAGGCTGACCAGCAGCGCGATGGGCAGCAGAAGCAGGAACCACACCGAGTGCGCGTCGATGGGATCGATGAACGGCCGCCATGCGAGCACCGCGCTCATGCCGACGCACCCCCGGCCGTCGCCCGCCGCAGCGCCTCGCGGACCTCGCGCTCGGGCCGCCGGCGGTTGAAGAGCGCATCGAGGATGGCCACGAGATTCATCATGCCCGCCAGCGTGGTGGCGAGCAGCGCGATCTCGTTGATCTTGCCGACCGACTTGGTCGCTCCCCGCGGGCCGTCGTACCGGTCGGCCTCGCCCCACTGCGGCCGCTGGGCCACGGAGGGGTAGGGCATCGCGCCGCCCGGCGGCGGCTCGGACACGCGCACCTCGCCCTCGTAGGCCGACCGCAGCACGGGCTCCCTGCGTCCGCCCTGCGCGGGAGCCTCGATGGCCCAGGCCTTGAACCTGTTCTGGTGCACCCAGTTGACGCCGAAGGCCAGCGGACCCGTGAGCGACTGGCCGATGAACCACAGCCGGTCCTCGCGGCTGTCGACCGCATCGATGCCGCCCAGCAGCAGCCCGCCGAAGAAGAGCCCGAGCACGCCGCACGCGATGGCCAGGCCCCGGCGGGGCTGGCCGAGCACGACGTGGCCCAGCCCGGGGAAGACGAAGGCGGCGATGCCCGCGACGGCCTCGAAACGCTCCGGGCCCGGGCCGAAGACCGCCTTGGCGGCGTCGTTCGGCGCGTCGGGCGATGTCGGCGTGCCGGCCATGGCTCCGATGGTAGCCGGCGCGGCGTGCGCGGTTGCACGCCAAACCCGGGGGCGGCCGCGGGCCGGGGTTGACACCCGCCCGAGCCGGTGTAGCCTTGCGGCGCTCGGTCGGCCCGACGCTCGGTGATCGGTGGAGGAGAGCCTCCCCGGCGGCGGATCGATCCTGGCGTATCGACCCAGACGATGCTTGCCCCTGGCACCCAGCCCCCGGCGGGCCGACCCGGACCACACGCATGCCCACGCTTTCGCCCACGATCCCGTCGTCCGTGCCCGCCCCGTGGTCCGCTCCCGGAACCACCACCGACCCCGCGAATGGCCCCGCCGTCGTGCGGGAGCTTGGGACGCCGCGGTGGGCGCACGCCGACGCGCCCTGGGGTCCGGGCGTCCGAGAGCTTCTGGCCTACGACGACGAGGAAGAGGACGACGACTTCGCGGACCTCGACTACGACGACGACGAGGACGAAGATGAGGACTATGACGCCGACTTCCTCGACGATGACGAGGACGAGGACGACACCGTCGAGGACGACGACGCCGCGGAGGACGATGAAGACCTCTGAGCCGGCGACCAGCCGGGGGGCCTGATCCCCCAACCGCACCCCGCCGGCGTATCGGGATGGAGCCGGCGCCATGCACGACGACCTCGAGTACGACCGGGACGGCGACCACCTCGACGACGGCGAGCGGCCGATCGAGGACGCCTTCGAGGATGCCGATCTCGACGGCGACCTGGACGACAACGAGTCCGCCGCGCTCGAGGAGGCCATCGCCTCGGTGCCGGCCGACGACGACGATGATCAGCCGGCGCCCCGCTCGGGCGTCGTTGACCGCCGCCTCGGCCTGGATCGTCGAGCGCTCGCCGACGGCACGCCCACGGGCCTGGAACGCCGGCGGGGACGGGGACGCCGGCTGAGCGACTTCCATCGCTCGGCCGAAGAGGGCGAGATGACCAAGGAGCAGTTCATGTTCCTGGTGGCCATCGACGCCTTCAAGAAGGGCAACGACGTGGCCTTTCCCGCCTGGAGCGACGTGCTCGAGGTCATCCGGCTGCTGGGCTACCGCAAGGTACAGAAGTCGGCCGTCGACCTCGGCCGCGCCGAGGATTGGACCGAGCCCGTTGCGGCGCCCCACGGCGTGCGGACGGACCGCCAGTTGCAGCGGCACGCCGCCGCCAAGGCCGCCTTCAAGAAGGGCAAGGCCGCGTAGGACCTAGCCCCGCTCGATCGATCGCCGGGCACGCTTCGCGATGCGCGTCGTCGCCGGGTTGCCCGGCTCGGCGCGGAGCCACGCGTCGGTCGTCTCTACCACCCAATCCGGCCTCGTTTTCGACGCGTCGTTGAGCCAGTTGGCGACGCTGTCCTGCACGTACTTGCTCGCATCCGCCCTCAGCGGCTCGAGGAGCGGCAGCCCGATCTCGGGCTCGCCCTTCAGTTCGGGCAGGTGGACGCACCACACCCCGCGCGGCCGGGTCGCCTCGCTGGCAAAGCGGCGGATGTTCGCACTCGAATCGCCCGCCCAGGGCGCGAGCAGGGCGATCGCGGCGCCCACGGATCGTGCGATCTCGTCGCGGACGGCGAGCCAGGCCCACTCGCGGACGCCGAAGTGGTGGTCGTCGGCGAGGGGCTGAAGCCGGCCCAGGATCCCGGCCAGATCTCCACGGGCGTGCGCCGCGATCGCATAGCACGCCCAGCTCCGGACGGTGTCGGATGGGTGCCCCGCGAAGCGATCCAGCGACGATGCGCCGGCATGGTCGAGCAGAAGCTCGCCGGCCAACCGGACCCGCCTGGTCACGCCCTCGCCCGAGGCGTCGCGCAATGCGCTCCCGATGGCCGCGGGCAAGCCGGCCGCGTCGGCGAGGGCCGCGAAGTCGACCGCGAGCGCCTCGGCGAGATTCGCGGTCTCGCGTGTGCCCGCGTCGAGCTCGGCGCGAACAGCGGTCGGTACTTCGCTCGGTCGCCGGGCCATCGCGGTCGGCTATTGGTCCTTGTAGAAGTCCAGGTTGATCTGCACGTACTTGGACCACTGCTCGGGCAGGTCCTCCTCGGGGAAGATCGCCTGCACGGGGCACTCGTCCACGCATAGGCCGCAGTCGATGCAGGTATCGGGGTCGATGTAGAGCTGCGTGGCGGCCTCGAAGTCGCCCTCGTCCTTGCCGGGGTGGATGCAATCCACCGGGCAGACTTCCACGCAGGACGTGTCCTTGGTGCCGATGCACGGCTCGGCGATGATGTGGGGCATGGCGAACTCCGAGAAACGGGCGACGCGACGAGTGATGCGAACATCGCCCGACTAGGGATTGAACAGGCCGGATTCTAGAACGCCCTCGCTAGACTCTGGCCGTGGTTAGGCCCTTCCAGATCCAGAGCCCCTTCCGGCCCATGGGCGACCAGCCGGCCGCCATCGAGGCCCTCGTGCGGCGGCTGGCCACCGGCACCGATTCGGCCACCCTGCTGGGCGCCACGGGCACGGGCAAGACCTTCACGATGGCCAACGTCATCGAGCGGCTCGGTAAGCCCGCGCTGATCATCAGCCACAACAAGACGCTGGCCGCCCAGCTGTACGAGGAGCTCCGCGAGTTCTTCCCGGACAACAGCGTCAACTACTTCGTCAGCTACTACGACTACTACCAGCCCGAGGCCTACATCCCCCAGCGGGACATCTACATCGAAAAGGACGCCAGCCGCAACGACGACCTCGACCAGCTCCGCCTGGCAGCCACGAGCAACATCCTCAGCCGCCGCGACACCGTGGTGGTCGCCAGCGTGTCGTGCATCTTCGGCCTGGGATCGCCCGAGGCCTACGGCGACAAGGTGCTCACCCTCGCCAAGGGCCAGCGGGTCGATCGCCGGCAGCTGTTCGCCAGCATGACGGCGATGCAGTACCAGCGCAGCGACTACGAGTTCAGCCGAGGCCGCTTCCGCGCGCGGGGCGACGTCATCGAGGTGTGGCCCGCGTACGAGCGCTTCGCCGTGCGGCTCGACCTCTTCGGCGACGAGCTGGACCGCTTGGAGCTCATCAACCCGACCAGCGGCGAGGTGCTGGCCGACGAGGGCATCTTCCACCTCTTCCCGGCGGTGCACTACGTGCTGCCCGAGGAGCAGCTCGAGGCCATCTGCGACGACATCCGCCGCGAGCTGGACAGCCGCGTCACCGACCTGCGAAGCCAGGGCAAGCTGCTGGAGGCCCAGCGGCTGCTGGCCCGCACGAAGTACGACCTGGATCTGCTGCAGGAGACCGGCAGCTGCCCTGGCGTCGAGAACTACAGCCGCTTCTTCGACGGCCGGATGCCCGGCGAGCGGCCCTTCACGCTGCTGGACTACTTCGACTATGCGCCCCGGCCAGAGGACAACGGCAAGGGCGATGACGAGGCCACGATGCTGCCGCGCCCGCCGACGGACGACCAGCTCGTAGCCCGCGACGACGAACGCCGGATCAAGCGGCCCAACATCGACGACTGGCTAGTCATCATCGACGAGAGCCACGTGACCATCCCGCAGGTGCGGGCGATGTACAACGGCGACCGCATGCGGAAGGAGACGCTCGTCGAGCACGGCTTCCGCCTCACCAGCGCCCTCGACAACCGGCCGCTGCGCTTCGAGGAGTTCGAGCGGGTCGTCCCGCAGCTGCTGTTCGTCAGCGCCACGCCCGGCGACTACGAGCTGACCCGCACGGAGGGCGAGATCGCCGAGCAGGTCATCCGCCCCACGGGTCTGCTGGACCCCGAGGTGGAGGTCAAGCCCGCCGACGGCCAGGTGCCCGACCTGCTCGAGGAGTGCAGGGCCGTCGTGGCGCGCGGCGAGAGGGTGCTCGTCACCGCGCTGACCAAGCGGCTGTGCGAGGATCTGGCGGCCTACCTCGACCAGCAGGGCATCAAGTCGAGGTACCTGCACAGCGACATCGAGACGCTCGACCGCCTCGAGCTGCTGACCGAGCTGCGGGAGGGCGGCTTCGACGTGCTCGTGGGCGTCAACCTGCTGCGCGAGGGCCTGGACCTGCCCGAGGTATCGCTCGTCGCCATCCTCGACGCCGACAAGGAGGGCTTCCTCCGCAGCGAGACGAGCCTGATCCAGCTCATGGGCCGGGCGGCGCGGAACGTGAACGGCCGCGTGGTGATGTACGCCGACGAGGTCACGCCGGGCATGAAGGACGCGATGGACGAGACCGAGCGCCGCCGCGCCAAGCAGCTGGCGTACAACGAGGCCCACGGCATTACCCCCGAGACCGTGCAGAAGGAGATCCGCCGGGGCATCGAAGTCCAGCTCCGCGCGCGGCGGACCGCCCGCGAGGCCGCGGGATCGGCGGAGGAGGCCTTCGACATCGCCGAGTTGATGCGGGAGCTGGAGGCCGAGATGCTCGAGGCGGCGCAGTCGCTCGAGTTCGAGAAGGCCGCCCGGCTGCGCGATCAGGTGAAGCAACTTAAGGAGCGGGTGGCGCAGGGCGACACCGCCAAGGTCCGCAAGAGCGAGCTGGAGCCCGGCAAGAAGTCCCGCCGCAAGCGGGCCAAGGCGGGCACGCCCGGCACCAAGCCCAAGCGGCGGAAGCGGTCGGGCTAGGCCATGCGGACCAAGGAGAAGCTGCGGACGTACTTCATCGGCTTCGGCATCGGGCTGGTGCTGAGCGGGCTGATGCTGTACGCCCGCTGGCGGTGGCAGCAGGCCAATCCCCAGCCGCAGCCCGCGCCGTCTCCGGCGGGGCTCACTTCGCCGCCCGCTCCATAGCCTCGATCGACTGCGACACGTGCTCCTCGAAGCCCTCCCGCGGCATCAGCACGACCTGCCAGTTGCCCAGCACGCATGGCACGACTGGGATCGTGCCCGACGGCGTCGGATACTCGGCGCCGAGATCGAGCGGTGCGTGGAATAGGACCTGCAGCCGCTCCCTGGGAATGTCGCCCACCGCGACATCGCCGCGGCCGAGGTAGGCGTACGAGCCGTTGCGCCGCACCCAGTCGGCATCGGGCAGCGCATGGATTCGGGCCGGCGTCTCCTTCGATCGCGTCAGGAACACGCGCGCTGGCTCGTCCTGGTACATGCCCCAGAATCCGTCGAGGTAGGCCGCAACGTCGCCGGCCGTCGCGGGGAGCCGCTGCCCGTTGTCGCGTGCGTACGAGCGTGCCGCTCGTGCGAGCAGGGCGAGATCGTGCATCGCGTCGTCGACGACCGGCAACGGGCCGCCCGCGCGGATGGCGTCGAGCGTCTGCCGCGAGCCCTCTACGCGGCTGCGCACGTACGCGCGCTCGCCGGCGTCGACCTGGCCGTTGGCCCGTGCAAACGCGAGCATCCGGACCATCTCCCAGGTCCCGGTCTTGGGTGCCTCGACGAAGGCCTCCGGCGATGCGTGCACCAGGAGCGTCAGCTGCGCGGCGGGGATGCGGTCAAGCTGCACGCCGGCACCCTCGTAGCGCCACATCGACTGCGCGAGGATCCACTCGGCATCGGCATCCTCGGGGATGAACGTCGTGTCGCGGGCCCTGGGCGCCAGGAACATCTTCGCACGGTCACGCGGCGTCTCGCCTCGCCCCTCGCGGAGCGGCAGGTAGCGGTCATGGATGATGGCCCCGAGATCGGGCGGCAGCGTGCCGCCGTTCTCGTTGGCGTACGCGATGACTGCCTGGATGATCCGCTGTAGGTCGAGCTTGACCTGCCGGTGCGCCGGCAGCGGACCCCCATCGCGGATTGCGAGCATGGTCTTGCGCGAGTCCTCGGCGATCCGGGCCGCATCCTCCGGCGCGAGCATCTCGACGTGCCCATCGAGGAACGCGACGGGCACGACCGCGCCGCCGGCCAGATCGGGGAGCGCGTCCTCGAGATTGAGATGGGCGATGGCGATCTGCGGCCAGTCGGGCACGTCATCCAGATTGAGGCCCTCGAGCCCGAGGTAGGCGTAGGGCATGTGCTCGCGGAGGTCCTCGTCGTCGAAGGACTCGGGCAGGGGCTCGTCCTCGGGCGGGGGGATGAGCCCCTCGCGGACCATCGTGCTCAGGTCGGCGGGCATGCCGCCGTGCGTCTGGGCGTACACGTGCACGCCCATGGCGACGACGCGCGCCCGGGTCGACGCCTTCATCTGCTGGGCCTGCAGTCGAATGGCGGCGAGCTCTTCGAGGTCGGGGTCCACGTCCTGGGCGTGGGTGGTGCAGCACAGCACCGTGAGCGCAACAACGAGCATCGATCGCATCGGGATCTCCTCAGCGCGACGAATCGCCGGCGTCGTCCTGTTCGCCCAGTCGCGCCGCGCGGATGCCCAGATGGCTGCCGACCACGCGCTCGGTGCCGCCGCTGGGGCTGTTGACCAACTGGGGTGCCTCGTCCTCGGTCTGGATGACCATGGTGGTCGAGCCGCCGCCGTCGACGTTGATCGCCGTCACGCAGCCGAGGCGCCGCATGATCTCGGCGAGTTCCCGCAGGCTGGCGCCGAGGCTGAACCCCGGCTGGCGACCGTCGACGGCGACCAGGACGATCTCCTGCTCGCTCGTCAATCCGATGGCAGTCCGGGGATGGCGATCCGTCGAGAACGCCTCGTTGGCGGTCGCGATACCGGCCGGCTCGCCGTCCCACAGCACCAGCCGACCACCGATGCCAATGGCCACCTCGCCGCCCGTGGCCGCGAGCGGACCCGCGCCGGCGGCGTCGGGCGCGACGAAGATCGACGCGTGCTCCTCGCCATCGCGAGCATGCACCAGGAACGCGTCCTGCTGGCGATCCGGTTCGTGCGGACTCACCAGCTCCCCTTGGGCCACCGACAGCGAGATCAGGTCCTTCGGCTCGCCCGGCCGAGAGGCGCAGCACGGCCCGAAGAAGTGGGTGTTGATGGCGGCCTGGAGATCGAACTCACGGAGAAAGGCGCTCGCCATCCGGCCGTCGGTTTCCTGCGGCGCGTCGCCGTTGCCCGGCGTGGCGAACAGCGACAGCCCCGGGGCGTGCAGATCGACGCGCAGGACCTGGACGATGAGCGGCCGCGGTCGGTCGGTCGCCAGCTCGGCGTGCTCGACGCCCACGAAGACGGGTCGCCAGCGCGGCTCGGGCAGGCCGAGATCGGCCTCGGGCGGCGGCTCCGTAGAGCCTTGCTGCGCCCACGCCGCACAAGCCAAGAGGCACGCGAGCACGCACAGGACTGTCCGCATGGATCGACCTCCCCGGCAAGGGTACCGGGAGCGCGGGGAGGGGATGCGTTGTCCGAGCCAGAGGTATCGCTAGAGTCGCCGAAGGAGGTGCGCCATCGCCATGCAGACCCTGATCCCGCCCGCGAGCAGGCGGGATCGCCCTAGTCGTTGCTCAGGCCCCGGACGCCGGATCGCTGCGGCCACGGCCCGACGGGGCCTGGCGCTCGGACTGCTCCCCTGCCCGATGCTCGTGTTGGTCGGCTGCGCCGCGATGCCGGACCCCGACCATGCATCGGGCGCCTCGGCACGCCACGACGACGAACAAGAGTTAAGGGCGGCCCTTGCGCAGTGGATCGACGGTTGGAGCCCGGGGACGGACACCTGGACGGGCGAGCAACTCCGGCCGCTGTACGCCGCGGGACCCCGCGCCATCCGCGTCTTCGACAACGTCGAGGGCGACGTCGTCGATCTCCGCAGCTTTGCCGCATATCAGGCCGAATGGACGGCGATGATGGCACCGATGCGGGACTGGGAGATCGCGCTCGTCGAGCCCGCCGAGGTACGCGTGGCGGGTGACATGGCCTACGCCACGTTTATTTTCGAGGGCGGAGAGGATCCGTCGCACGGCGACGCGGTGCGGATACGCCAGTACGGCACGCTCGTCTGGGAGCGGCAGGGCTCGGACTGGGTGATCACGCACGAGCACCTGACCGCCGGCACGGTGCGGTAGCCGCGGCACTTCGGGGCGGGATCGGGTATCCGGCACCCGGATCCGGCGGATGCACGATGGCCGGATCATTCGTGTTTCGTTTGGGTCGTCGTCGCGCTACTGTGATCGTCCACGATGACACCGCCGCCCCGCACGGAAGCCCCGCCCATGCCCGCACGCCGCACCGCCGAGAGCGGCGCCATCGAGCCCAAGCCCGCGAAGCGCACGAAGCGGTCTAAGGTCGGTTCGTCTCCGGTGGCCGAGGATGGCAGACTCATCCGCGTCAAGGGCGCCCGCGAGCACAACCTCAAGTCGATCGACGTCGACCTGCCGCGCGACAAGCTGGTGGTGATCACCGGCATGAGCGGCAGCGGCAAGAGCAGCCTGGCCTTCGACACGCTCTTCGCCGAGGGCCAGCGGAAGTACATGGAGAGCCTGTCGGCGTATGCGCGGCAGTTCCTCGACCAGCTCAAGAAGCCCGACATCGACGAGATCGAGGGCATCCCCCCCACGATCGCCATCGAGCAGCGGACGGCGGCGCACAACCCGCGGTCGACGGTCGCCACGACCACCGAGATCTACGATTATCTCCGCCTCCTGTTTGCGCGCACGGGCACGCCGTACTCGTGGCGGCCGACCAAGACCAAACGCGACGGCACGGTTAGTGCGCGCAGCGGCAAGCCCATCAGCGCCACGAGCGCCACGCAGATCGTCGACGCCGTGCTCCGCTTCGGCGAGGACACCCGCCTGATGGTGCTGGCGCCGGTGCTCCGCGGCAAGAAGGGCTTCCACCGTGACGTGCTCGAACGGCTGCAGGGCCAGGGCTGGCAGCGGGCGCGGGTCGACGGCACCGTCGTCGATCTCCGGGACGTCCTGAAGGAGCCCGGCGAGAACCCCCTCGAGCTGGGCCGCTACGTCAAGCACGACATCGACGCCGTGGTCGATCGCATCGTGATCCGCGACGACGTGCGGCAGCGGCTGGCCGAGTCGATCGAGGCGGCGCTGCAGCTGGGTAGCGGCTCGGTGGTCGTCAGCGTCGACGAGAACGGCGCCTGGGCCGACCACGGCTTCAGCGCCCGGCTGGCCGACCCGGACGATCCGACGTTCGCGCTCGACGAGCTGGAGCCCCGGCTGTTCAGCTTCAACTCCCCCTTCGGTGCCTGCCCGACGTGCCACGGGCTGGGCAGCATCCTGGAGTTCGACGAGGAGCTGGTGGTGCCCGACCCCGAGCGGGGGCTGCTCAGCGGCGGCATCGCGCCGTGGAAGAAGAACGGCCCGGGCGGCATGGTGTACCCGCGGCGGCTGCGGTGGTTCTGCCGCAAGTTCGGCGTGCAGGGCTCGACGCCGATGGGCGCCCTCGACGACGACCTCTACGCCATCCTGATGTACGGCACCAACGAGGAACAGGAGCAGGATTACGGCGCCCACTGGGCGGGCGTCATGACGATGCTCGACGCCTGGTTCGAGAAGACCGAGAGCGCCTGGGCCAAGGACCACCTGCACCTGTTCCAGAGCGAGCGGCAGTGCCCGGCGTGCCAGGGCAACCGCCTGCGGATCGAAGCGCTGCACGTGTGCATCGAGAGTTCGCACGCCGCCGATGCCGCACGGCTGACCTCCGACCTGGTGATCGGCCGGCCCAAGAACGACGGCACGATGCTGAACATCAGCGAGCTGAGCCGGCTGACGATCGGCGACGCCCTCGCCTTCGTCGAGGGGCTGCGGCTCAGCGAGGAGGGCCGCGCGATCGCCGAGCCCATCGTCCGCGAGGTGGGCAACCGGCTGCGGTTCCTGCAGAGCGTCGGGCTGGACTACCTCTCGCTGGATCGCCGAACGGCGACGCTGTCGGGCGGCGAGGCCCAGCGCATCCGCCTGGCGACGCAGGTGGGCAGCGGGCTGGTGGGCGCGTGCTACGTGCTCGATGAGCCGACCATCGGCCTGCACCAGCGCGACAACGACCGGCTGATCCGCACGCTCCGGCACCTGACGGACATCGGCAACACGGTGCTCGTCGTCGAGCACGACGAGGACATGATCCGCGCCGCCGACCACGTGCTGGACATCGGCCCCGGCCCGGGCGTGCACGGCGGCCGCGTGGTGGCGCAGGGCAGCGTCGAAGACGTATGCACGACCAAGGGCTCGATCACCGGCGACTACCTGGCGGGGCGCAAGAAGATCGAGGTGCCGGCCGAACGCCGCGCGATGGACCCCAAGAAGGCCATCGTGGTGAAGGGCGCCCGCCAGAACAACCTCAAGAAGATCGACGTGGCCTTCCCGCTCGGGGGCATCGTCTGCGTCACGGGCGTCTCGGGTTCGGGCAAGAGCACGCTGGTCAACGACATCCTGATGAAGTCGGCCCGCCGCGAGATCACCGGCTCGCGGGTCAAGCCCGGCGCCCACACGCGGGTGAACGGACTCTCCAAGATCGATCGCGTGATCGAGGTCGACCAGTCGCCCATAGGCCGGACCCCGCGATCGAACCCGGCCACGTACACCGGCGTGTTCGACGACATCCGCAAGGTCTTCGCGCAGACGCGGGAGAGCAAGCTGCGGGGCTACCAGCCGGGGCGGTTCAGCTTCAACGTGTCGGCCGAGCGCACGGGCAAGGCCGGCGCGGGCGGACGCTGCGAGGCCTGCCAGGGGCAGGGCGTCAAGAAGATCGAGATGCACTTCCTGCCCGACGTGTTCGTCGAGTGCGAGGTCTGCCGCGGCAAGCGGTACAACCGCGAAACGCTCGAGGTGCTCTACAAGGGCAAGAGCATCGCCGACGTGCTCGCGATGACCATCGAGGACGCGTGCGGCTTCTTCGACGCGCAGGGGAAGATACTCAGGTTCGTCGAATGCCTGCGGGACGTCGGCCTGGGCTACCTCACGCTGGGCCAGCCCAGCACGACGCTCTCGGGCGGCGAGGCGCAGCGGGTAAAGCTAGCGACCGAGCTGGGCAAGGGCATCCGCTACGACGGCACGCCCAGCACCGAGCACACGCTCTACATCCTCGACGAGCCCACCACCGGCCTGCACTTCGAGGACATCAACCGCCTGGTGGGCGTGTTCGATCGGCTGGCCGACACGGGCAACACCCTCGTGGTGATCGAGCACAACCTCGACGTCATCAAGCGGGCCGACTGGATCATCGACCTCGGCCCCGAGGGCGGCGACGGTGGCGGCACGGTGGTGGCGGAGGGCGCGCCCGAGGACGTCGTGAAGATCAGGGCGAGCCACACCGGGCGGTACCTGAAGGGGATGCTCGGGTAGCCACCCTCACACCCCCGGCAGCATCGCCCCGCCCCGCGCCGAGGCGTGCCGCAGCAGGTCGTCGAGGCCGGGCAGCCAGCGGCGGGCCGTGGTGCAGTCGAAGGCGGTCGGGAGGGTGCCCGGCGCGTCGGCGTCGCCCAGGTGATCGAGCACCAGGGCCAGCAGCCGCTCGACCAGCCGCGAGGGCGGCCAGGCGCCGCCGCACCAGAAGTCGTGGTCCTGGTGGCAGAGCGTGACGGTGTGGTCGCTGGCCTCGCCGTCCCGCGTGACGACGACGCCGTACCGCCAGCCCCGGCCCGTGGCCGTCTCGGTCTGGACGTCGATGCTCGGGGTGGCCTGGGTCGGCATGGTCGTCTCGCGGCGTGGTCCATCGTCCGGGGGCAACGCCCGCGGCCGCCGCCCGTACCATACAGCAACGGGGCACGCCGCGGGGCTATTCGGACCCGCGTGACGCACGGCTCCGCGGCCTTGTATCGGGTGATTCCCAGTGGCATTCCTGCTCGAGACCATCCAGCTGGGCCTGGCCAACCTGCGGCTGCACAAGCTCCGCAGCTTCCTGACGGCGCTGGGCATCATCCTGGGCGTGGCGGCCGTCATCTGCATGGTGTCCATCGGCGAGGGCAGCAAGCAGGAGGCCCTCCGCCAGATCGAGCAACTGGGCGCCCGCAACATCATCGTGCGGAGCGAGCGGCCGCCCGAGGCCCAGCAGCAGGGCGAACAGCGGTCGGGCGTGGTCCGCTACGGCCTGAGCTGGACCGACCTGCGGAACATCCAGGACAACTTCTCGGACGAAGCCTCGATCATCGCCCTCAAGGAGATCGGCGCCGAGATCATCCGCGGGGCCGAGAAGCGGGGCAGCCAAGCCTTCGGCGTCGACCCGCAGCTGGCCGAGGTCGCCAACCTCCGCATCGCCCGCGGGCGGTACCTGACCGACGAGGACGACGACGAGCGGGCGATGGTGTGCGTCATCGGCTCGGACATCGCACGCCGATTCTTCCCCTTCGACGACCCGCTGCGGAACACCATCCGCGTCGACGACAAGGCGCTCATCGTCGTGGGCATCCTCCAGCCCGTGGGCCTCGCGGGCGGCGCGGGCACGGCGCTGGTCGGTCGCGACCTGAACCAGGACATCCACGTGCCGCTCGAGACGGCGCGGTACGTGTTCGGCGACACCGTCGTCCGCCGCTCCAGCGGATCCTTCAACGCTTCGGAGGTGCACGTCTCGGAGCTGTACATCACCACGCGATCGCGGCAGGAAGTCGTGGGCGTGGCCCAGCGGCTGGAGCGGCTGCTCGAGACCCGGCGGGACGGCCTGAGCGACGTGGCGATGATCGTGCCCTTCGAGCTGCTCGAGAACGCCGAGCGGGCGGCCCTCCGCGGCACGCTGATGCTCATGGCCATCGCCGGCATCAGCCTGCTGGTGGGCGGCATCGGCATCATGAACATCATGCTGGCGACCGTCACCGAGCGGACCCGCGAGATCGGCATCCGCCGGGCGCTGGGCGCCACCCGAAAGCACATCGTCAGCCAGTTCCTCGTCGAGACGAGCGTGCTGAGCCTCATCGGCGGGCTCATCGGCGTGGCGCTAGGCGTGGGACTCAGCCTGCTGCTGGGCTGGCTGGTGCCCCGGCTGCCCGACGTGCCGGTGCTGGGCCGGTTCGTGCCCGCCGACGCGAGCCTACCGACGCAGCTGGCGTGGTGGTCTGTCGTCGTGGCAATGGTCGTGGCGGTGCTGACCGGGCTGGTCTTCGGGCTCTACCCCGCCCGCAAGGCGGCGCGGCAGGACCCGATCGTGGCGCTGCGGCACGACTAGTTTCGAAGATCTTCGCCGCACTCGGGGCAGACGGGGTCGCGCAGCCCGCGGAGGTCGTAGCCGCATCGGGGGCAGATCTCTTTCTCGAGCCGCGTGCGTGCCCGATCGCGCGCCATCTGCAGCGCCATGGACCGCAGCACGAGGACGGCAATCCAGGCCGGGGCACCGACGATGACGAGGTCGAGCGGGAGTTCGCGTCCCCCGCCCGTGCGTTCCCATCGCACGTACGCGACGCGCGCCGGATGTCCCGATGGAGCACCAAGCGTCGACCACGAACGAGCGCGGGGCGTGAAGCCGGTCGCACGCTCGATTGCCCGCGTGATCGATTCAATATCTGCGACGTCGTCCGACGCGATGCGGAGATGGGCGTGGCCGTGCCGCGCAGCGACGCCGACCGGAAACGACGCGTCGCCATAGCCCTCGCGCAGGACGATGCGGCCGTAGGCGACGACGCCGGCACGATCCCGCAGCTCGGCGGCCGCATCTCGCAAGGTCGCGTTGCGCAGCCGACGAGCGCGGAACCCCCCGAACGGCGAACGCTCGACGAGCACGCGCATGTCCTGACGCGTCCTGGATGCCTCCAAGACGCGATAGGACAACGCCATGGCCAGCAGGATGCCGAGCAGCACCACCAACGCGGCCCGTTGGTGGTCACCACGGCGGTGCTGGGCGTGCCGGCGCCGGTGGGCATCGGTCATTCACCCAGCAATGCGCTGATCTCGTCCTCCACGGGGTTGGAGACCTTCCGCGTGGGCTTCTTGTCCTTGTCGGAGGCGTCGGCCGCCTGGGTCTCCGTGGCCTCGACGTCCTCGTCGTCGTCGGCCTCGCTGGCGTCGGCCTCGTCGAGCTTGGCGATCTGGGCGTCCAGCTCGGCGTCGGCCTTGGCCTCCGCGTCGGCCTCCTGCTGCTTCTTGCGCTTGGCCAGCTCGACCTTGTTCTTGTCGGGCGCGAGCACGATGCTGGCCTGCCGCATCACCCAGCGGGGCGCCATCTCGACCTTGGAGATGTCGCCGAGCTGCTCGACGATCTCGCTGAGCCGCTCGAGGCCCAGCTCCTTGTGGATCATCTCGCGGCCGCGGAAGCGCTGGGTGATCTGGACCTTGTGGCCCTGCATCAGGAAGCGGCGGGCCTGGTTGACGCGGATCTGCACGTCGTGGGGGTCGATCTTCACCGACCGGCCCAGGCGGACCTCCTTGATCTCCTGCTGGTTGGCCGACTTGTTGTCCTTGCGTTTGGACTGATCGTACTTGAACTTGCCATAGTCCATGATCTTGCACACGGGCGGGCGGGTGTCGGCCACGACCTCGACGAGATCGAGTCCGGCCTCCTGGGCCATGCGCATGGCGTCGCGCGTCTCGACGACGCCGACCTGCTCGCCCTCGGGCCCGATGAGCCGGATGGGCGTGATGCGGATCATGTGGTTGACCCGCGTCCTGTTCACCGGGCCGGCGTCGCGATAGAACCTTCGTCCTCGGATGGTCAGTCTCCTTGCCTGTCGCCGGCCCCTCGCCGGCGGGTGTATCTCGAAGTGCCCTGGCTTCCTTCGTTCCGCGTCGGCAGGCCCGGCTCGGGCCAGCTAGTGCCGACAAACATAACCCCGCGTACCCCGTCGGCGGCCGACGGCGATGCACCTGCGGGCCGGTCGGCCGCACGCACGCGATCCCGCGGCCCGGTCACGAGCCGCAACTCTGCATCGGTTGGGTGTGGTGGCCGCTCAAGCTAGCGGTCCGCTCTGGCCTTCACGGCCAAAGAGTAACGTCCCCGGGGGGCGGGTGCAAGCCAATTCTGTCTCATTCGTGGCGGCCACTCGATAGACCAACCACCTTTGACGGCGGGTTGTTCGGTGCCGATCGGAAGACCGCCGGCCGTTGGCGGCTCACGCCAGCAGCTGCAGCACGTTGAAGACCACGCTAAGCACCAGCGCGGCGACCAGGGCGAAGAGCAGCGGCATGCGGACGTCGCCGCCCGAGTCCGCGTCGGACCGGGCCGGGTCGTCGACCGCCGGCGGGATGGCGCTGGTCTGGCTCAGGGTGGCGAGGTCGGCCTCGTCCAGCCCGCGGTGGGCCAGCGGCGGCGGCTTGCCGGCCTTGACGACCTCGAGGTCGCTCAGCAGGTCCTGCACGGTGCGGTAGCGATTCTCCCGCTTCTTGGCGAGCATCATCTCGATGATCTCGCTGATCCCGCCGCTGAGCCTGGGATTGACCTGGTCGGGGGCGAGCACCTCGCTCTTGAGGTGCTTGTGCATGACGCTGGTGGGGTTCTTGCCGTCGAAGGGCACCGTGCCGGTGACCATGTGGTAGAGCGTGGCGCCCAGGGAGTAGATGTCGGCCTCGGGTCCGATGCTGGTCTCGCCGCGGATCTGCTCGGGGCTGATGTAGAAGGGCGTGCCGAAGGCCTTGCCGGCCTCGGCCTCGGCGGCCTCCTTGTCGCTCATGGCGCGGGCGAGGCCCATGTCGGCCAGCTTCACGACGCCGGCCCGCGTGATCATGATGTTCTTGGGCTTCACGTCGCGGTGGATGATGCCCCGCTCGTGGGCGTGCCCCAGCGCCCGGGCCACCTGCGAGACGATCTCGATCGCCTCGGCCTCTTCGTACCGCTTGTTCTTGACGATCTCGTCGTAGACGGTGCGGCCGTCGACGTACTCCATCACGAAGTAGTGGTACTCGCCGGCCTTGCCGACGTCGTAGGCCTGCACGATGTGCGGGTGGTTGAGCTGCGCCGCCGCGCGGCCCTCGGCGTAGAACCGCTCGATGAATTGCGGGTTGGCGCTCATCTTCCGCGGCAGCACCTTGATCGCCACCAGCCGGTCGAGGTTGAGCTGGCGGGCCTTGTAGACCGTGGCCATCGCGCCCGCACCGAGCTTGCCCAGCAGGCGGTAGCCGGGGATCTTCTGGCCGCTGCGCTCGGCGTCGATGATCTGCTTGAGGCGGGCGATCTGCCGCTTGGTGACGAAGTCGTGGTCGACCAGCTCGAAGGCGAGCGAACGCTGGCCGGCTTCCTCGTCCGGGGCCTTCTCGCGTGCGTCCTTGATCTTGTCGACGCACAGGTCGACCTCTTCGCGGGTCGCCAGGCCGTAGTCGACAACGAGGCGTCCGAGCGCGGTATCGACGTTGCTGCCGCCCTCGGCGACCTCCTTGAGGACGCGGTCGGGGTCGTCGGGCGTCGAGACGTTGCTCAGCGGCGTGACGCCGGTGCGGTCCATGGAGGGCAGGGCGGCGGTCTTCGCGGGCGCGCTGGTTTCCCCGGTGGCCGGCGCGTCGCGGCGGGGCGCGGGATCGGTGGCCGGACTGGGGCTGCCGTCGCTCATGGCTGCTTCGGACCTGGCATCTGGTCGGCTGGTGCTCCGACGGCCGCGCGGCATCGCGCCGCCGGCCGGGCGGGACGGAACATAGCGGCCCGCCGGTGTCTGGACAAATGCTCCGCGGGCCGGTGCGCCCGGCACCCCGCCGGGGGCATATCGACGCCAGCCGCGTGTGGCGATACCCGAAGGTCTCCCGCCGAGGGACGATTCGCATGCGGCCGCTGGCAGTTCGCGCCTTTCCCGGTCGCCACCCGAACGGACGCCCGCCGATAAGCCCGCTAGACTCGCGGCTCGGACCGACGCCGGCTCGACGCCGGAGGAGAGGGCGGACGGCCGATGGTGATCAGCGAATCCAGGCCGCGGAACCTGGGCTGGCTGCACGCCGGCCCGCTGCTCTACGGCGACTGGGGCACCAGCCGGCTGTACGTGCTGGGCCTGGCCTTCCTGTACACCGGGCACGCCAGCGTCATCTACCTCGCCGCCATCGGCGCGCTGATGATCGCCGTCAGCTGGGCCTACACGCACATCTGCCGGTGCTTCCCCGATGGCGGCGGTGTGTACTCGGCAGCACGGCAGCTCAGCCCGACGCTCTCGGTCGTGGGCGCCACGCTGCTGCTGAGCGGCTACATCATGACGGCCGCCATCAGCGTCATCGAGGCCTTCCACTACTTCGGGGTGCCCCACGGCCTCACGCTGCCGCTGGGCGTGATCACGATCGTGGGCATCGGGGTAGTGAACTGGCTGGGCTCGCGTCGCGCCGGCCAGTTCGCCCTGGTCATCGCCGTGATGGCCATGGTGGTGTCGGCGGTCCTGGCGGTGCTGGCGATCCCGCTGGTGGTGGACGGCCTGGGCACCATCTCGCTGGACTACTTCACCGAGGTCGGCCCCTTCGACGCCTGGGTGAGCTTCGCCAAGATCTGCCTGGCGCTCGCGGGCCTCGAAGCCGTCGCCAACATGACGGGCATCATGAAGAAGCCCGTCGCCAAGACCTCCCGGAAGACGATCTGGCCGGTGAGCCTCGAGGTCGTGGTGCTCAACATGGTTTTCGGCATCGCGCTGGCGGGGCTGAGCACCAACATCGCGACGACCTCCCCGGATGACCTGACCTACGGCCAGCAGCTCGCGATGTCGCAGCGGGCCATCGAGGTCGCCGTCGACGAGGGCTCGATCGAGCCGGCCGACGCCCAACGCATCGAGGAGGTCCGCGCCTACCGCGATACCGCCATGAAGGTGGTCGCGGCCGAGAGCGGCGAGCGATGGACGGGCAGCGAGACGGTCTCGCTGGTCTTCAGCAAGGTCGCGGGCATCACCTTCGGGCTGCTGCTGCTCAGCGCCACCAACACGGCCGTCATGGCGATGGTGTCGGTCCTGTTCGCGATGGCCCAGGATCGCGAGCTGCCCCGATCGCTGACGCGGCTGAACTACTCGGGCGTGCCCTGGATCGGGCTGATCGTGTCGGTCATCGTGCCCATCGGCGTCATCCTGGTCGAGCAGGACGTGCAGGTGCTCGCCAAGCTCTACGTGCTGGGCGTGTGCGGCGCCATCACGACCAACATCCTGTGCTGCGCCGTCAACCGCAAGCTGGAGCTGGGCCGCGGCGTGCGGATCGGCATGTGGATCATGGGCTCGGTGCTGGGCGCGGTCTCGCTGACCATCGCCGCTACGCAGCTCGAGTCGCTGGCGTTCAGCGGCGGGCTGGTGGCGCTGGTGCTCGGGCTGCGGCAGATCATGCAGTGGCAGCGCAAGGGCGGGCCCGAGCCCATCCCCGAACCGATCCGCGGCTGGCTGAGCGAGGTGAAGCGCGAGCCCATCGCGCTCGACGCCAACCGTCCGAGGATCATGCTCGCCGCCCGCGGCCGCTACCAGGCCGAATTCGCCTGCGACCTGGCCAAGAGCCGCGATGCGGTGCTGTTCGTGCTGTTCGTCCGCGTCTTCCGGGTGGGCGAATTTGGCCCGCTGCGGACGCCCAACATCGAGGAGGATTACGAGGCCCAGCAGGCCCTGGGCTCGACCATCGTGCTGGCGCGCGAACTGGGCGTTACGTGCATGCCCATCTACGTCACCAGCACCGAGATCGCCCCCGAGATCCTGGACTACACCGTGACCTACGGCTGCGACACGCTCATCATGGGCAAGAGCCGTCGATCGGTCTTCAGCCGCAAGATCGAGGGCGACGTCATCACCCGCGTGGCCGAGCACCTGCCCGACAACGTCTCGCTCATCACGCGGTCGGCCGACACGCCGCACGTCGCCCGGAGGCCCAAGCCCGAACCCGAGCCCGGTGCCGCGTCCGAGGCCGGAGCCGCGGACGACACGGGCGCGCCCCCCGCTCCTGGCAGGGACGCGGACGACACGCCGGCCTAGCGGCAATACGCTGCTGCATGACCGCGATGGACGCCACGGACGGCCGCCATGCTCCCGATTCGATGGCCCCGGACCCCGCCGACCCGCTGCTGAAGGACCTCACCGACGCCCAGCGGGAGGCGGTGCTGGCGACCGAGGGGCCCGTGCTGGTGCTGGCGGCCGCGGGCAGCGGCAAGACGCGGGTCATCACCCGCCGCATCGGCCAGCTCATCCGCCTGGGCGTACCTTCCTGGGCCATCCTGGCGCTGACCTTCACCAACAAGGCCGCCGCCGAGATGCGTGAGCGCGTCGGCCTGCTGCTGGGCGAGGACCCCCGGGCGACACGGGGCCTGACCGTCGGCACCTTCCACAGCCTGTGCGCGCGGCTGCTTCGGCGGTACGCCGACGACCCCGCGCTGCCGGACGTCCGCCCCGACTTCACCATCTACGACACGAGCGACCAAACGGCGCTGATGAAGCGGACCATCAAGGACCTGGAGCTGAATACCAGCAACTGGGCGCCCCGGTCGGTGCTCGGCACGATCAGCAACGCCAAGAACGAGCTGCTGGACGCCGACGCATACGCCGCGCGGGCCAGCGACTTCTACGAGAAGCAGGTGGCCCGCATCTACTCGGCCTACCACGCCGCGATGCGAGACGCGGGCGCCGTCGACTTCGACGACCTGCTGCTGCTGACTGCTCAGCTCCTCCGCCGCAGCGAGCGGGCGCGCACGGAGCTCCGCGACCGCTGGCAGTACCTGCTGATCGACGAGTACCAGGACACCAACCGGGCGCAGTTCGAGATCGCGGCGCTGCTGGCGGGCGAGGCGGGCAAGGACGGCCGGGGCGAGAACGGCCCCAACTTCTGCGTCGTGGGCGACCCGGACCAGTCTATCTATGGCTGGCGGGGCGCCGACATCAGCAACATCCTCGAATTCGAGAAGCAGTACCCGGCCTGCCGCGTCATCCCGCTCGGCGAGAACTTCCGCTCGACGGGCGCGATCCTGCGCACCGCCGACACGCTGATCCGCCAGAACCAGGTCCGCAAGCACAAGGACCTGTTCACCAGCGGCGACGCGGGCGAAGCCGTCGAGGTCACGCTGTGCCAGGACGAGCGGCACGAAGCCGAACTGGTAGCCGACTGGCTGGAGGCCCGCGGTGAGGACGGCCTGCCCTGGCGGGACATGGCGGTGTTCTACCGCACCAACGCGCTCAGCCGCGTGATGGAGGACGCGCTGCGGAGCCACGGCTTGCCCTACCGCATTGCGCGGGGTACGGCCTTCTACGACCGCGAGGAGGTCAAGAACGCCATTGCCTACCTCCGCGTGGTCGCCAACCCGGCCGACGGCGTCTCGCTGGCGCGGATCGTCAACACGCCCAGCCGCGGCATCGGCAAGACGAGCCTCGACCGCCTCGACGCCGCCGCCACCCACGCCGGCATCCCGATGTTCGATGCCCTCCGCGATCCGCAGCAGCACGCCGAGGTCACGCCCCGGTCGGCCAACGCCTGCAGGGAGTTCGTGGCGATGATCGAAGGCTGGACGGGCCACGGCACGTTCATGGGGGCGGAAGTGAGCACCTCGCTGGCCGACCTGGTGGCCCGGGTGATCGACGACAGCGGACTCCGCCCGATGTACGCCAAGCGAGCGGCCGGCTCCCGGGGGGCGGGCGGCGAGGAGGACGAGTCCCGCCTGGACAACCTCGACCAGGTCATTAGCGGGGCCGCGGAGTTCGAGCAGGAGTACGACCCCGCGGGCGATCCACTGGCGTTCACCGACGCCGAGCGGGCACAGGCGGGCGACGACGCCGAGACGCCCCCGCTTCTGGCGATGCTCCGCGCGTGGCTCGAGACCGTCGCGCTCGTGAGCGACCAGGACGCGGTCGACGCGGCGGGCGGCGCGGTCACCCTCATGACCCTGCACGCCAGCAAGGGGCTGGAGTTTCCCGCCGTGGCGATGATCGGGCTCGAGGAGGGCACGCTGCCCCACAGCCGCGCCCGCGAGAGCGACGCCGAGCTCGAGGAAGAGCGGCGGCTGTGCTTCGTGGGCATCACCCGCGCCATGACGCGGCTGCTCATGACCTCTGCCCGCATCCGCAGCGTGCGGGGCGTGCCCGAGCGAACCATCCCCAGCCGCTTCCTGGGCGAACTCGGCGCAGAGGGCGACGAGCACCTGCGAGTCAGCGACCAGGGCGACCCCACCGCCATCGACCATGCCGATCCCTGGGGCGATCGACCCGCACGGCGCTCGGGCGTCCACAACGCCGACGCGCCGCGGCCCGGCCAGACCTACGCCGTGGGCAGCAAGGTGCGGCATCCGCAGTTCGGCGTGGGCACCGTGGTCTCCTGCGGCACGGGCCGGGGCGCCCGGGCCCGCGTGGACTTCGTCGGGCTGGGTGTCAAGACGCTGATCCTCGAGTACGCGCGGCTGACGCCGGCCGACTGATCTTGGAACGCTCCGTAGCGGCCCTCCGGCCGCACACTCGCTTGTATACGGCCTCGCCGGAGTGAATCCGGCGGGCCTCTGCGCACGCATGGGGACCATTGGAAGCCAGAGCGCTCTAGCCGCCGGTCCGACGCGCGGCGTCGTCCTCCCGCCCGACGAACCACCACGCGGCGAGCTCGCGGCGGCCCGCGTTGGCCGCCGTCCGCCGGCTTGGGGTGTTGCGGCCGGCGATGGTGCCGAACAGCGGCAGCGCCGCGTTGGCGGCGTCGCGATCAACGAGCCGCCGCGCGAGTGCGCGCTGGGCGGCCGCCGCGGTGCCCCGCCCCGCCGCCCAGCCCGCAACGCACTCCTCGACGACCAGCCAGCCGTCGAGGCCTTGCCAGTCGATCCGCTGGACGGCGAGGAGGCCGGCGGGCGGCGAGGGCTGTCCCGGGAGCCGCCAGAACAGCACGGCGCCGTCCCTCGCGCAGTCCTCGAACTCCGCGCGGTCCGACGGCCGCACGTCCGCGCACAGCGACGGATCGCGGTCACCGAAGGCGTCGTAGCAATCGGCCTGGAATTCCAACGCGTCGTCGATGGACGCCTCGGCGAGTTCCACGGCCGCGGCCTCCGATGCAACATCGCCCAGCGGGGCCGCGATCAGCACCTGGTCGATCTCGGCGTGCCACCCCCGTGCCAGCTCGGGAGCATCCAGGCCGGCGCGGAGCATGCGGACCCGCCGTGGATCGAAGCGGGCGAAGGCGTGCATGCCGCACTCGGCCGCGGCGGCCAAGGCCGGACCAGTCTCCAGCAACGCGTCGTCCCACGCGATCATCTCGACGAAGGGCAGCCTCGGGTCCATGCCCTCGTGGCGGATGCCGCAGAGCAGCACCCCGTCGCCGATTTGGACGAGGCGGTTCTGGAAGTCGCACGGCAGGCCGGCGCGGTGGTGCGACGCGCGCTCGACGGCCACGATGCGGTTCGTGCACCAGTCGAGCTGCTCATCGAGCACCGCGGCCCGTGCGGTCTCGATCTCGATGGCGGTCCGCCAGGCGTGCATCTCGGGCGGCAATCGCGAAACATCGGCCGCCAGCAGCCGTCGACGCAGCTTGGAGGAATCGGACGTCACGTCGTTCATGCCGCACGCAGGATAGTGATGGCCCGCGGTAGATGCCGGGATTCCCGGCGTTCCATGCCGCAGAACCCCGACGCGCCGGCGCCGCAACCGGCGGTTTGCCTTGCAAGCGACGGGCGGCTCGAGTGCCATACGTAACATTCCGTGCCGTAAGAGCCGTGTGCCAATTTCGAGCACGCTCGTGCGTCGTTCGAGGCGGCACGGGCCGCCCGGCTCACCACGAACCGAGCATCATCAGGAAGGAAGCAACCCGTGACCACCGAGACGCCCTGGCGCCCGCAGGACATGATCGAGGACAACCCGATCCACCTCGCGGAGGATGCCGTCCGCGCCATCGCCCCCGAACTCGACAAGCACCTCGCGGCCACCTTCGTGCTCTTCCATCAGTACCAGAAGCACCATTGGTTGGTCGAAGGGCCGCAATTCCGCGACATCCACATCTTCCTTGAGGACGGCTACAACGAGCTGCACAAGTACGCCGACATGATCGCCGAGCGGATGACCGCGATCGGCGGCATCCCGACCAGTTCGCCGTCCAACATGGCCGAGCTCTCCTATATCGAGCACGAGCCAGAGGGCGTGTTCCGCATCCGCGACATGCTGTCGCGCGACCGCGAGGCGGAGGGCGAGATGGCGAGGCGGCTGCGGGAGACCATCCGCCTGTGCACCGAGCACGGCGACTTCGGCACCGAGACGCTGCTCAAGAAGACGCTGCTGAAGGTCGAGGACAGGGCCCACCACCTCGACCACTTCCTGGGCGAGGATTCGCTCGGACTTGCGCTCTAGGCATCGGCGTCCCGAGTCACCGGGCGATCGCAGCCCGGCGACTCCCGGCCGATCACGATGACCCGCCTCGACGTTGCCGCTTGATCTGGCAGGATGCGCTCCGCCAGCCATTGCGCGCCGCACTCGGAGCAACGCACGCGATCGAGCGGCTCGCACGCCGGCGGGCGGTGCATCGCGTAGCCGCACGAGCCGCAGCGCCCCTTGCGGAGCAGACCCGAGACCACGCGACTGGCGTAGCGCTGCCGCGCCCGCGCGGCGATAACGCCTCCACCGATCACGCCGCCCAACGCCGCCATCACGAATGGCGTATGGGCCGCGAAGCCGAGCGTCCGCCAGCCCTCGTTGAGAAACAGCACCGCCAGCAGCATCGCACCAACGACCAGACCCGCGGTCACTACGGCGTGGGCCGTGCACGCCGCCCGAAGAACGGTGGCGACGGCCCGACCGCGGTGAGGCTCGCCGCCCGCAATCGCCGACTCGGCCAAGGCGAACGCGTAGCAGGGCTCGCCCGCGTCGTCGCCGGTCTCGATCCGCGGCAGCACGATCCTACCCGATCTCGAAGCGGCACCGCAGGCCGAACGCCTGGGTGAACAGCTCGCTCTTCCGCTGCGCCCCCCAGATGTCGGTCGCCACGTCCGTCGGCGCGTCGACGACGAATACGACGGAATTCCCGTCGATGCGGACCACGACGCGTTCGACGATCTGCGTGTGGGTGCGATCGAGGCCGTCGGCGACGCGGAGGATGGCCGCAAGCCGGCGGACGACCTTCCGCTCGTGCGCGTCCAACGCGGCGTAGGCATCGTGGCTTGGCTTGGGATGGCTGCGGCGATGGTACCTCGCGATGTTGGCGATCAGCTCCCGCTCCCGCGGGCCATAACCGTCCAGTTCGCTGTTGGCGATGATGTAGTAGCTGTGCTTGTGGTGCTTGGAGTGGTTGACGAGGTAGCCGATGTCGTGCAGCACGCCGGCGGCCTCGAGCAGCGTCCGCGCCTCGGCGTCCAGCCCGGTGTGCCCGTCGAGCACGATCGGGTGCGCCGGCGCCTGCGGCGCGAGCTCGCCGGCGAGTGCCGGCACCCGCTCGGCCAGCTGGTCGAAGATCTGCAGCGCCAGCCCGGTCACGTGCTCGCTGTGGGCCTCGTGGTACCGGCAGGTGCGGGCAAAGCGGCGGAGCGAGGCCGAGCGGCCGGCCTGCGCCGGCGGCCGGCGACGCGTCCGCTCGTGGATCATCTCGAGCATCAACCCATCGCGGATGCCGCGGTCGTGCACGACCAGCTCGGGCGCGGCGAGCACGTCCATGAGCGCCTCCACGATCGCGGCGCCGGGCACGATGATGTCGTAGCGATCCTTGGAAAGGCCCGGCACGTCCTTGCCGCGGCGGATGAGCTCGCGGACGGCGTCGAGCGTCTTGCCGACCTCGGCCCGGCTGAGCCGCTGGCCCTGCACGCTCTCGATGGGCCGGCCGATGGAGGCCTGGTGGATCGCCGCGAGGGCCGCGTAGGTCCCGCCCGTGCCGTAGAGGACCGTGGGCCGCAGCGGGAGCCGGCCGACGGCCGCCTCGATGGAGCCTCGCAGGAACTGCCGCATCTCCTCGAAGTGCTCGCCGCGGCTGCCGTCGGCTCCGCCGAAGCGCTCGGTCATCCGCACGGCACCAATCTTGAGGCCCACGATCTTCTCGATGGCGCCCGCACGGCTGAAGACGAGTTCGGTCGAGCCACCGCCGATGTCCGCGACGGCGAACTGCCGACCGGCGACGTCGAAGGCGCCCACGACGCTCTTGTGCGCCAGGCGGCCCTCCTCGTCCGGGCCGATCACCTGCATCGCGAGGTTGCTGACGCGGCGGACGCCCTCGATCAGCTCCTGGCCGTTGCGGGCTTCCCGGGCCGCGGACGTGCCGATGACCCGGATCTCGGCGACGCCGTAGCCGATGGCGATCTGCTTCATCCGCTCGATGGCGTCGATGGCCTGCTCGATGCGGTCGGGCGCGATCATCCCCGTCTCGCCCAGCCCGTGGCCCAGCCTGGGGGTGACCTTCTCGTCGTCGAGGATGCGATAGCCGCCCTCGCCGTCGTGCTCGGCCACGATCAGGCGGATGGAGTTGGTGCCGACATCGATGGCGGCGAGCCGCAGCGGGCCGGTGGTCGCGGGATGGGGCGCGGCGGAGGCGGCCCGGCGGGCGTCGGCATCGGCGTTGGCATCCAGCGTGCTCATCGGCCATGGAAGGTTAGCACGGCTGGCTCGCTCTATGATGGACGGCGGCGGCGGTGGTCCGCCCGATAGCCATCCCCGCCATCGCAAAGGAACGCTGCCCGGCATGCTCGAACGACTCTCCGAAGGCTTCCAGAACGCCCTCCGCTCGCTCAGTGGCAAGGGCGAGATCTCCGAGAAGAACGTCCGCGAGGCGATGGCCGACGTCCGCGAGAGCCTGCTCGAGGCCGACGTGGCGCTCGAGGTCGTCGAGAACTTCTGCGCCGAGGTCATCGAGGAAGCCAAGGGCACTCGCGTCACCCAGTCGGTCAAGCCCGGCGAGGAGATGATCAAGATCGTGCACGATCGCCTCGTCGAGGTGCTCGGCGGCACGCCCGGCGAGGCCAGCGACCCCGGCGTGCAGGCCTACGGCCCTGGGCCCACGGTCATCATGATGTGCGGGCTGCAGGGCAGCGGCAAGACGACCACCTGCGGCAAGCTGGCCGCGTGGCTCAAGAAGAAGGACCAGTCCACGACGCTCGTCGCGGCCGACCTGCAGCGGCCGGCGGCCGTCGAGCAGCTCGAGACCGTCAGCGCCCAGATCGCCGAACTGCCGGGCAGCGCCCCGGTGCGCTTCCACGGCGAGCTGGATCAGGTCGGCGCGTACGGCGAGCGTGTTGGCGTCGCCGTCGATGTGTGCAAGCGGGGCCTCAAGCGGGCCAAGGCCGACGGCAGCGATTGGGCGATCCTCGATACCGCCGGGCGGCTGCACGTCGACGACGACCTGATGGGCGAGCTGGCCCGCATCAAGCGGGCGGTCAATCCCCACTACATCTTCCTCGTCGTCGACAGCATGACCGGCCAGGACGCCGTCCGCAGCGCCAAGGCCTTCCACGACCAGCTGGGCATCGACGGCGTCATCCTGACCAAGTTCGACAGCGACACGCGGGGCGGGGCGGCGCTCAGCGTCCGCCGCGTCACGGGCGCCACCGTCCGTTTCGTGGGCACGGGCGAGGGGCCGACGGCGCTCGAGCCCTTCCACCCCGAGCGCTTCGCGGGCCGCATCCTGGGCATGGGCGACGTCGTGTCGCTCGTCGAGCGCGCCCAGGAGGAGGTCTCCGAGGAGGAGGCCGAGAAGCTCCAGAACAAGATGATGCGCGGCGAGATGGGGATGGACGACTTCCTCAAGCAGCTCAAGACCATCCGCCGGCTGGGGCCCATGAAGCAAGTGCTCGGCATGCTGCCGGGCGTGGGCAGCATGCTCAAGGACGTGAACATCGAGGACCGCGAGCTCGACCGCATCGAGGCGCAGATCCAGTCGATGACCGAGGACGAGCGGGCCAAGCCCAGGCTCATCGACCACTCGCGCCGCAAGCGGATCGCCCGGGGCGCGGGCGTGGATCAGCCCACCGTGGCCAAGCTCGTCAAGCAGTTCAACATGATCAACCAGCTCACCCGCAGCATGGGCGACATGAGCGCTAAGGGCAAGATGAGCGCGATGAGCAGCATGGCCGCCTCCGCGGGCGGGGCCGAGACCGCCTTCGGCGGCGCGGGCGGCATGCCGGCGCTCACCCGCCGCAAGGGCACCAAGTCGGGCGGCAAGAGCTTCAAGCAGCGCAAGAAGCGGAAGTAGGCCGATCGGGCTTGCACTCGCCCCCCCGCGTGCGGTCTAATGCCCCGGGAGGGCGACGAGATGCAACGAATGGCGGGAGCTGTGGCGGTCCTCCTCGGGTCGGGCACCCTGGCCCAATCCGCGGTGCTCATCGAGATCGACGACCCGGTGCTCGAACCCGGCGTGTCGACCGGCGTGCTGCTGTCTGCCGCCTTCCCGGCAACCGACTACGCGATGTGCTGCATCCTGACGGACCTGCTGGCCTCGAGCGACGCCGGCACGTGGAGCGACCTGGAGGTCGTTGCGCCCATGGACGGCCCGGGCGCCAGCGCCGGCGCCGTCACGCCCGCGGGCATCGAGGGCATCCTGGGCGGGCAGCTCAACTTCCCGCCTGCGGGCAGCGGTCCCTCGCCCGACAACCCCATCGCCTTCTGGCGGGGCACGTACACGGCGCCCGATGACGTGGCCGCCCCCCTTGATCTCGATCTGATCACACAGACGACGCGGTTCGAGGTCTACATCGCCGACGGCGACCCCACGCCGGTATCCCGGCTCGACGGCCTGGTCGAGGCCTCGGCCACCATTCGTGTGGTGCCGGCGCCGGGCGCGGGACTGCTGCTCGCCGGGCTGCTGCTCGGGGGTGGTCGCCGGCGTCGGGCCTAGTCGCGCAGCGAATCCAGGTGCACCAGCGCGACGATGCCGCAGACGCAGCTGACGACGTTGCCGAAGATGATCGAGATCACCTGCACGATGGCGACGGTGCGGACGAGGCCCTCATGCTGCGCCCACGGCCCGGGCTTGGTAAGCCTGGAGTGGACCTTCAGCTCATAGATCGCCAGGATGATCGCGGGCACCGGGATTACCAGGCAACCGCAGCCGATGCCGAGCGTGGCAACGCCGAGCACCACGGCACTCACGACGGCGCTCGCGGCCCAGATGAGATTGAAGATCGCGGAGATGAGCATCGCGATGCTGATGGTCGTCGGCTGCTGGGTCGACACGGGCACCTCCCGGAAGTAGGGATCCGCAAGCCTACCGCCTGATCGGCAGGAAATCCCGCGCGTCTCCACGCAGCCAGGCGTGGAAGCGGGGCCAGAACAGCTCCCGCAGCAGGATCTTGGCGCAGGCCGCCACGGGGATGGCCAGCAGCAACCCGTAGATGCCAGCCAGGATGCCGCCCGCGATCGACGCGAACAGGATCGTCGGAGTGTCCATGTTGGTGGTCTTGCCCTGGATGGCCGGCGTCAGCACGTAATCATCGAGCAGCTGGCCCAGCTGGTACACCACGACGGGCGCGAACAGCGTCCACCACCACGTCTGCTGGAAGGCCAGCCAGCCCGAGTTGTCGATCGCCATCGCGATCACCGTCAGCGGGATGCCGATGAGCGCCACGTACGGCACGACGCTCAGCACGCCGACGATTGGCCCGAGGATCAGCGGCGCGGGCACGCCGATGAGCCAGTAGGCGATGATGAAGTAGACCGACTGGATGAGCGCGATGGTGAACCGACCGCGGACGAAGCCCGCGATCACGCGGTCCATCTGGCCCACCAGGTCCAGGGTGGTCTCGCGGTGCTTCTCGGGGATCATATCGACGCCGAAGCCGCGGACCTTGGCCCAGCCCGTGCTGAAGAAGAAGAAGAAGAACCCCGTTAGGAAGAGGCTGAAGAGCAGCAGCCCGACCGAGGCGAGCGTGCCCAGGGCCGTCGCGAGCGTGAAGCGGCCGCCCTCGACCGCGGCGCCCGCCACGCCGCCGGCGTTGCCCCGCAGCGTGTTGACCAGCCAGTCGATGGCCTCGGCCACCACGCCGCCCTGCGCCGTGGTGCCCTCGCCGTCCTCGGTGGGCTCGATGTCGGTGATGTACCAGTAGACCAGCGTCTGGAGCAGCGGCGGCAGGTCGTCGAAGGCCGCGCTCGCGCCGCGGGCCCGCTCGGTGACCACCCGCGGCGTCGTGGGCCGGGGGTCGGCGAGGGGCTCGACTGCTTCGTCTGCCGGGGTTGCGTCGGCAGAAGTTGCGTCGGCGTCGGCCGGTTGCTCGGGGGCGGGCTCTGCATCTTGCCCGGCTTCTTGCTCGGGCTCTTGCTCGGGCTGCGGCTCGGCTTCCGGGATCACGTCCGGCTCGGGCGGCGGCCTCTCGAAGAACAGCAGCGTGGCGGGCTCGACCTCGTCGGTCTCGGGGTCGTCGCCCTGCCGCCAGGGCCGCACCGTTGCGCCCTCCTCGGTGACGTACCGCGTGACCGCGGAGATCTGCCGCACCCGCTGATTGGTGACCTCCCAGATATCCCGCCCCTGCACGACGGCGAACGCCGTGCCGAGCACCGTGGGCACCGAAACCAGCGCCACGATCGCCACGATGATGCCCGCCACGGCACCCTGCCGGCTGATGAACTTGCTCTGCTCCAGCCGCTGCACCAGCGGCTCGAACAGGTAGGCCAGCAGCAGCGCCGCGAGCATCGGCACCGTGACCGTGCGGAGCACGTAGCCCAGGTACAGCAGCCCGACGATCGACAGCACCACGAGCACGTCGCGGACGGGCTGGATCTGCCAGAGATGCCGGGTGTGCCAGGCCTTGCGGCCGCGCGACGAGCCGCGACCCTCCGACCGTGCATCGCCTTCCGCGGCGGCGGGATCGGGCGTGGTCTCGTCCTCGTTAGCCATCGGTGGCCGCATCGAGTGCGCCGCCGCGGCCCAGGCCACCGGGGCGGGCTTGTGCGTCAACGCCGCCCTCGAAGGCCTCGCCGAAGTCGTAGACGCCGCGGAAGTCGTCGAGCGAATCCTGGTCGCTGGTGCGCATCAGGCCAGCGTCGACCATGGCGTACACGATCTTGCCGAAGTCCTCGGTCGTCGTCACCCCCCACTTGCGGAGCACCGTGCGGGCCAGCAGGCCGTACCGCTCGACCGCATAGGACCGCAGACCCACGCACAGCTCCTGGCCCGTCACGTGCCGGGTGCCGTCGTCGGCGGGCACCGGCCCGTCGCGGCTGGCATCGAAGCCCGCGACGGTGTGCGCCAGCCCCTCCCGGACGAACTGGAACGCCTCGAGCGCGAAGGGCGCCCGCGAACGCAGCTCGTGCCAGTCGATCAGTTCGTCCATGCCTCGTCGCCCGGTATGGGTGCGTACTCCGGAGATTCCGTCACAGCATAATGGTCGCAACTCTATTCGGGCGCATCGAACTCCGGGCTCCACCGGGCGGACAAGCCCGCACCCGTTATCGGTCGACCCCGCACCCCGGCCTCCAGCGTCATCCGCCGGCCGGCTTGCTCAGGCCGCGATGGCCCGCCTCGGCGAACCGCAGCGATGCGCCGACCCACGGTTCGCCGGTACCGGCGATGCCGATCCGTGGGCCGGCCACGATCGTGCTGGGATTTCGCGCGCCGGCCTTCGGGCCCTCGAGCCATAACCGCTGGGAAGACAACAGGTTCTCGCCGTCGAATTCCCGATCGATGGCCAGCGCCCGGCACAGCCGCGCCGGCCCGGCGCACAGCAGCCGCTCGGCGATCTCGGCCGGCGCCTTGGGGCCCGTCCGCCGCAGTTCGAGCATCCGTCCGGCACCGTCGAGAGGCTCGAGGGCCCGGATCAGGACGGCCTGCGGATCGTCCGCGGCCCGGCACGACACGTTGAAGCACCAGTGCATGCCATAGGTGAAGTAGACGTAGGCCGTGCCCGGGGCGGCGTACATCGAGGCGTTCCGCTCGGTGCGCCGCCCGCCGAAGGCGTGGCTCGCGGCATCCTCGACGCCGCAGTAGGCCTCGGTCTCGATGATCCGGCCGGCGAGCATCGCGCCGTCGTCGAGCCGACGGTGCAGCGTCCAGCCGATGAGGGCGGGCGCAACGGTCTTCGCATCGCGTGCCAGGACACGCCGGAGATCGGCCATCACCCCAGCGTAATCCACCGGCGACGGCCCGGATCTAGCGACGACGGCCTAGCGACGCCGACGCACGGCGAGCACGGCGGCCCCGATCACCACGAGCGGTGTCGGCGCGGGCACCACGCGGATAGTGGCCGACGCCTCTTCCAGGAGATCGAGGCGGGAGGCGCCCACCGGATCGCTGCGGTCCAGATAGACGTCGAAGCGGGTCGTCGCGGTCCGCAGGTCGACGTCGAAGGCCGCCGGCACGTCGTCCGGGGCCGTGTAGGTCCAGGACAGGTACGCGCCCGGTGCGGGCGGCGGCGTCCAGCCCGCCGGTGGGAAGTTGAGCTGGCCAACGAGATAGCCCTCGATGCCGGCATCGGTGGGGTCGCCCGCCAGCGTGCCCGGCCCGTCGTAGGGCGGCACTATGGAGAGATCGGTGAGGCCGTCGAGGCCCGTCGAGACCTCCACGTCGCCGCCGACGTAGGCGAGGGCGTAGTCGGTCCAGGTGGCCCACAGCGTCACCGCCGTGCTCTCGCCGGGCCGCAGCGTGGGGTCATCGATCTCGAAGTACAACCGGTAGTCGTCCTGCGCCGCGAGCGGCGCGGCTACCGCCAGCGTGCTCGCGATCGTGATGGTGCGCGTCATGCCCGCGACCTCCTCCGGCTCGCGGCAACGACGCCAACGCCCAGCAGCGCCAGCGACGCCGGCGCGGGCAGGACGCGGATGCTGGCCGAGCCCTCGACGACCTCGTCGATCAGCGATTCCGTGGTAGCGCTGCCGAACTCGGTGTACACCTCGAAGACATCGGTCTCCGTTGCCAGCACGACATCGAAGGGCGCGGACGCACCGAACGGCGCGGTGTACGTCGCGCGCCAGAAGGGGATCGGGTTCGGATCGGGCGGCAACCCACCCACCGGGAAGTTGAGCTTGCCCGCGATGATCCCGTCGATGCCCGTCGCAGCGGCCTCCCCCGCGGACGTGCCGGGGCCGTCCATCGGCGCGATGAGTCGCGGATCGCTGAGACCCTCGGCCCCCTCGGAGCTGATCAGGTCCGTCCAGATGGCCGCCATGGCGAAGTACCGGTCGCCCCACGCGGCGCTCATCGTCACCGTCGTGCTCTCACCCGGCCGCAGCTCGGCGTCCGTGACGTCGACCACCACACCGACGCTGGGCACGACCTGGCCCAGCGCGGGCGCCGCGACGAGACCCGCAAGAACCACGCACGCGCGCATCGCACGCTCCTCTCTCCCCAGGACGCGTGCAGCATACCGCACACGGGCGGGCGGCACAAGAACGTTCTAGGCGTACGCGTGCAGGCCCGGCAAGAGCAGATTGACGCCGAAGTAGCACCACAGCATCATGAGGAAGCCCACGATGCTCAGCCAGGCGGTCATGAGGGCCTTGTTGCGGCCCATCACCAGCCGCAGATGGATCACGATGAGGTAGATGATCCAGGTGATGAGCGCCCAGGTCTCCTTGGGGTCGAAGGCCCACCAGCGGCCCCAGGAGTGGTCGGCCCACCACGCGCCGAGCAGGATGCCGACGCCCAGCGTCCAGAAGGCGAGCTGGAGCACCGTCATGTGGGCGCTATCGAGGTCGGCCAAGGTGCGCGCCAGGGTGCGGGGCTGTGCGCCCTCGTCCCCGTGCAGCGCGACCATGGCGGCGGTGCCGGCGCTGCCCAGGTCGTCGCTGGTCTTGGCTCCACGCAGCCGGGCGACGAGCGACACGACCAAGTAGAACACCGCGCACAGGAAACCCAGGCTTATGAGCCCGTAGCTGACCAGCACGGTCGTAACGTGGTACTTGAGCAGCACGCTGGTGTTGAGGATGGCCGCCTCGCGCGAGATCGATTCGCCCGGGATGCCCGTCTGCGTGGCGGCGATGAGCACCAGGAAGCCCACGCCCGCGGCCGCCGCCCCGAAGAGCCACTGCCGCTTCCATATCGTCATGCCCAGCCCCGCTAGCGCCGCGAACAGGCTCAGCCCGGTCATCGACTCGAACTGGTTCTGGATCGCGAAGCGCTCGGCGATGATGCACCTAAGCGTGAAGCCCGTGGCGTGCAGCGCCACCGCGACCGCCAGCATCGCGACGCCGGTGATGATGAGCCACCGGCGGCCCGTGCCGAACGCCAGGATCAGCCCGAGGAAGCCGGCGAGGTAGGCCCACATGCCCCAGTCGAAGAACCGGCCACGATTGTAGAGCAGCTCGAGGCGTGCGCGCTCGACGGGCTGGGTCTCGGGGTGGATGGCCGCGAGCTCGCGCACCAGCTCGTCGATGGCGCGGTTCGTGGCGGCCGCGTCGAGCGATCGCCACGCCGCGCCCAGCCGCTCGGCCGCCCCCCGCGCCGGATGGCTCGCGGGCAGGTCCTCGACGTGCCGCCAGGGCAGGTCGAGCGACTCGGGGGCGACCAGCACCATGTTGCCCGCCGTGCCCGCCGCCAGCCCGAGCGCCCGCTCGACGCGGCCGATCGACTGCCGCATCTGCGGCTCGTCGCCGTAGCGCTCGAAGATGGCGCTCGAGTGGGTCTCGATCGCCCTGGGCGACACACGGGTCATCAGCCGCCAGAGCTCCTGCTTCTCCTCGTTGTCGGGGAACGCCGCCTGCAGGTAGCGGTCGCGGAGCGTGAGGTATTCGACGCCCACGAGCGGACGATCGACGTAGTGGCCCGGATCGATCGCCAGATCGAGCAGCGTGAAGAGCGGATCGAGCTTGGCCTTGTCGAGCGCATCGGGCCGGGGCCTGGCGTACCGCCACTCCCAATCGGGGCCCTCGGCATCGATCGCGACGCCCTGGGCAACCACCAATTCCTCGTATCGCGCGCGGCCCGTGACCGCTCGCACCGTCTCCCGTGCGAGCGTGTCGAGGATCTTGACGCGGCCCGCGTGGAAGACCGGCACGCCCCGCAGCGGCGCGAGATCGACCCCGGCGGCGAAGGCGAGCTTCTGCTCGGGCGTTGCCGCGGGACGGTGCGGCGCGCCGAAGGGCGCGTTGTACGCCGGGCTGCCCACGAGGTCGGCCTCGGGGTGCTGGTTGCCCGCCGGCCCGGCCTGGGCGCCGGCGAGCGACGCGCACCACAGCACGACCACTATCGCGACAAGCCTCCGCATCATGCCGCCACCTCCCGCTGCTGTTGCTGCTGCGCGACCCGCTCGGCCAGCGCCCGCTTCTGCCGGCGGACCATCCACGGCTTGACGTAGAACGCCCAGGGCGTGCCCACCGCCATCAGCACGCCTCCCAACGCGATCACGTGGATGCCCGGGTTGTTGCCCACGTGCAGGATCGTGAACTGCGCGTAAGGCCTGGGGATCTCGCCCGCGTCGGCGAGCGCCTGCGTCCGCTCCCAGCCCTGGGCATCCCAGCCCGCCTGGGCAAACTTGAATTGCGAGGGATCCAGCCGCGAACCGAAGAAGCCGGCGATGTTGGCCGGCAGCGATCGCTCCTCGCTCCACACGAAGGGCGCCCGCAGCGGCGCGTTGAGCTGCGTCTTGCGGGTGTAGGGCTCGAACCATTCGTCGGGACCGCTGGGCTCGACCAGCACCGTCGAGCGATAGTCCCGTGGCGCGCCGCGGTGGTCGTAGCTGACCATCTCGAAGTCCGCCAGGCGGACCTGGAAGCCGGGCAGGCGGCGCATCGCCCGGCCGAAGGCGAGCTGCACGTGGCGGCCGTCGGGCAGGTCGATGGCGGCCTTGTTCTCCTGCCCCGCGTCGAGATACTTGGAGAAGGGGATCCACACGATCCGCGAGAACGCGGGCCGGCCCTCGGCGGCGGGCAGCGACACCTCGACGGCGACCATCGCCCGGTCGTGCGTGCCGACGAACTCCATGTCCTGCTCGACCTCTGGCACGATCGCCGGCCGCTCGAATGCGCGGGCGTGCGGCCAGGCCCCGGAGATCTCCAGGGCGACGCCCGGCACGATCGGCACGCGATCGCCGATGCCGACGCCCTCGACGATGGTGACCTCGTTGCCCGGGCCGCGGATCGCCATGCGGGTGCGGTCATCGTCCTCGACATAGGCGACGTGCAGCGCGCTCAGGTCGAGGTATCGCACGCGGACGATCGACTCGTCGGCCCGCTGCCGCGCCGGTCGGCCGCCGTCGCCGGCCACGCCCGACTCGTCGAGGTCCTGGCTGATCTCTGGGAATCGGCTGTAGATCCATCGCGTAAAGGGCCCGCCCTCGGGTGGCGTGATCTTCACGATCGCCACGCTGCTGGTCGAGCCCTCGTAGCCCTCGGTGATGATCGGGAAGGGCGGCTGGGGCATCACCCGCTCGACCTCGAACTCGATGCCGGCGTGCTCGAAGGCCGAGCCCGGCTCGGCGGGTGCGATGAACGGCTCGGTGGCGCCCGGCGGCGTGATCGCCAGCGCGTGCCGTAGCCCCGCCGGCACCGGCGCCGTGAGCTCTCGCCACGCCTGCTCGTCGCCGCCGCGGACGTACTCGATGCCGAAGGTGCCCGGGATCTGCGCGATCCGCAGCACGGGCTCGTCGGGCACGAAGTAGAAGCGGAAGATCGGGAGGGCGGCGTCGGCCGTCGCGTCGGCCACGCGGCCGTCGGCATCCAGCCCGCTGTACATCTCGATGAACCGCACGGGCCGCGGGTCCTCGACGGCCGCGGGCTCGGCCCGCAGCCAATCGGTGCGGGCCTCGGCGTAGGGCGCGTATCCCACGATGCGGTACTCGATGTCGGCGTCGCTCACGCCGCCGCGGGGCGGGGGCACCAGCAGGTCGAGGTCGCGGTCGGGCTCGGTCGCTTCGGGCAAAAGGCCCGCGAGCTCGAGTGCGCTCTCCCCGGCGCCTGCGTCGAGGTCGTACACGTTGTAGCGGGGCACGCCGGCGACGCGGCGCTCGTCCCACCCGCGACCGTTGCTCACCCACAGCGCCACCGCCGTCCGCTCGTAGAAGCCGGCGGCGGGCGGGCCCATCATCGGGATGCCGTCCGGCCCGTTGCGGCCCGCGAACAGCAGGACGTCGCCCTCGAGCTTCAGTGAGCTGTAATACAGGCTGCCCCAGCCCAGCATGATGATGCCCGTGTGCACCGACAGCACGCCGAGATTCGGCAGCGTAAACGCGACGCGGCGCACCGTGCTGACGACCATCGTGGCGATGAACAGGATGAGCGCCACCCGCAGCGGCCACCAGGCGTAGAACTCCAGCTCGGTCATCTCGAAGAAGGGCAGCCGCCGGATGGTGACCGAGTCGTAGTGGTCGACGAAATCGGCGAACAGCCGCAGCCCCTCGCCCGTCACGGGGTCGTACCGCAGCCCGGGCCAGAGCGCCTGCGACCACAGCCACGCGCCCGCGGCCGTGCCGGCGACCGACGACGCGAAGAGCCAGAAGAAGCGCCACGGCTTGTCGGCCCGCCGCGACGCATACGCCGCGACGCCGACGGGGACGGCCGCGCCGACGATGCAGGTGGCGAGCAACGTTGCGCCGTAGATCAGCCAGGTCAGCCCGCCGACGAGCAGGCCCACGGGCACGCTCGCGAGCACGCCGTACAGGCACACGAACACGAGCAGCGCGACGCCGAACAGCACCGAGCTGAGCAGCCGCAGCCCCCACTTCAGGGGCAGCAACGGCCCCCGTAAGTGCTGGTCATCCCACTGCTTGGCGTGCTGCCACTTGCGGCTCATGCAGGCTCCGTTCCAACCTCTTTACTATAGAAGGGCACCCGCCGGGGCCTTCCTGCGACATAGGAACAATTCCGATATCACAGGAACTCGATCGGGCTCCGCGAGGCTACGAACGCGTTCGCCGCTCCACGGCCGGCATCGGCCGCTACGGCGATCAATCCGGGTACCGCCGCCCCATCCCGGAGCGAGAACAGGGCGGGGTCCAGGCCGATCGCCGCCGGCGTGTGGTGGTAGAGCATCTCGAGGAGAACCGCCGGCGGGCAGCCGTCGCGTTCGAACAGCCGGCGGGCTTCGTCCAGCACGCAGATGCCCCGCACGGCGACGTCCTCGGGCGGCAGCCCGAGAACCGAGTCGGTCCCCAGGCCGACGGGGATGCCCGCGGCGAGCAGATCCCGGTAGCGATGCGGGCCGAAGCGGTCGGCCGCCCCGAAGTAGTCCGACGAGCGGGGGCAGTACGCCGCCCGCACGCCCCGGGCTGCCAACGCCTCGATGTCGCGGTCGTCGACGTCGTTGAGGTGCACGGCCAGCGCCGGCGGTGAATCGGGCAGCACCCCGATGGCCTGGGCCACCGGCGACCGGGCCCGGCCGAACTCCGCCGCCACGGCTTCGTCCCAGAGGCCCATGTCCGTGAGGAATGCACGCATGTCCCCCTCGCCGTCGACGATCAGGTCTCGCTCAGCGGGCGACTCGGCCAGGTGGGTGCACAGCGGGCGTCCGCCGGCGACCTCGGCGGCCCGCTCGTAGCCCCGCACCGAGACCGTGTAGGGCGCGTGCGGCTGGATGCCCAGCTCGATGGCGCCGCCAGCCACTTCGGCGTCGAGAGCCGCCCGCACGTGGTCGATGGCGGCGTCGGCCCGCTCGGCCAGGCCGAAGAATTCCAGGTAGGACACCCCCAGCATGCCGGCGGCCCGCAGCTCGGCGGCGGGCACGAGCAGGTCGGCCTCGCCGACGCCGCCGGCGATGTCGCCCACCGCGGCCGTCCCGCCGCGTTGCAACAGGCCCACGCCCTGACGCACGCTCTCGGCGATGCCCGCGGCGTCCCGCCGCCGCACGTCCAGGATGCCGCGGAGCCAGGCCACGAATCCGTCCGCGGGATCGTGGGGCACGGGCCCGGCGTGGGTGAGGTCGAGGTGTGCGTGCGCGTTGGCCAGGGCGGGCGCGACAACGGCACCCGGGAGCTCCAGCCGGTGCGCATCGCTCCAGGCCGGGTGCCGGCGGAGTTCGTCCGTGCTCCCTAGCGCCAGCAAGCGACAACCGACAGGGCCGTCGCCGCCTTCGGGCGAGAACAGCATCGCGTTGGCGCCGGCGATCTCGCCGGTGGCATCGACGAATCCGCGGCACGTGAGCGCAACAACGCGCGTCCCGGGCGGTGTCCGCCGGGGCCAGTGCGCATAGCCTGCGTGCGGGACGGACCCCATCGCGTCGCTCGAGCGCGGCATGTGATGGGGTGCTTGCACGGACCCCGATAATAGATGTTGCACCAGTGCCCGGAGGACTCGGGCCCCGCACGGAGGATTTCACGATGCCAAGGACGATCCGACGCCTGAGGCCCGCGCTGCTCGCAACCGCCGCCGGAGTGGCGGCCGCGAGCCTGGGCGGCTGCGCCTCGCAGTCCACGCTCGACGCGGCCGAAGCCGACAACAAGAACCTGCGCGAGCAGCTTGTCCAGCGGGACCAGGAGATCCGCTCGCTGCGGGACAGCCTGGATAGCGAGCAGCGGCTGCGCCGCCAGGCCGAGGCCGCCACGGGCGACGCCGGCCAGGCGCTCACGCAGGCGCAGCGGGAGCTGCTGGCCGCCCAGCAGGACCTGGAGCAGTTCGGCGAGGCCCTGGACGACATCGACCTGGCGATCGACCCGCGCACGGACGTCGCGCTGCGGCGGCTGGCGCAGCGATTCGCCGGTCGCATCCTCTACGACGGCAACGGCATGCTCCGCTTCGCCAGCGACCTGACCTTCGCCTCGGGGTCGGATTCGGTGACCGACAGCGGCCGCGAGAGCCTGGCCGCACTGGCCGAGGTGCTCAACGCCCCCGAGGCGACCGGCTACGCCATCGAGGTCGTGGGCCACACCGATAGCCAGCAGCCCAGCGCCGGCACCCGCCAGCGGCACGCGACCAACATGCACCTCTCGGTGCACCGCTCGATCGCGGTCCGCCGCGAGCTGGTGTCGATGGGACTTCCCGCCGGCCGCATCAAGGCCGCCGGCTGGGGCGAGCAGCGGCCGCTGGTGCCCAACACCACCACCGGCAACACGCCGCAGAATCGACGCGTCGAGATCTTCATCCGGCCGGACAGCCAGGGCGCGACCGCGTCCTTTGGCGGCGGCTTCGAGGCGATCGAGGCCGACATCGACGACGCCCGCGGCAGCGGCGGGCGGATCATCGACAAGTAGCGAATAGACCCTCGCACTGGCGAGCCGATGTGCATCGCTTAGGACGCGGCGTCGAACGACGCCGCGTTCTTGTTGGCGTCGTCGAGCGCGGCATCATCCGCGACCGGCCGCGCCGGCGCGAACGCCCAGGCCAGCGAGAACAGCCCGACGAGCGCGAGCACCGTTGCGGCCAGCAGCGTCCAGCCCAGCGCGTCCATCGCGCCGCGGCCGAACTGGGGCGCCGGCGCGCCGCTCTTGGGCATGACGTTGAGCGCGGCATCGAACTGCCAGGTGCCGAACTTGAGCTCGTCGCCCCGCCGCTCCGGGACGGGATCGCCCGCACGGCGGGCCCGCTGCACGCGGCGATTGAAGGACCGCTCGCTCTCTGGGAATCGGAGCGTCTCCTCCTCGATGGCGCCGTCGGGCATGAGCTCGAGGAGGCGGAAGCGCCAGTCGCCCCGCATGACCTCGCCGAAGCTCTCGGGATCGACGCCGGGGCGTTGCTGGCGAACGACGATGGCCAGCCGCTCGTCAGTCGCGCCGGTGCTGATGGCCTGCTGCAGCTCACCGATAGACTCGCCGCGCCGGGGCACGAAGCGGAGCACGCGGAGCCAGGCCTCGTGGCGGCGGAGGCCCGGCACGCTCTCGGGCAGCGAGCTCAGGCCCGAGCGGAGCCGCTCGGTCGCGTCGCCGAATCGCAGCACGGCCACGTCCGCGCCATCGGGATCCATGTCATCGGTGATCTCGACGGGGATGCCGGCCCAGGTGAACTCGCGATCGATCACGGGCTGGAAGACGTAGAGCTCGCGGCCGAACTCGTCGTGGTAGTCGTTGAGGCGGCTGGCCATCTCGGCCGCGACGCCGACGAGCCCGAGCGCACAGAACAGGGCGAGGCCGAGCAGGGCCCAGCGGCCCCGGGTCCATCGGCGCGGCGGCTGCGTCGTGCTAGGAATCGTCATCTCCATCGTCGGCGTGCTCCTCGCCCGTCTCGTCGTCATCGCCGCCGTGGTCATCCGGGTCGTGGGCCAGGAAGAGGCCCGGCGTGAGCCCGTGCCGCACGCGGCTGCGATCGGCGGAGCTGCCATGATCGTCGTGGTGGCCGTGGCCGGCGTGCTTCTCGGCGAGCTTCTTCTCGTAGGCCTTCTCGCCGATCTCCTGGATCTTCTTGTCCTTGGCATACTGGTAGATCGGGCCGGCGATGTTCTCGTCCTCGCCGCGGGTCAAGCCGCCCGTGCCGCCGGGCGTTATCTGGGCGGACTTCCATTCGTAGAAGGTATCGCGGTTGCCGAGATCGAGCGCGGTGAAGCCGATGAACAGCCCCACGCCCATGAGCGTGAAGAGCAGCGTGATCAGGTTGAGACGGTTGTCCCACTGCAGGTGCATGAACACCGCGACGACGAGCATGGCCTTGATGGTGGCGATGCTCATGGCGATGAAGACATTGACCAGCGTGGGGATCTCGAGCTCGAAGGTCTCGGCGATCCAGATCTCGGCCCGGGACGAAGCAACCGTCAGGATGGTGAAGAAGACCAGCGCCGCGAGCACACCGCGGAGCATCCACTTGCCGATCACGTGGTGCTCGTGCTCCTCGCCCGCGTGCTCCCCGTGGTGCTCGGGGTGGAAGGCGTGCGGATCGGCCATGTAGTCCTGGTATTCGGCCTCCGTCATCGTGGACGGATCGGGCCGGTGCGCCTCGCTGGATTGGTCGTGCGACATCGCGTGTCTCCTCGTGGGCGCGTCAGTGGATGAGGTAGAGCAGCGGGAACAGGAAGATCCAGATCAGATCGACGATGTGCCAATAGAGGCCGACGTTCTCCACCGCGAGGTAGTTCTTGGGGCCGTAGCGATTCATCTCGTTGCGGACGATGAGCCAGCCGATCAGGCCCATGCCGATGATGACGTGCGAGGCGTGGATGCCGGTGGCCACGTAGTAGAGGCTCCACCACATGGGCTCCATGGGGTCCTGGGCGTAGGCGTAGTCGAAGAGCACGCCGGGACGCTTGCCCTCGCCCCACTTGGGGATGTATTCGAGGAACAGCTTGACCACGAGGAAGGCCAGGGCGCAGAACCACGTGATGATGAGGTTGATGCGAGCGGCGGCCTTGTTGCCCAGCTGGGTGTGGCGGATGGCGGCCGCGATGGTGTAGCTGGAGTAGAGCAGCACCAGCGTGTTCAGCCCGCCCCACCGCCAATCGAGGTAGTGCGACCCGTTGGCAAAGGCCTCGGGGTACTTCATCCGCATGATGGCGTAGCCGCAGAAGAGGCCGGCAAAGAGCAGCACCTCGGTGGCCAGGAACAGCCACATGCCGAACTTGCCGCCGTCGAACTCGTCGTCGCCCGTTCGCCAGTGGTGGCCCTTCTCCACGGTTTCGTGGTAGGGCCGATCCTCGGCGGGCAGGCTGTCGGTGGGATCGATGGTGGTCATGCGGGCCTCGCGTCCACTCGCGGCATCGGCGTCGAGCTAGTGCCGGTACGGCTCATCGGGCAGGGGGAACTCGTCGGGCTCGGTGTGCGGGGGCACGACCGAGTCGTAATCGTACGGGCCGTGCTTGACGATCGGCTCGCTGGCGAAGTTGTGCTCATCGGGTGGCGAGTCGGTGTGCCACTCGAGCGTCAGGCCGCCCCACGGGTTCGCCGACGCGGGCCGCCCCGCCATCAGCGAGTACACCAGCGTGAATAGGTGCGCCAGGAAGCCGGCCAGCAGCATCCACGAACCAACCGTCGAGATGACGTGCATCCACTGGTACTCGTCCGGGTAGCTCGCGTAGCGGCGGGGCATGCCGTGGGCGCCCATGATGAACTGGATGAAGAACGTGACGTTGAAGCCCAGGAACACCAGCCAGAAGCCCATCTGGGCGCCGGGCTCCCAGTACATCTTGCCGAACATCTTGGGCCACCAGTGGTGCAGCGCGGCCAGCAGCACGATCACGGTGCCGCCGAACATGACGTAGTGGAAGTGCGCCACGACGTAGTACGAATCGTGCAGGTGCATGTCGGTCGAGAGCGTCGCCAGCGGCAGGCCCGTGAGCCCACCGATGGTGAACAGGAAGAGGAAGCCCATGGTGTAGAGCATGGGCGTGTTGAAGACGATCGAGCCCTTGTAGAGCGTGGCGATCCAGTTGAAGACCTTGATGGCCGTCGGCACCGCAACGAGGAATGTCAGGAAGCTGAAGATGGCCGCCGTCAGCTCGCCCTGGCTGGTGAACATGTGGTGGGCCCACACCAGGAAGCTGACCGCCGCGATGCCCAGCGAGCTGAAGGCCACGGCGCGGTAGCCGAAGATCTTCTTGCGGGCGTGGCAGGTGATCGTCTCGCTGATCACGCCCATGGCCGGCAGGATCATGATGTAGACCACCGGGTGGCTGTAGAACCAGAAGAAGTGCTGGAAGAGCACGGGGTCGCCGCCCATCCGGGGATCGAACAGGCCGTAGTTGAACAGCCGCTCGAAGATGAGCAGCAGCGTGGTGATGCCGATGACCGGCGTGGCGAGCACCTGGATGATCGCCGTCGCGTAGATGGCCCACACGAACAGCGGCATGTCGAACCACCCCATGCCCGGGGCGCGGAGCTTGTGCACCGTAACCACGAAGTTCAGGCCGGTCAGGATCGAGCTGAAGCCCATGATGAACACGCCCAGGATCATCGCCACCAGCCGCCAGTGGTCGGCGTCGGTCATGGTCGAGTAGGGCGTGTAGAAGGTCCAGCCGGTATCGACGCCGCCCACGAGGGCCGACGCGAGCGCGAACAGCGAACCGGCGACGTAGATGTACCAGCTCGCGAGGTTCAGCCGCGGAAAGGCGACGTCCTTGGCGCCGATCATGATGGGCATGAAGAAGTTGCCCATGCTCGCCGGGATGCCCGGCACGATGAACATGAACACCATGATCGCGCCGTGCAGCGTCATGGCGCGGTTGTAGATGTTGTTGGCCGGCGCGCCCTCGGCCCCGAATAGCGGGCCAAGCCGCTGGCCGGTGACCTCTGCGCCGCCGTCGGGGGTGGTGATGGTCCGCACGGGCTCGAGCAGTTCGAGCCGAAGCGCCAGGGCCATCACGCCGCCCAGGAAGAACATGAAGAGGACCGCGAACAGGTACATCACGCCGATCTTCTTGTGGTCGACCGTCGTGGCCCAGTTGCGGATGTCGGCCCAGAGGCTACCCCGGGAGGCCAGGTACGAGCCGTGGTGCCCGCCGCCGTGGTCGGCGGGTCCGGCATGCGTGTCCACGGTGGTCATGGTGCGTCCCTCCAGAAGTCGAATCGGGCGGCCCGGGCGAATCGATCAGCCATCGCCCGGCTCCATCATGCCCGTGCCATCACCCGCGGCGCCGGCCTGCCCGTCGGCTTGCTCACCCTCGGCCGCCTCGCCCTCCGCGTCGGGATCGACCTGCGCGGCGTCGAGCTCGGCCTGGGGCGTCGAGGTGCTCAGCGTCTTCATGTACGCGATGATCCAGCCGATCTGCTCGCTGGTCAGGATGCCGTCGTAGGGCACCATCTGATTGGCGTAGCCGGCCCGGATCTTGGCGCCGGGCACGAGGATGGACTCGCGGAGATGGTTGTCGTCGGCCAGCACCATGCTGCCGTCGGCGTACTGGTTCTCGGTGTTGTACAGGTTCAGCCAGGTCGGGCCCGTGCCGGTGCTGCCGTCGACCGAGTGGCACGAGAAGCAGCCCTGCTGCTGCGAGACCAGCTGGCCCCGCTCGGCCAGCGTGCCCCGCGGCGAGCCGAAGACCTCGAGCTTGGCGTCGTAGATCTCCCGCGGCACGATGCGGATGATCGCCGCCATCTCGGAGTGCGAATCACCGCAGAACTCGGCGCAGTGCATGACGTGGTCGCGATAGGGATAGGGGCCGAGTTCATCGTCCTGGGGCGACATGGTGACGGCAGTATCGTCCAGCATGTCCGGCGTGAACGTGTAGCTGGTGTAGCGATTGGGGAAGAGATCCATCTTGGTGCGGAAATCGGGCACCCAGAAGCTGTGGATGACGTCCGTGCTGGTCATCCGCAGCAGCACGGGCTCGCCCTCGGGGAAGTACCAGACCGGCGCCTCCAGGGACGCGAAGGCCTGCTCGTTCTCGCTGGCCCGGGCGCCGCGGGTCACCGTGGCGGTCTCGTTAGAGATCTGGCCGTTGGGGTACTCGAGCTTCCAGCTCCACCGGAAGCCGGTCAGGTTGCACTCGATGGCGCCGGCGGGCGCGTAGTTGAGGTTGACGTAGCCGCGGAAGCCCTCGAAGAACATGAACAGGAAGAACAGCGTGGGGATCACCGTCCAGGTGATCTCCAGGATCGTGTTGTGCGACGCGCTCACGGGCGCCGCGACGCCCTTGCGGCGGCGGTAGCGGATGGCGAACAGCACCATCAACGCCATCAGCAGCAGGAAGAAGGCCACCGACGACCACCAGATGAACATGAACATCCAGTCGGCCTGGCGGGCGGCATCGGTGAACGGCCGGTCGCCGAACCAGAAGACGTCCCAGAACTTCTTGGCGGCATCGAAGCCACCCCCACCCGAGGAGCCCAGCAGCACGCGGCCCGCGTCAACGGAATCCACAAGCCCATAGATGGACGCCAGCAGCGTGCTCATGCGTTCACTCCCACCGCTCTCACCGCTCCCGCGGCCGGGCCGCGCTCCGAGTCCGCGCGTGCGTCGCGCGCCTTCACCACCCGTTCGCCCAGCTTGAGCACGGCCACGAGGCCGCCCACCAGCACGATCGAGATCGCCGCCCCGATCTGCATCACCCGCGTCGCCGCCAGCGCGTAGGAATTGCGATTCGGGTCGTACGAGAAGCAGAACAGCAGCACTCGATCTCCGAAGCTCGCGCCGATGCGGCCATCCGCGGCATCGAGCAATGCCAGGCGGACCTGCCGAGGCTCGTAGCCGAAGCCATAGAAGTACCGCGAGACGGTGCCATCGGGCGCCAGCACGACCACGCCCGTCGCGTGGGCGTACTCGTTGACCTCGGGCAGATAGCGGAAGCCGAAGCCCACCGAATCGGCGATGGCCCGCGACGTATCGCCGCTGGCCCGCAGGAAGCGATAGCCCTCGGCCACGGTCTCGGGATTGTCGGCGTTCTGCTCGTAGCCCGAGCGGTACAGCGTGGCGTACTGGCTGGCCTGGGCCTGTGTGTTGGTGGGGTCGAAGGACACCGCCAGCACGTTGAACTCATCGCCGATGGTCCAGTCGTCGAGGCCGTTGAACGCCCGGTTGAGGTTGTTCAGCAGCGCGGGGCACGCGATCGGGCAGTCGTAGTAGACCATCAGCAAGAGCGTCGGCTTGCCCCGCTCGGGCGCATCCCGCGAGTCGAAGAAATCGCCCAGGCGGACGGTCTCGCCCTCCACGGTGGTGAGCTCGGCGTCAAGGGGCACTCGCTCGCCGAGCTTCTCGACGATGTCCAGACCCCGCGCCTCCTCCGGCACCTCGCTGTTGACCACCTGCGCACGCACGGGCGACGCGGCAATGGCCGCGGACGCCGCGAGGAAGGCCAGGATGGTGCGCATCGAGCGTGTCATGGGTCGTGCTGGGTCCGTGCGTGCTGCATCCGTTCGTCGTGCGTGCTCCGTCCTGCGGGCGGTTCGCCCGCCCGCTTAGCCCCCTCCGGTGCCGTAGCCCGCCAGTACGCGATCCCGGGCCTCTGCGATGGGGACTCGCACCCGCGTTCCCGTCTCCTCGGCCCAGCCATAGCTCTCGAGGGCCTCGAGGGATTCGTCGCGGTAGGCGTTGGCCTCGCGAGCGAGGTTCAGGGTTTCGATCTTGTCCTGGCGCACCTGCCGCATGTAGTGGCCGTAGAACAGGCCGACGCCCACGACGCAGACCACGACGAAGACCACCATGCCGGCGTAGAAGACGAGGATCCCGCGCGTGCTGATGTGGCTGCCGTTCTCGCGCTGCGGCAGGCCCTCTTCGCGCGAGTGCGCAAACCAGTCGTCGTGCTGGTCGTGTTCGTCGTGATGGACGGGCGCGTCGGACATGGTTGCTTCCTGGATCGTCGTTCCCTGGGATCGTCGTTTCTTGCCCAGCAGTACAATTTACTGTATGACAGCGTCTAGACGTAGTTCTTGTGCACGAGGGTTTCTGGCAGCCTCGGTTCGCGGACGTTGAGCAGCGGCGCCTTGGTCAGCCGCCAGACCAGCACGCCGGTGTACAGCAGGACGACCCCAGCGATGGCCGGGATGTCCACGAGCAAGCCCGGGGCGAACCCGACGGGATCCTCTCGGGCGATGGTGAGCGCGGGCCGGATGATCCAGTAGATGTCGAGCACGTGCATGAGCACGAGCCAGCCGCCGATGCCGCAGTAGAGGATCGTGTTGCGGCGGAAGACCCTCCAGAGCAACGGGAAGAACGGGACGATGAAGTGGCCGATCACCAGGAAGGCCGTGAGCACCGGCCACTCCTGCTTGCGGTGGATGTACCAGACGGTCTCCTCGGGGATGGCGCTGTACCAGATCAGGAAGTACTGGCTGTAGGCGATGTAGGCCCAGAACACCACGAAGCCGAACATGAACTTGCTCAGGTCGTGGTGGTGCTCCTCGGTGACCAGCCCCACGAGCGTGCCCTTCGAGCGGAGGAAGGTCAGCAGCAACGCCATCGCGGGGAAGGTGACGAAGAAGGCGCCCGCGAAGAAGTACACCCCCCACATGGTGCTGAAGAACTCGTAGTCGGTCAGCGCCATGAGCCAGTCGAAGGCGAAGAAGGCCGTCGCCAGCGCGAGCACCAGCAGTCCCCAGGCCGAGTGGAACGACGCCTTGTTGTTCAGCCAGCGGTCGCCGGAGGCCTCGAGCCTGCGAGAGATGCCCCAGAGCAGGCGGGCCAGGCCGATCCAGACAACCAGATAGAAGACCAGCCTCGCCCCCACGAAGAAGGGATTGAAGTAGGGCTTCTTCTTGGTAATGAAGTACTCTTCGGCGGTGATGGCGTCGTTGAGCCAGGTCGACACGATGCCCGTGCCGCCCGACATGGCGCTGACCAGCTCCGATAGCACGAAGAGCAGCACGCCGATCGCCGGCAGCCAGATCAGCAGGGCGACCTGCTCGAGCACCCGCTTCATCGCGATCATCCAGCCGGCATTGACGACGTAGTTGATCATCAGGAAGAACAGTGCGCCGAGGCTCGGACCGAGCACGGCCACCACGCCGACGAACAGCGCCCCCTTGGTGTGCGCGATGGCCGACGAAACGCTGTGCGACTGCGCGACGATCACGCACGCGACGATGGACGCGGCGATGCCCACCACGCCCGCGGCAACGAGCGCCTTCCACAGCAGCGCGACCCGGCCCGATGCGAGGTTGATGTTCTCCTCGGTGAGGGCTGGATGGTCGGGGATGGGTGCGTCGGCGGCGGCCCCGGCGGCGTCAGCGGTGATCTGGCTCATCCCGCGGCTCCCTTCTCGGCCGGGTCGGCGGCGCCGTCGGCGGGCCCGGCATCGGCGCGGCCCCGCAGCTCGCGGAGGCGGCGGGCCTCCTCGGGCGGCAGGTCGTCGATGTCGTTGTTGAGCGCCTCCTGCAGCACCCGGATGTGGGCAACGATGGCCCAGGTGTCCCGCGCGGTGAGCGCGTGGCCGTAGCCCGGCATGCGGTAGCGGCCGTCGGGGTGCTTCAGCCCGTTGCGGGCGATGTGGAACATGTAGCCGTCCGTGCCGGTGTCCAGCGAGCGGTCGAGGTACTTCTCGTCGTGGTAGCTGGGCACCGGGGCGGACCAGCGGCGGCCGACGGTGCCCAGACCATCGCCCTCGTAGCCATGGCAGGCGGCGCAGTAGATGTTGTACCGCTCGGCCCCGCGCTCGAGCAGCGCCTGGTCGACGGCGACCGGCATCCGCTGGACGAACTCGCCACCCTCGGTAAGCCCGACGTAGAGCGCGGTGTCGCCGGCCAGCGCCTCCTCCCGCTCGAGGAGGAAGGGCTCGGCCCAGTCGGCGTCCTCGGGCAGCATCGACTCGTCGAGCATGAATGCACCGAAGGCGACAGTGCCGTCCTCGGGCGGCCGCATCGCGCGACCGTCGGCGAAGAACTCCGTCTCGGTCTGCGGCTTGAACTTGGGCGAGTCGTCCATGTCGGGGAAGAACTGCCGCGGCGGCTTCTCGGAGCGTTCGCCGCGGCACCCCGCGAGGGGCGCCGCGACGCCGAGGAGCGCCGCCACGCAGACGCTTGCCCGAACGAACTGTCGGATGGCGGGCCGCATGGCGTCTACTCCTCCACCAGTTCGACGTGGACGGCGCCGAGCTCGCCCAGCATGGTCGCCGTCGGGGCGCCCTCGAACCTGGGGTCGCCCGCCTCGATCACGATGGCGTAGGCGTCGTCGCTGGTCCGCAGGAAGCGGTCGTTCTTCATGAGTGCATGGTGCCAGCGGGGCAGGCCGTTGAGCGCCAGCATGCCGAAGAGCGCGCTGAAGGCCGCGAAGAGCACGCCCAGCTCGAAGGTGATGGGCACGAAGGGCTCCCACGCGTTGTACGGCTTGCCCTGGACGACGATGGGGTAGTCCACGCCCGTCATCCAGTACTGCATCGCGAGCGCACAGCCGATGCCGGTGAAGCCGCCCATGGCCACGATGAGCGGCAGCTTGGTGCGGGCGATGCCCATGGCCTCGTCGATGCCGTGGATGGGGAAGGGGCTAAACACGTCCCACTTCTTGAAGCCCGCGTCGCGGACCTTCTCGGCGGCGTGGTAGACGTCCGCCGGCGTGGCGAACTCGGCCAGCACGCCGTGCACGACCGCGCCGTCCTCGGTGCGGAAGGCGTGCGTGGGCTTGTCGGGGAGACCCAGGATGCCCATGTCAGGAGCCCTCCTTCGAGTCGCTGGCGCCCGGCGCGGCGGCCCGGCCGTGGCCGGGCTCGTCTGCGTGTCCATCACCATGGCCATCGCCGTGATGATGCGGATCGGCCTCGGGCAGGATGGCCTTGATCTCGGCGATCGGGAACACCGGCAGGAACCGGAGGAACAGCAGGAACAGCGTGAGGAAGATGCCGCAGGAGCCCGCGAAGGTCAGGATGTCGACCCACGTCGGATAGAACATGTGCCACTCGCCCGGCACGAAGGCCCGGTGCAGGCTGGTCACGATGATCACGAAACGCTCGAACCACATGCCGATGGTCACCAGCAGCGCCACGATCCAGATGACGATGGGGTTGCGGCGGAGGCTCTTGAACCAGAAGACCTGCGGGCTGAGCACGTTGCAGGAGATCATGGTCCAGTAGGCCCACCAGTAGGGCGCGCCGTCCTCGTGCAGCCAGATGGGCAGTGCCCGGTTGAAGGCGAACACGTCGTACTCAAAGCTGTTGCCGCCGTACCAGGCGATGAAGAACTCCATCGCGTAGGCGAAGCCCACCAGCATGCCCGTGACCAGCAGGATCTTGGACATGTTCTCGAGGTGCCTCAGCGTGATGAGGTCCTTCATGTTGGGGAACAGCTCGCGCGCGGGGATCAGCAGCAGGAGCACCATCGCGAAGCCGCCGAAGACGGCGCCCGCCACGAAGTACGGGGGGAAGATCGTGGTGTGCCAGCCCGGCAGGATCGAGGTCGCGAAGTCGAACGACACGATCGAGTGCACACTGAGCACCAGCGGCGTGGACAGGCCCGCCAGCAGGATGTAGGCCTTCTCGTACCGCATCCAGTGGCGGCTGCTCATCCGCCAGCCCTGCGCCAGGAAGCCGTAGATATACACCCGCAGCGTGTCGGCGGCGATCGGCAGGAAGGGGATGCGCACCGGGTTGGGGTTCTGGCGGAGCCGGAGGTCGGCCCGGTCGCGGAGCGTCGCGAAGTCCGGGATCATGCCCATGTACCAAAAGAGCGCCGACACCGTGGCGTATGTGCTCACGGCGAATACGTCCCACAAGAGCGGGCTGCGGAAGTTGGGCCAGATCCAGTTGTAGTTGGGGATGGGCGGCAGGAACCACGCGAACCACACCCGGCCCACATGGATGCCCGGGAAGATGCCCGCGCAGATCACCGCGAAGATGGTCATCGCCTCGGCCGCGCGGTTCACGGCCGTCCGCCACTGCTGCTTGAAGAGGCACAGGATGGCGCTGATGAGCGTGCCGGCGTGGCCGATACCGATCCAGAATACGAAGTTGGTGATGTCCCAGGCCCAGTCGACCTGGTTGGTCAGGCCCCACACGCCCACGCCGGTGATGATCAGGTAAACGATCATCAGCTGGCACACGCCGGCGAGGGTGGCGGCCATGCCGAAGAGCGGGAGCCACCAGCGGCCCGGGCTCTTCTCGGCGTAGCCACACACGATCTCGGTAATCTCGCCGACCGAGCGGTTGTTGAGCACCAGCGGGCCCCGGAAGGCGGGGTCCTCGGTCAGCGAGCCGTCGCCCAGCCCGGGATCGACGCGGCCGTCGATGGCCTCGGGACGGCGACCGGCGAGCCGCTCGGCGGTGACCTGGTCGGGGTTCAGTGAGGTCACAGCAGGCCTCCGGTCGGTCCAGTCGCCGCACCGCCGAGCACACGCAGGCTCAGCGCGTAGCCGTCGTCGTCCTCCCGCCGCAACAGATCGATGAACGTGCTCCGCGAGGCGTGGCCCTCGTCGCCGTGCTCGCCGTGCCCGCCATGCTCATCGAGGTGCTGGTAGTGCGGCTCGAGGCCCTTCTTCTTCCACTTCACGTCGTGGGGGTGCCAATCGAGGTACTCGTAGCGCTTCTTGTCGTAGACCTTCAGGATCTCGGGGTTGGGGTTGTGCACCGCCATCAGGTGCGTGGTGCGCGGCCGGGTGTTGAGGTAGCCCAGCACGGCGTAGTTGCGGCCGCTCGTGCGGGTCCGCGTTACGCGGCTCTCGGGGTCCTGGATGTCGCCGAAGGTGATGCAGCCCGTGGGGCAGGCTTGCTGGCAGGCGGTCTGCACGAAGCCATCGGGCACGTGCTCCAGGCCCGTGAGCTTGGTCTCGATCTTGGCCTCGTTCGTCCGCTGGATGCAATAGGTGCACTTCTCCATGACGCCGCGGGAGCGCACGGTGACGTGGGGGTTCTTCTGCAGCTTCTCGATCTCGGAGAGCTGCTTGCGGAGGCGGGGCGGGATGAAGTGCTGATTGGGTGGCAGCTTGTCGTCGAAGAAGCCACCGGTGGCCCTGCTGGTCTCCTCGTTCAGCCCGCCATCGAGCGGCTTGACGCCATAGTCGAAGAAGTTGAACCGCCGGACCTTGTAGGGGCAGTTGTTGGCGCAGTACCGCGTGCCGATGCAGCGGTTGTAGACCATGTAGTTGTGGCCCTCGGGGCCGTGCACGGTCGCATTGACCGGGCAGACGACCTCGCAGGGCGCGTTCTCGCACTGGACGCACGCCACCGGCTGGTGCAGCACCTCGTCGGGATCGTTCAGGTCCTCGCCCACGAAGTAGCGATCGATGCGGATCCAGGCCATCTCGCGGCCCTTGGCGACCTCCCGCTTGCCGACGATGGGGATGTTGTTCTCGCTCTGGCACGCAACGGTGCACACGCCGCAGCCCAGGCACGAGGCCATGTCGATCGTCATGCCCCACTGCGGCCGCCGGGCGTACTCCGATCCGGGCTCGGGCTCGCCATAGCCCTCGTTGTACGGGTTCTTGTAGATCGAGCGATTGGGCGGCGCGTGGCTGACCACGCCCAGCTGCTCGGCGAAGTTCAGGTCGCTGGTGCCCAGATCGTACTGATCGTCGTGATCGATCCGCAGGTTGCCGTAGGTCTGCCACGCCGGCAGCTCGACGCGGCGGACGATCTCGGTGCGGCCCTCGAGCGACCAGTGGTTCTGCGTGCTGGCGATGAGATAGTCGCCGGGCACGCGCTCCATGGTTGCGCCCGACGCCCGCCACTGGCCGGCGCCCCGCAGCGCGTAGGTGTTGAAGCCCGAGCCCTCGGCGATGGGGCCGCCCCGCTCGCGGCCGTAGCCCAGCCGTAGCACGATGGTGTCGTCGGCGATGCCCGGGCAGATCCACGCGGCGATGTCGAGGGTGCGGCCTTCGACCTCGAGGCGGACCATCTTGGCGGTCGTGTGCTCGCGCAGGTAGACGTGCCGCGGGTTGCCACCGCCCGGCACCAGGCCCAGCCGCTGGGCGGTGCCCGGACTAATGAGCGCCGGGTTGTCCCAGGTGGTCATGCTGCCGATGTCGGGCAGCTCCTGCAGCCAGCCGTTGCCGGCCATCCGCCCGTCGAGCGTGCGGCCCGGCGTGAAGAGCACGTCGAGCGACGACTCGGCGGGCGCCCCACCCACGCGGATCGAGCCGATGCCCCGAACCACGCCAGCGACATTGAGCGGCGGCGTCTCGGCGGGCGTGCCGCTGCCGGTCACCAGGCCATCGTGCAGGGCCCGCCTCCAGCGCTTCTCGAAGCCGCCGGCGCTCATCATGCCGAATCGGTCGGCCAGCAGCCGGCGCCACACGCTCCGCACGATGTGGTGCCCGCGGGGCCACGCGGGCAGCTCCGATCCTCCGGCCTCGTCACCATCACCAGCGTCGGCCTCGAGGTCGGCGACGTACACGTCGTCGGGATTGCCCACTCGCTGCAGGCCCTCGGCGCCGCTGACGACGACCGCGCCCTCCTCGCGCGCCGACTGGTGCAGCGCGGTCAGGCGGGCCTCCTCCTCGAAGGACTCGCCCGCCAGGAAGGCCAGCAGCTCGATGTCGGTGCGGCCGCCGTAGAGCGGCGCGATCATCGGCTGCACGACCGACAGCGTGCCGTCGGCGGCGACCGCGTCGTTCCACTGCTCCAGGTAGTGCGTGCCGTTCAGCCTCCACGTCGACGCCGCCGCGGTCTCGGTGTCGTGCACGTCCAGCGTCACGCGGACGGGCACGCGGGCGAAGGCGTCGGCGAAGCCACACTCGACGGGCGCGTCGTACACCGGGTTGGCATCGATGCACACGATGGCCTGGATGGCCTCCGACCCCGACTCGATGTCGCGGCACAGGCGGACGAGGTCGGCGTGGCCGTCGCTAGCGACGTCGTCGGCCATCGGGCGGTACCGCACGATCGGGCCGACCGCGCCCAGGGCCGCGTTGATGGCGTGCACCAGCGCGTGCACGCCCGCGGGCAGCGAGCGGCCGGCGAGCACTACCGAGCGCCCGGGGTTGGCCGCGAGATCGTCGGCGCACAGGCCGATCCAGGCCTCGTCGAGCGTGGCGTCCGGCGGGATCGACACGCCGTCGAGCGCGGCGCGGATCCGGGCGTCGCCGCCGAGCCGTTCCATCAACGCCCGAGCCAGCGCGACCACGAAGGCCGGCTGGAGCGACGGGGCCATCCGCAGGCGATGGTCGGCGCGGCCACCGGCACTAGAGAGCGCGCCCTCGACCGCGTAGATGCGGCTCATATCGACCGGCGTGCCGTCTTCGTTGGTGGCGTGCATCGGCGCCCGCTGCGAGACCAGGCCCCGCGCGTTCTTCAACTCGCCGGCGCCGCCCGACGCCGGATCGTGCTCGATCAGCAGGATGCGGTGGGCGTTCTCGAGCCGGAGATCCTCGACCATCGACGAGCCGAAGGCGAGCCGCGAGCCTTCGACGACGGCCGGACTCTCAAGCGGCTCGTAGGCGATCCACCTCGCGTTGGGCCAGCGGCGGAGGACGGCGTCCCGCATGGCGTCGCGGCTCGGGCTGGTCTTCTTGCCGACGACGAACGCCAGGCCCGCGCCACCCGTGGCGTCGAAGCGGTCGAAGCCGTCGCCGCTGCGGGCCCAGACGGCGAAGTCATCCCAGGTTGCTTCCAGCGGCCCGCGGTCCGGGTTCTCGAAGGTGACGCCCATGAGGCGGTACGGGTCGTAGAGATCCAGCACGCTGGCCTGCGACCACGCACTGGTGCAGCCCTGGTTGATCGGGTGCAGCGGGTTGCCCTCGACCTTGATGGGGCGGCCGTCGTAGGTCGCGATCAGCAGGCCCTCGGCACCGCCGCCGGGCAGCGGCATGGCCGTGGCGTAGTACAGCGGGCGGCCCGGGGTCTGGTCCTCGGGGACGTCCTTGGAGTAGGCGTAGATCGTGTGCTCGGGACGGCGGCAGCCGGGAATCGTCGCCGCTCCGGCGAGCGCCACCGAGGCGCCCATGATCTTCAGGAAGTCTCGCCGGGAGCCCTGCAGCAACTCGCTGGCGCGCGCCGGGAACTCGCGGTCGAGCCACTCGCGGAAGCCCGGCGTGTCGACGAACTCGTCGGCACTCCGCCAGACGCTCCGGCCGTTGCTCTGCTGCAGCGTGCGGGGCGTCCGATCGACGGCCTTGGCGCCGCGGGTCGAGGGACACTGATCGATGGTCTTATCCGCCATGGTGCGCTCCGGGAGCCGTCCCTAGTAGTGGCACGCGCCGCAGTTCTCGGGCGGCGCCCTGCGGATGCCCTCGATCAGCTGCTGCACCGCGACGGCCTGCCGGTCGGTGCCCATCCAATCGCCCAGCCAGACCGTCTCGACCCACTCGATGTCGGTGACCTTGTCGTGCGGCACGAGCCGCTTGGCGACCGCCGTCGGATCGTCCTTGTCGTCCCATGTGTCGCGGTGGCAGTCGAGGCACCAGCCCATGCTCAGGCTGTGCGCCTGGTAGACCACCGGCATGCCCTCGATCTGGCCGTGGCAGCTGTAGCAGCTCACGCCCGCGTTGACGTGGATGTGGTGCGGAAAGTCGCGCACGTAGTCGGGCAGCTTGTGGATCCGCACCCACGGGATGCTCTCGTCGTCGGCCCACGCCGTGCGGACGAACTCGACCTTCTCGCCGGGGTCGTACGTCGGCGCCAGCATGCCCTCGGTGTGGCAGCCCATGCACGTCGAGACCGCCGGGACGTTCGAGTGGGCCGCCTTCTCGACGTTGGTGTGGCAGTAGCGGCAGTCCATGCCGAGCTTGCCAGCATGGATCTGGTGGCTGAAGCCAGATCCCGGCTGCACCGGCATGTAGCCGACCTCCCAGTAGGAGGGCGTGAAGTAGTGCGTGACGACGGCGATCACCAGGATCGCGCCGCACACCGTGCCCAGGGCGCCGGCCGTGGGCAGCAGGTTCATCCAGACGGGGAATCGTGCGGACACCGGACGCCTCCCGAAAACTTGCCGTGCCGCGGGTGGCCCGACTGCCATCCCGCATCTCGCCACCCGGCATCCCGGACCGCGGACGGCATTCTCCCCTCTGTCGACCCTCAGCACCCGATTTGGTGTACACTTAGACAGAAAAAAGTACTGTCTTACCGTAATTGAGATCTAGTCTCATTCATGCAGGGGGAGCTCGGAGGGCATGGCATCAGGTACGGCTAACGCCAGCAGCACGCGCGACTCCGCACCGCCCAGCCGCATCGCCGGACCCACGATCGTGCTGGGCTTTGCGGCCGCGATCTCGATGTGGCTGGCGTGGCTGGTGGCGCACCAGCCCTGGATCGACCTGCCCGCGGGGCTCTCCGGGCCGGCCATGGTGCTGCTGCTGGCCGCGGGCGCGGCCGTCGCGGGCGGATGCGCCGGGAGGCGGCTGGGGATCGCCGTTGGGGCGGCCACGGGCTTGGTGGCGGCCGCCCTCAACCTGCTGGTGATGGGCTCGCTGGTGTCCGAGCAGGCCGATGAGGCCGCCCGGGCCGCCGGCGAGGCCGCCGCGTCGCTCACGCCCTCGGGCCAGACGGCGATGCTCGGCTTCCTCGGCCTCGGCGTGGCGCTCGGCGGGGTCGCCGGCGGCATCGCCGGCCTGCTGCGCGCGAACCCCTCGCCGGTGCCGCTGGCCCGGTGGACCGCCCGCTTCGCGATCGTGGCGGTGCTCTCGGTGGTCCCGCTGCTCCTGCTGGGCGGCCTGGTCACCAGCACCGACGCGGGGCTCGCGGTGCCCGACTGGCCCGGCAGCTACGGCGCCAACATGTTCCTCTATCCCATCGCGCTGATGGCCGATCCGCGGATCTTCCTGGAGCACTCGCATCGCCTGTTCGGCACGCTGGTGGGCGTGACGATGATCGCCCAGGCCGTGCTGGTGTGGTCGCAGCGATCGATGCGGAGACGCTGGGACCTGCGCATCTCGGTGGCGGCGGTGCTGGTGTGCGGCTTGCTGCTCGTGGGCGGCATGGCGATGCACACGCGCGGGGATCTCGACGGCCTGGCGTTCGGCGGCGTGGCGCTGCTGATCGGCGTCGCAAGCGTCGCGTGGTTCCTGCGGGGGCTCGCGGCGGAACGTCCCGCGCAGGCGGCGGCGGCGTTGCTGCTGATGGTCGGTGCGCAGGGCGTGCTGGGCGGCACGAGGGTGACCGAGGCCAGCCCGCTGCTGGGATCGATCCACGGCGTGCTCGGACAGGTGTTCTTCGCGTCGACGGTGCTCTTTGCGGCGTGGCTATCGCCGAGCGCCGCGACGCTGCGCGCCGACGGGGCCGCCCGCGCCTGGGTGCGCGGGGCGGCGTGGTTCCTGCTCGCGGCGCTCGTGCTGCAGCTGACGCTCGGCGCGCTGCACCGCCACGGCAGCCACGCCGAGGAGCACCTGGCGCCGTGGGCGCTGCACGGGCACATGGGCTTCTCGGTCGTGGTCGTGCTGGCGGCGGCGATCACGGGATTCGCGATGGTGGCGCAGGGACGCGGGCCGTCGGCGTCGGCCGATACGCCGCACGAGCGCACGGCCGCCCGCGCGTGCGGCCGCATCGGCCTGCTGCTGGCGTTGATCGTGTTCGGGCAGTTCGTGCTGGGCTGGGTGACGTTCTTCGTCGTCAGCGGCGCCCCGCCGCGGACGGTGCCGACCGCCGGCGAGTTGCAGGCGGTCCCACCGGTGCCGGTGGCCGAGGCGATCGTGACCTTCCTGCACCAGGCGACGGGCGCCGGGCTGATCGCCATCGCCAGCGCCGCGGTCGTGTGGGCCGGGCTGGCCCGCCCCGCGGTGCACGCACGGCCGGCCCGTGCGGCGGTGCAGCCGGGGTAGACGCGTCCGGAGCCGCCCGCATCGATCTAGGACCATTCGCGGCAACGCGCTGCAATGCTGCCTCATAGATTCCGTTTACCACTCGGGTACGGGCGGGCCGATGCTCGCCCTGGCGATTCGATATCGGATGCGCGGGAGGCCTCCCATGGCCCAAACGACCGCAGCGGGACAGGCGACGCAGGACGGCACCCGGCCGAAGGAGCGGCCGCGGCGCACGCCACGCCGGGAGATCTGGCGGCCCATCGACCGGCAGGACTTCGGCTTCGACGAGGCGCGGCACCTGTTGTGGCGGGCGGGCTTCGGCGCGACGCCCGACCAGATCTCGGCGATCGAGCGTTTGGGCCCCCAGCGCGCGGTGGACTACCTGCTGAGCGCCGACGAGATCCCCTACGAAGATCCGCGGGCCGACCTGTTCGATCCCAACATCATCCGCCCCTACACGCAGGAAGAGCAGCGGATGGCCGCGCTGGCGCGGCGGCAGCGAGACGAGGACACCCTCGCACGCCTGCGGGCCATGCGGCAGCAGGCCCAGCGGGAGGACCGCCGGCAGATCCGCGGCGTGCAGCGGTGGTGGCTGGAGCGGATGATCGAGACGCCCCGGCCACTCGAAGAGAAGATGACGCTGTTCTGGCACGGCCACTTCGCGACCAGCTACCGCACGATCGAGAACAGCTACCACATGTACCTGCAGAACCAGCGATTCCGCCGGCACGCGCTGGGCAGCTACGCGGACCTGATGTTCGAGATCATCCGCGACCCGGCGATGCTCGCCTACCTCGACAACAACGACAGCCGCAAGGGCCAACCCAACGAGAACCTCGCCCGGGAGCTGATGGAGCTCTTCAGCCTGGGCGTGGGCAACTACACCGAGCGGGACATCAAGGAGGGCGCGCGGGCGCTCACGGGCTACACCTTCCGCGACGACGAGTTCTACTTCGATCGCGGCAACCACGACGAGGGTCCCAAATCGATCCTGGGCGCGCGGGGCGGCCTCGACGGCGATGGCTTCGTGAACGCGATCCTGTCGCGCGACGCCACCGCCGAGTTCATGACGCGGAAGCTGTACCGCTACTTCGTGGCCGACCTACCCGAGAGCAACCGCGACGACCCGCGGGAGGCCGCCGAAGCGCTGCGGAACATGCGGAGCGTCTTCCGGCGATCGAAGTACGAGATCAAGCCGCTGCTCCGCGAGCTGTTCCTGAGCAACCACTTCTACTCGGACGCGGTGCGGGGCGAGCACATCAAGAGCCCGGCCGAGCTGGTCGTGGGCGGCGTGCGGGAGCTGCGCACGCCGGTGCGGGACCTGTCGGTGCTGCTGGATGCGATGGAGTTGATGGGCCAGAACCTGCTGTTCCCGCCGAGCGTTGCGGGATGGGCCGGCGGCCGGGCGTGGATCAACACGTCGACGATGTTCATCCGCCAGAACACGCTGGCGTTCCTGCTGACGGGCCGCAAGCCGGGCGGGGCGGACGCCCTGGCCGATCGCCAGGTGTACGACCCCGGGCCGATCCTGGGGCAGCTGGCCGAGGCGCTCGGTGCCGGGGACGAAGCGCACACGGTGCGATCGGTGCTTCGGTACGCGCTGGGCCGCGTGCCCGGGCACGCCCGGGAACCGCTCGCCGGCGCGCTGCGGAGCGCGCGGGGCTCATCGAGCGAAGCGATGCGGGACATGCTGCTGCTGGTCACCGCGATGCCCGAATACCAGCTCTGCTAGCCTCTCGTGGCCCCGCGCAACAGAACGACACTCAGGACGACCGGTTCACGACGAAGGAAGCACGACGATGGATCTGCACAACAGCAAGGCGTTCACGCGGCGGACCTTCCTGGGCCGGGGCGTGATGCTGGCGTCGGCCTCGGTGATGGCGCCGGGCTTCGTCCAGTCGTCGGCGCTCGGCCTGCCCGCACCCTCGGACCTGCTGGGCAGCCTCGCGGGCGTGCCCGAGGACCAAGTGCTGGTCATCGTGCAGCTCTCGGGCGGCAACGACGGGCTGAACACCGTCATCCCCTACGGCAGCGACGAGTACTACCGAGCCCGGCGGAACCTGAACGTCTCCAAGGAGAACGTGCTGCCGATCAGCGAGAAGCTGGGCCTCGGCCTGCACCCCTCGCTCGCCCCGATGAAGGAGCTGTACGACGAGGGCATGTGCTCGATCTTCCAGGGCGTAGGCTACCCCAACCCCAATCGCTCGCACTTCAAGAGCATGGACATCTGGCACACGGCCGACACCAGCGGCGTGGGCACGGGCTGGTTGGGTCGCTACCTGGATAGCGAGTGCGTCGGATTCGGCGCGGGTGAGAGCGGCTCGCGTCCCGATGCGCAGGTGAAGGCCGGCAACGGCGCGCCCCCCGCGGTCGCCATCGGCCGCAGCGCCCCGCTGGCGATGCAGGGCGGCCAGATCCAGCCGGTCGCCTTCGAGACCGCCGACCTGTTCCGCTGGCTGGGCGAGGATCACGACGCGCGGCTCACCGACGAGTACCACGCGCTCAACTCGCACGAGCCGGCGGATGGGAACGACGGATCCAACGCCTCGTTCTTGACCAAGACCGCGCTGGATGCGCAGGTCAGCAGCGAGCAGATCCGCAGGGCCGTCGCGCTGCGGCCGCTGGTGCAGTACCCCGGCAACCCGCTGGCGCAGCAGCTGGCGATGATCGCCCAGATGATCCGCGCCGGGCTCAAGACCCGCATCTTCTACGCGACGCTGGGCGGCTTCGATACGCACGCCGGCCAGGGCGGACGCTTCGGGCGGCACGCGCAGCTGCTGGGACAGATGGCCCAGTCGATCCGCGCGTTCTACCGCGACCTGAAGGAGCAGGGCAACGACGGCCGCGTCATGACGCTGACCTTTAGCGAGTTCGGCCGTCGCGTATCGCAGAACGCCAGCGGCGGCACCGATCACGGGACGGCCGCGCCGATGTTCCTCTTCGGGCCCATGGTCCGCCCCGGCATCCACGGCACCCACCCGTCGATGAGCGACCTGGACAACGGCGACCTGAAGCACACGCTGGACTTCCGCCACGTCTACGCCGGCGTGCTCGATAGCTGGATGGGCGCCGACGCGAGGGCCATCCTCAAGCGGAGTTACCGGCCCGCGCTCGTGCTCCGCCGGGGCTGACCGGACCGGCCCGAGCGGCAGCCGCGGCGGCGATGGGCCGCGTGACCGCGCCAGATGGCTCTACCGGCGATCGCGTCCGCGATGCCGCGGCGGTTGGGCGAACCACCGCCCCAGGAACCCCGATGCCACCGGCGGGTATGCCCGCACCCCTGGAGGCCTCGGCATGTTCACGCGGTTCCGCAACGGCTGGTCGCTCGGCATGGCGAGCGTCGGCCTGCTCCGGCAGAATCCCAAGCTGCTCGTCTTCCCCTTCTTCAGCACCATCGCGTGCGCCGTTGTGCTCGCGAGCTTCGTGCTGCCGCTGGTTGGCACGCCCACGGGGCAGGCGATCCTCGCGTCCGAGGATCCCAACGCCGGCATCGGGCACATGCTCGTGCTCTTCCTGATGTACTTCTGCTGCTACCTGGTGATGCTGTTCTTCAACTCGGCCCTCGTCGGCGTCACGATGCTCTACCTCGATGGACGGGACTACAAGCTGACCGATGGCCTGCGGATCGCCTGGGATCGCTTCTCGCTGATCATCCTGTGGGCGCTCATCGCGGCATCGGTGGGCTTTGCGCTCAAGATGATCGAGCAACGCTCCAAGCTCGTCGGCAAGATCATCGCGCTGCTGCTGGGGTCGGCGTGGACCGCCATCACCTACTTCGTGGTGCCGGTGCTGATCGTCGAGCGAGCCCCGGCGCACCAGGCGATCGGTCGATCGTTCAGCCTGATGCGGCAGACCTGGGGCGAGGGGCTGGTGGCCAACTGGGCGACCGACCTCGTCGTCGTGCTCGGCACGCTGCTGTGCGTGCCCGTGATGCTGCTGGGCTTCGCCACCGGCGATCCGATCGTCATCGGCATCACCATCCTGCTGTGCCTGGCATGGTTCGGCTTCATGATGCTGGTCTCCATGACGCTCGAGACGGTGCTCACCGCCGTGCTCTACGTGTACGCGCGGACGGGCGAGGCCCCCGAGGGCTTCGACGCCGAGATGCTGGGGCTGGCCTTCGCGGGCCGCGGCGGATCCGAGGCGATCCGCATCGGCAACGAGGGACCCGAGACGGCCGAGGCGCAGTCGGCGATCTCCGCCGGCGGCGGCCTTCCCGCGATGCCCGCGATGCCCGCCGCTCAGGCCGGGCCGTCGCTGGCCGACATCCGGGCGCGGCAAGACGCGGACGCCGGTGCGTCCACCGACGCCGCGTAGCAGAGGGGATCGCGTTCGGCCCGCGGGCCGCCGAACCCTGAGCGTTGATTGAGGTCCGTCCTCACGCCGGGCGGGTGCATGCGGCGTCTGCTGGCCGGCGTACACGAAAACACCCCGGACGATGCGTCCGGGGTGCTGGTATCGAGCATGCCAGGGTGCGTGCCCCCTTGGGCTTCTACGCCGCGATGCCGATTACGGGCAGCCGGCGTCGAAGAGGTTCTGGAACTCGAGGAAGTCGAAGATCGTCAGCTCGCCATCGCCGTCGAAGTCGGCGGCCAGGTCGCCGGCGTCGAAGAGGTTCTGGAACTCGAGGAAGTCGAAGATGGTGGCCTCGCCGTCGCCGTCGAGGTCGACCGGGCAGCCGGTGCCGAGCAGCGCGTCGATGGCGTCGAGGTCGTCCTGGTTGACCACCAGGTCGCCGGTGACGTCGGCCGAGAGATCGAAGAGCACCGCCTCGGCGATGTCGTCCCAGTTGGCCTCGCCGTCGCCCACGGCGTCGATCTGGGCCTGGATGTAGGCGCGGTCGTTGGCGTCGACGACGCCATCGGCGCCGGCCTCGGGCGACCAGCCCGGCGTGGTCAGGCCCGCGGCGTTGGACACGTCGAAGCGGGAATCGCCGCTGGAGTAGGCGATCGAGCCATCGCCGATGGTGGTCATGAAGAAGTTGCCGCTGGCCGAGGCGTCGTCGATGGCCGTGAAGCCGGCGACGCGATCGAGCAGGCCGGTCGTGGGATCGATCGCCAGGCCATCGGCGGCGTAGCGGGCGTCATCGGCGTCGAAGTTGCCGTCGCCGTCGAAGTCGCCGATGATCTCGAGGACGAGATCGCTGCCCGGCTCGAAGCCTGCACGATCCTCGAGGGCCTCGACCAGCTCGTCGAGGTCGTCCAGGTTTCGCTCGCCGTCATTATCGAAGTCGCCGGCGATCTTGTTGCGGTCGGACAGCTCTGAGGCGTAGAGCACCGGGGCGCCGGACTGGTCGACGTAGTTGCCGCCGCCGACAACGCCGTCGGTGTAGGTGACGCCGGTGGTGCGGGTGGGCACCAAGCCGGCCTCGTCGAAGTCGAAGTCCTGGGCCCGCGGGTCGCCCAGCACGTCGCTGTTGACGCGGATGAAGTCCTGCAGCGACTGGTTGAAGTCCGGGTTGGCGATCAGGTTCAACGGATCGTTGAGGTCCTGGACGAAGTCGGTCGAAGCCGTCAGGGTGAAGTTGCGGGCCAGGAACTCGGCCGGGGTGAACTCGGCCTCGGGGACGGTGGGATCATCCTCGAACACCGAGATGCTGCCGGTGATGTTGTTGAGGTAGGCCGCGGCCTGCTCGTTGGCCATCGGGGGCAGGGTCGAGCCGGCCTCGCCGCCCAGCGACGGGGCGACGGCCTTCGGCGAGCCGATGGTCGTGAAGCTCTCGGGGCCGCCGATGGTGTAGCCGTTGGCGTCGTTGTCGAGCACCTCGTCGATGACCGCACGCGAGAACTCGGTGCCGCCCTGGAGGTCGTTGCGGACGGCCAGCATGTTGGCCTGGCCCGAGAAGAGCCAGCGGCTCAGGCGCTCGGCGCCGGTGTGGCCGATGGCCAGGCGGGTGTTGATGACGGTCTGCTCAAGCGAGCCCGAGCCGCCCTTGTTGCCCGGCACAAAGTCCGGACCGAGGATGTTGAACTCGGCGCGGTTGTTCTTGACGCCGATGTTCTCGCCGCGACCCCACGAGGGATCCAGGCCGATGGAGTTCTGGAAGCCGTTGCGGGTGCCCGAGCCCGAGTCGCGGACGACGAACACGAGGTTCTCGCCGTTGCTGCGGCGGCCGGTGGCGTTGCCGTAGCGGAGGTCGCTCATGTCGATCTCGCTGAGGCCGACGCCGTAGTTGACGACCGGGGCGATGGGCACGAAGGCGATCGGCGTGTCGAAGATCACGTCGGTGGCGTCGATGGCCGGCGGGTTGGTGGGATCGAACAGCGACAGGCCGCCCAGATCCTTGAGGCCCTGGCCCTGGCCGCTGGGCGTGCCGTCCTTCTCGACCGACGAGATGCCCGAATCGCCGTAGCCCACGGCGCCAGGGTTGGCCTCGAACGAGCCGGTGCCGGCGATGGTCACGAACCACGACGACGGCACGTCGAGGACGCCCATGTCGATGCGCTTGCCGCCGGCGCTCTCGGTGCCGGGGAAGGTGTAGGTGCTTGCCAGGAAGCTGCCGTCGGTGGCCGACCGGAACGGCGAGCCGCCCGGGTTGGCGACATTGAAGACGCCGGCGACCGGGCCGGTGTCCTCGTTGATGAACAGCTCGCGGTTGGCCAGGGCGTTCTCGGCGTCCTCGGAGAACAGGCCGACCTGCGGATCATCATCGTCGCGGGTCTCGTCGAAGAAGGGGAAGCCGCCGCCGCCGAAGGGGCCATCGGGATCGCTGGTCAGCACGAACTCGGCGAAGCCGTTGCCCGAGCCGGTCGAGCGGTAGGTGACGATCCAGTGGGCGTCGTCGTCGAAGGGCACGGTGCGCTGGCCGGCGGGGGCGAGCTGGTCGACGCCCGGGCCGATGCGCCGCGCGAATCCATCGAAGTCCGGATCGAGGAAGTCGTTGGTCGAGGCGGGCGCCTCGAAGAAGCTGGCGAACAGGGTCGCACCCGAGATGTTGATCAGGTACGGGCCCTGGACCGCGAAGTCGAGCGGCGTGACGCCGGGGCTGGCGACGCTGACGTCCGGGCCGGTGCCGGCCGGGGCGCTCTCGACGGCGCCGTCCTTGCCAGCGGTCGAGAGGGCGTAGCTGGTGCCGTCGGTGTCGTCGTAGAAGGGGTTGGTCAGGTAGATCGAGGACACGCCGTCATCGGCGGGCCAGACCGTGCCATCGTCGTCGTAGGTGATGTCGACGACGGCGGCCGAGAAGTCGCGGACGCCGCCGTGGGCCGCGAAGCTGTCCCACAGGCCGAACTGGTCGCCGCCGTTGTTGAGGGCCTGCCAGGGATCGACGGCCACGAAGTTGATGCCGGTGCCCCAGGCGGCCTCGACATCGGCGAGCGTCAGATCGCCGCCGTTGTACAGCACGGCGGTGCCGCCGGCCGGGAGGGTGCCGCCGGCGATGTTGGCGGCGCCGACGGGGTCGCCGCCGATGTCGTCGATCACCCAACCGGTGAGATCGATGTCGCTATCGGAGGCATTGAAGATCTCGACGAACTCCCAGGAATTGTCGGGCTGGAACAGCGGGTTGTACAGGATCTCGGTGACACGGACGTCCTGGGCGGCGGCGCCGGCGGCCAGGCCGCACGCGGCCAGCAGGGTCGAGACGCGAATCATGGTGTTCATGCGGAATCTCTCATCTACCACGGTGCTTCGGCCCGACCGCCGATCGCGCGATCGGCGGCTCTCCTCTCGCCACGCATCGGGCCAACGAACGCGGCGTGTACGCGCGTGTTCTGAAACACGAGCGGCCGCGGGTTACCGCGGCCGTCGCGGGTTTGGTTAGCCATCTTCTTCGTACAAGTCCACCTTGATGTTGGTACCGGTGAGGCTGTAGAACCGCTCGCCCCAGAGGTTCTCGCGGATGCTGTCGCGGACGTCCATCAGGTCCACGTGGCCGTCGACGAACACGAAGTTCGCCTTGCCACCGTGGGTGCGGCCAACGGCGTTGAGATTGGTCCGAGCGTCCTCGATGGCGCCATCCCCGGGCTCGGTAATGTCGCGATCGGGGTCGGGGTAGGCGAACCGGGCCTCGCCGCCGCCGCTGCCGGGCGGCTCGCGGTACACGTCCTGGCCGGCGCTCTTGCCGATGAAGGGCGTGATCGGGCGGTGGCTCTTGATGACCTGGGAGACGCGGAGGGTGCCCCAGTCGCGGCCATCAGCGAACTCGGTCGCCAGAATGGTCTCCGAATGGCTGTTGATCCAGTCGGGATTCACCAGCCGGTTGCGCCGGGGCGTGGCGATGGAAAACTTGTTGCGTGGGAAGATCGCCGCATTGCCCGTGAACGCCATCCGCTTCAACTGGCGATCCTCGGGCGTCGGGGCGCCGATCGTGCCGCCGGTGTCGTTCACCTGTCCCGGTTCCCAGTCGTCGGGGTCGCGCCCCGGATTCGTGGCGGGAGCGCCCCCGTTGAGCACCGCCGGCGACTCGAAGGCGTCGCCCTTGATGTTGCCGCTCTCGAACAACGCCCACGACCAGTGGATGTACCCGTTCGAGGGCGTCGGATGGCTCTCGATCTGATCGTTGACGTCCCAATCCTCCCCATCGGGGGAATTGCCGTAGACATACGCCGGCGGGAACAACGTGTTGTCGACGGTATAGGCGGTGACCGACTGCCCAACCCCGCGGATCTGCGCCGCGGCCTTGATCTGGCGGGCGGCGTCGCGAGCCCGACCCAGCGAAGGCAGCAGGATGCCGATCAGCAGGGCGATGATGGCGATGACGACGAGCAGCTCGATGAGCGTGAAAGCGGGTCTTGTGGCCGATTTGAGCGATTTGTTGGACGGCGTGCGTTGCACTCTGCGAATCATTAAATTCCCCCGGAAAACCAGGTCCATTGATGGACGGCGGGCACGGCTAGGGTCCGTGCGATGATGGTACAGACGATCGCGAGGACGCCCAGGACCGCAACGGCCGCGCGGACGCAAAGGGCGATGGTTGCGAGCTACGCCTTCGTTAAGGCGACACCCCCGAGCGACAGCCGCTCGCACGCGATGTATTTAGATTTTGCTAAGACGCATGCGGCGCCTGCATGGCCGGACGTGCACCAACTCCCGTGCATGCCGCGGATTTCACGATGAAGGGCCGAAAGCCGGCCAGAGCCGCGCTGCCGGGATGCTCAGGAATCATGCAGATTGCGCTAGCGTGCCGATGCGGCTTCGGGCGACGGGGGTTCATCAAATCTTGTTGAACAATGCACGAAAGATGAAGCCGCGGATGGGGTTCCATGGACGCGCAGACGCTGCACTACGTCGGCATCGATGAGGCGGGCTACGGGCCGATGCTCGGCCCGCTGTGCGTCGGCGTGGCCTGGCTCGTGGTGCGACCCTGGACGCCCGGCGGGGCCGCACCCGATCTGTGGAGCCAGCTCGCGGGCGCAGTCAGCCCGGCGGTCCGCGGCGCCGCCGGGCGGCTCGTCGTCGCCGATTCCAAGAAGACCTGCCAGCCGCTGGCCTCCGGGCCGGGTCGCCTCCGCGAGGCCGAGCGGACGGTGTCGGCCTTCGCCCGCGCCGCGGGCTCTGCTGTGGCGGCATCGGACGCGGATCTGTTCGAGGCGTTGGGCGTCGGCATGCCGCCGCAGCCGTGGTACGCCGGTGCGCCCGCCGGCTTCCCCGCCCACGCCGACGCAGCCGAGATGGCGATCGCCGCCAATGCGCTCCGCGCCGCGTTGCCGGCTGGGGGTGTCGAGATCCGCGCACTGCGAGTCATCGCAATGGGCGAGGACCGATTCAACGCGATCATCGAGCGGGGCGGATCGAAGGCGGCAACGACGCTGGCAGCCATGAAGGAGGCTCTTCCCACGATGCTCTCGGCGATCGCCGGCACCGACGAGCCGGCATGCGTGCGGATGGTGCTCGATCGCCAGGGTGGCCGCACCCGCTACGCCGCCGCGCTCGCGGACGTCCTGGGCCGGAGCGTGACGCCCGTGGCCGAAGCACCCGCGGCGAGCGTGTACGCCATCGACGGCCTCGCCGACGCCCGCGTCCGGGTGCAGCCCGAGGCGGAACTGGAGCACTTCCCCGTGGCGCTGGCGTCTATGGCCGCCAAGCTCGTCCGCGAGATGCTGATGGAGCGATTCAACGCCTACTGGGGGGCGCGGCGGCCGGGCATCCGCCCGACCGCGGGCTACACCACCGACGCGCGGCGATGGCTTGGCGACATGGCCGACGTCCTGGACGAGACCAACCGCCGGGCGATGATCCGGCTCGCGTAGGCCTAGCTTGTCGTGATGTCGGACGCCGGACCGGACCACGCGCACGCCGATCGCCCACCCGCCGATCGCGCGCCCACCGATCCCGCACGCCTCGATCGCGCCATGCTCGATCGTGCCGGGCGGCTGGCGCTGCTCGGGCTCGGCCGGGTCGAGCCCAACCCGATGGTGGGCTGCGTAATCGCCAGGAATGGCCAGATCCTGGGAGTGGGCGCCCACCGCGTGTTCGGCCAGGCCCACGCCGAGCGTCGCGCACTCGACGACTGCCGGCGACGGGGCCACGACCCGGCGGGCGCGACCGCCTACGTCACGCTGGAGCCGTGCGCGCACACGGGCAACCAGCCGCCGTGTGCCGAGGCCCTACGCGAAGCGAACCTCGCCGAGGTCGTGTACGCCGCCGCCGATCCCAACCCCCAGGCCGCGGGCGGCGCCGCGGCGCTGCGCGACGCGGGCCTGCGGGCGCGGTGGAGCGATGCCAGTGCGCTAGCGGCCGCGGTGTCGGCCCCGTTCCGCCGGCGGGTTTCGGCGGGGCTGCCGTGGGTCGTCGCCAAGTGGGCGCAGACGCTCGACGGCCGAATCGCCACCCGGAGCGGCGAGAGTCGCTGGATCTCCAACGACGCGTCGCGGCGGCGGGTGCACGCCCTCCGCGGGCGGGTCGACGCCATCCTGACGGGCATGGGCACCGTGCTGGCCGACGACCCGCGGCTGACGGCCCGCGGCGCACACCCCCGCCGTCGGCCGGCGCGCGTCGTGCTCGACCCGGACCTCGATCTCCCCGCCGACAGCCAGCTCGTGCGGACCGCCCGCGAGACCCCCACCATCGCGTGCTGCAACGCGGCGTTGGCGACCGCGGCGATCGCCGCCGATGCGCGCGCACGCCTCGGCGACGCCGGCGTCCAGATCCTGCCCTGCCCGCCCGGACCCCGGGGGCTAGACATCTCGGCGACGCTGCGGCTGCTGCACGAGCGGCACGGCATCGGATCGGTGCTGGTCGAGGGCGGCGCGGGGCTGCTGGGCTCGCTGCTCGAGGCCGACGCGGTGGACATGGCGATCGCCTACGTCGCACCGCTCATGCTGGGCGACGACCTGGCGCGATCCGTCGCCGTCGGCCGCGTGGCGGCGGTGCTGTCGGCCGGCGTCCGGCTGCGCCTGTCGCGCGTAAGGCCCACGGGCGAGGACGTCGAGCTGACCTACTTCCGGCGCGACCCACGGGACGGCGCGGCGTAGAACTCCCGTGACCCAGGACGCGCTCCGGGGGCCAGAGCTAGTCCTCGATCAGCGTGAAGTCCGTCAGCAGGAGCGAGAGCGGCCGCGGGCCCGCCAGCTTCCACTTCCACAGGTGCAGCTGCACGTCGTTGGCGCCCTTCTTGAGCCGCACGGGCAGCGTGATGGCGTGGTCGGCCAGCTCGCCGGTCACCGGCACCGCCATCTCGCCGGCGGGCTTGCCGTTCACGACGACCCGCAGCCGCTGACCCTTGAGATGGTTGCGGCAGGTCAGCGCGAGCTTCGCCGGTCCCGGCTTCGACGCGTGCATGATCGCGCCCGCCGAGCCGCCCTTGATCCAGCGGTGCCGGCCTAGGTTCTTCTCGGGCATCGCCGGCTGCCAGTACTCGAAGCCCCAGCGAGGCTCATACGCCGGCAAGGTCGGACGAATCAGCGCGGGCTGGTCGGGCATCGGTGCCGGCCGGGTGAAGTCGATCTTGCGGGACAGTCCGATCCGCGACCCGGCGCCGCTGGACGCGAGCGCCGTGTGGATCCGCTGGTAGGAGGCGAAGAGCGAGAACTCGTTCTCCGCGTGGATTCGGGCCCAGCGCCCCAGGTCGCGGCGGTACGCCTCGTCGCGGTGCAGCAGCTCGATCGCCTCGGCGAGCGCCCCGGCGCCGACCTCCCGCGCAACGACGCCCGTCACGCCGTCGCGGATCGCCTCGGGCACGCCGCCGACGGGGAAGCCGACGCTCGGCGTGCCGCAGGCGGCCGCCTCGATGAACACCTGGCCGAAGGCCTCATCGGTGCTGGGGGCGACGAAGACGTCCGCGGCCGAGTACAGCATGGCGAGCCGCTGGGCGTCGCGCATGTAGCCCATCGCCCGCATGCCGGGGATGGGCAGTTCGGCCTTAGGCGGCACGTAGCCCACGCCGACGACGGTCGCATCGGGCAGATCCAGCTGCCGCATCGCGTCGGCCAGCAGCGCGATGCCCTTGCGCTCGTCGTCGAGCGAGCAGGCCGACGCCATCACGATGAAGTCGTCCGGCGGCAAGCCGAGCAGATCCCGGCAGGTTGCCCGATCCCGCGGGCGGAAGACCTGGGCATCCAGGCCGAGCGTGATCGGCCGCACGGGCGGGCGGTGGCCAAGATCGACCGGCGTGCCATCCTCGGCATCGGCCATCGGGGCCGCGAGCGCGTCCTCGGCGCACCGGGCCATCCATCGGCTGTTGGTCAGCACCGTCAGCCGATCCGACCCAGTGAGGAAACGCCGCTGCGCCTCCCACGTCGGCCGGATGCGATCGGCCGGCATCACGGGGTAGGACGCCCCGAGGGCCTCCCGCGACACGCCGCCGTGCAGGTGGTCGGTGGCGTCGCCCACGTAGGTCTGCTTGCCGGTCAGCAGCCACTGGTCGTGCATCAGGAAGACGGTCTCGTGCCTTGCCGCAACGGCCGAGAGCGCCTCGGCGGTAATGCCCGAGCCATGGACGTTGCCGACGACGACGAGATCGGGCTTCTTGGCGGCGACGGCCTCCAGCACGTCGGCGACCGCGATCTCGGTGGACTCGCGGTAGGGCTCGGTGATCGTGGCCGACAGCGCATCGACGTGGTGGCCCGCGGACGCGAACGCCTGGCCCACGCGTCGCTGGCCGATGCCGGCGCCGTACTCGAAGCCCACGTCGTTGAGCAGCAGCACGCGGAGCCGCTTCTTGGGCGTCTCCTTCTCGCGGGGCTCCGGCTCCATCTTCCTCGTCTCGCAGAAATCGGCGACGACCTTGGGAAGCTCGCCCTTGAAACCCCCGCCGCCGTCCTCGCTGGTCTTTTGGTCGTCGTGGGTTCGGAACCACACGATGGGCCGGCCGATGCTGTGGACCCGGGCGCCCGCCTCGGCGAAGCGGAGCCACAGCTCGTAGTCCATCGAGTAGTACCAGTCGACGCGGACGTGCGCCCCCGCCCGCTCCCACAGATCCCGCGTGAAGAAGCAATCGGGCTGCCACCAGAACTGGCCAGTAAGCCAGCAGTTCTCCAGGTCGAGCATGTCCCGCAGCGGCATCGGGCCGTCCGCGCACGACGTGATGCACTGGTGGCTCAGCTTGCCATCCTTGAATACCTGCGCCATGCCGTTGAGGAAGTCGGCCCCCGACGTGCGATAGGCGATCGCGGCCGCCGCCAGCGCGCCCGGCGCGAGCATGTCGTCGGAATTGATCCAGGTGAGCAGCTCGCCCGTCGCCCGCTCGAACCCCTTGTTGAGCGCGTCGGATTGGCCCTTGTCCTTCTCCGAGACGGCCACCGCGAAGTGGTCGCGGTATCGCTCCGCGACGCGCATGGTGTCGTCGGTGCTCGCGCCGTCCATCAGGATGTGCTCGAGGTTGGGATAGCCCTGCCGCTGGATGGACAGGATCGTCTCCTCGATGAAGTGGCCCTGGTTGTAGCTCGGCGTGACGATCGTGATCCTGGGCCAGGGGCTGCCGTCGGGCATCGTCGACGGCAGCGGCGCCGCATCGGGCGTGACCCAGGGCCAGCGACCGAGCCCCTCCAGCAGCCGGCGCTGCGGCCGGGGATCGATCTCAACCCGGGCAAGATCGAGCGCCGCCGCAAGTTCCCCATCGCCCGCCCGCGCTCCGACGCCGGGCGCGGGCCGAACGACGGGCGTCCGTGTCGTCGTGGCGTCACCGCTGCCATCGTCACGCGATTGTGCGAGCCGCTCGCGGACGGCCGAAAACTGCTCGGCGGGCCACGCCGCCGGCTCGACGCCCGCGCCCCCCTGGTCGAGGCGTAACGCCACCGCGTTGCCGACGCTCCGCACGACCCGCCACGCCCCCGCATACCGCGACGATCGCAGCGCGGCGGCGTCCGCGCCGACCACGATGGCCGTCGTGCCCGCCGCCATGCACCCGGCGAGCGGGCCGAGCGCCGCGTCGATCTCCGCAACGTCCCGCGCCGCGACGATCGCGAGCGTGGGCCGCACCGGCAGCTCGCGGAGCGTGCGGTGCAGCGTGGCCTTGGATATCGCGGCGTCCGGCGCTCGCGGCCGTAGACCCTCCGCGTTCTCGGCGTCGCCCGCCGCAACGAAGACCTGGCCACCACCGCCCGCGAGCGCCCGCATGATGGCATCGGGCAGCACTCCCGCCGCGAGCACGACCCGGCCGGCGGTCGGCACCGCGGCCGACACCAGCGCCGCCGCGTCGGCGGCGGCGGGAAGATCGATCGACGCGAGGTGGTCCGCCAGCCGCCGCGCCGCCTCGAGCAGCTCGCCTTGATTTTCTGAGATCGTGGTGGCGCTCATGCGTTCCTCGCACTCGCGTGGCCGTTGCCGCCGACGTACTTGCGGCGGGCCTGCTCCTCCCAGGGAAGCTGCTGCGCGACGCCCAGCCGCTGGCCGAGCAACCGCCAGCGGGACGCCAGCAGCTCGCTGAGCTTGTTCTCCGTCCACTGGAGCGCCTCGAGCCGCTGGTCGGCGAGCTTCTCGATCGCCCGCCGCTCGCGGACCAGCCGCTCGATGCGGAGGGCCATGTCCTGCTGGCGGCCCTGGGCGGCGGCGGCCACGCGGCGGGCGGCGGACAGGTCCTTCCGCAGCGTGGCGACGTCGACCTTGCTGGCCCGCTCGCGGAGTGCCCTAGCGTCCTGCCGGGCGGCATCACGCTCCTGCTCGGCGGCCCGGACCTCGCCGCGGGCCTCCTCGATCCGCTGCTCGGCACGACGCTCGGCCTCTGCAACCCTCTTCTCCGACTCGCGACGCAGCGATTCGATCGCCGCTTGCTTGTCCTGGAGCTTCTGCCGCAGCTCGGCCACCTGATCGCGGAGCGCCTGGGCCTGCTTGCCCGAGCTCTCGGCTCGCTCGGCGGCGTTGGCGAGCTTCTTGCGAGCCTCGGCGAGCTGCGCGCTGCTCTGATCGAGCTTGCGGGAGATCTCGCTCGCGCGCCGCTGCGCGTCGCCCCCGGCGGCGTTGCGCTGGATCGCTTGTTCCAGCCGCTCGAGCCGCTGCATCACCGCCGATTCGCTCATCCTCGTTCTCCGTGCTTCGTTCTCGGCGTCGGCGAGCCCCCGCTTGGTGCGCAGCAGCTCGGCCTTGTAGTCCTGGGCCGCCCGGGTGGCGTCGCCCGCGATGGTCGCCAGCATGGCACGACTGGGCTCGACCTGGCGGACCTCGGCCCCGGCGATCGCGCCCGACTCGAAGCGGTCCGCCGCCGCCCGGACCTCCGCCAGCGGCACGTCCTTGACGCAGTACGACCGCCGCTGCTCGCACCGCCAATCGCACGGCGAGCATGGCACCGCGAGCGTGATGGTGTAGCTCGGCATCGCCAGCGGCCGGAAGCGGGGCCACGTGCCCCCGCCGAAGACCGCGAACACCGGCCGGCCCACCGCCGCCGCCAGGTGCATGGGTCCGGTATCGCGGCCGACGTAGCACCGCGCCGCCTCGAGCAGCGCCGCCATCGCGACGGTGTCGCCCTCGGCGCGGCCGAACCAGCGGCGGGGCTCGAGCCCCTTGGTCTCCAGGCCCTCGGCGATACCGTCCGCGACCGGCCGCTCGTCGTCGCCGCCAACCAGCAGCAGCGGCCGGCCGTGCCTCGCCGACCAGTGCGCCAGCAGTTCGACCCAGCGCTCCGGGGGCCAGTTGCGGACGGCCGTGTGCTCGTGGTGCGCCACGCACGCCGCCAGGAACTCGCCCCGCGGAAGGTCCAGCCCGGCGAGCACCGCGTCGGCCGCGTGCCGCGCATCATCGCCGACGTCGAGCGTCGGATTCTCGAGGGTCACGCGCCGACCGAGCACCGCTCGCGCCAGCGCCTCGGACTTGCGCAGCTCGTGCAGGTCCTCGTTGACGCGGATGATCTCGTCGAAGCGTGACTCGTCCGCGGGCGGCGGGTAGGACGGCGGCACGAAGCGGCCGCCCGACATCCCGATCCGGCGCGCCTCGGACAGTTCGCCCGCGAGGCGGGCCTCGAGCGTCGTCCACGTGTATGGGGCCGCCAGGAAAACGTCGGGCGCGAACTCGCGCGCGGCCTCGGCGACGCCGTCCAGCGACTCGTCGTCGGCTTCGAGCCCGCCCTCGTAGGGATTGGCGCCGCACTCGATGAGCCTCGCCGTTGGCGCCGCGAGCCCCGCGATGGGCTGGACGAGCGGACGCACCACGACCGCCAGTTCGTGACCCTCCGCGGCAAGAGCCGCGAATAGCGGCTGGCGGAGCACCACGTCGCCGATGGTGTCGGGATTGGAGATCAATATCCGCATGGATGGCCGGCCCGTGTGCGGGCCGCTGGGCTCCCCCCTTCCGGCAGCCATGACTTTAGGGCTCCGCCGGCCGCGTTTGGGCCCCGGACCTACCGCCCCTGCGCCGCGGGCTCGGCCGCGGGCGGCCCCGCCAGCGCGTCCATGAACTCGCGGTGGTTGGCGCAGCGGGGCACCTTGTGCTGGCCGCCGAGCTTCCCGCGATCGGCCATCCACCGCTGCACCGCTCCGGGCTCCAGCGGCGAGACGATCGGAGCGGCCATGCCCAGCCCGTCGGTCCGCTTGACCTCGTAGTCGTGGCACTCGTGCTGCAGCGTCGCGTCGAACTCGGCCGCGAAGGCGTCCAGCCGTCCGCGGAAGGGCTCGGCTACCTCCACCGCCAGCTGCAGCCCGGCGCGCAGGCCATCGCCCGGGTACACCGGCGAGGCGGTGAACTCGCCCACCTCGATGCCGGTGGCCTCCGCCGCGTGCGCCACGGCGGTCTCGATGTTCTCGACGATGATGTTCTCGCCGAAGGCATTGATGAACAGCTTGTGCCGCCCCACGATCCGCAGCCGGCAGGGACCGTCGCCGCCGATGCCATCGAAGCCCGCGGGCACGGCATCGAACTCGACGACGTCGCCGATGAGGTACCGCCAGAGCCCCGCGCAGGTGGTCATGACCACGACGTAGCGCTGGCCCTTCTCGACCTCGTGGACCGAGAACGCCGGCGGGTCCTCGCGGCCGGCGTCCTCCAGCGGCACGAATTCGTAGAAGATGTCGTGGTCGGCGTTCAGCCGCAGCCCGCGGTCGCCCGGCTCGTCCTGCACGGCGATGAACCCCTCGCTGGCGGGGTAGAGCTCGAGCCGCACGGGGATGTCGCGCTCGCCGCCGCTGAACAGCCGCCGGATCGTGGGCGCGAACGGGTCGTACCGAACCCCGCCGTGCGTGAACAGCGTCAGGTGGGGCCAGACCTCCTCGATGGTCCGCGTGCCGGTCTTCTCCAGCACCCGCTCGAAGAGCGCGACCGTCCAGCTGGGCATGCCGCTGATCATGCGGACGTCCTGTGCGGCCGTCCGCTCGGCCATGGCCTCGATCTTGGTGGGCCAGTGGTCCATAAGGGCGATATCACGGCCCGGCGAATACACGGCGCTCAGCGGCCAGCGGATCTGCTGCGTGGCGATGCCCGAGAGGTCGCCGATGATCACGCCGTTGTCGCCCGCGGTGAGCGCGCTCGACCCGCCCAGGAAGAGCGCATGCCCGCCGAACACCCGGAAGAACGGCACGCCCCACCGCACCGCGTGGGCGAAGATGTCCAGCGACGCGCGATAGTTGGAACGCATCATCGCGTCGCTGATGGGGATCCGCTTGTCGCCCGCGGTCGTGCCGCTGGTCTGCGCGAAGCAGCGGACGAAGCCCGGCCACAGCACGTCCCGCTCGGCGTCCTCGTACATCCGCCGCAGGTACGGCAGCAGCGCAACGTACTCCTTGGTAGGAACGGCGGTGCGGTACGCGGCGGCGAGCTGGTCGTCCGGCGATCGCAGGACGGCGTCGTAGCCATGCTCGCGGCCGAACGCCGTGGCCGCCCCGCGCTCGAGCAGCCCGCGGAGTTGGCGGGCCTGGATGCCCGCGGTGTGCCGCTGCCAGAAGCCGCGGTCGCCCAGCCGCCGCGCGCGGCCCCGGACCTTGGCGGCCAGCCCCGCCCCGATGGCTGACGTCCACCGGAACCCGCCCGGACTCGGAAGGTACACCGTCGATCGGCTGGGATCGGGCGCGCTCACCGCGCCGCCGCCGAGGCCAGGCTCTCGACGAAGTCCACCAGTTCGGCCGCGAACGGCTCGGGGTGCTCCATCATGGGCACGTGGCCGCAGCGATCGAACCACACGATGCGGGCGTTGGGCAGCCTGGACGCGAACTGCTCGGCGGCCTCGGGCGGGGTGACGATGTCCTCGCGGCCCCAGATCAGCAGCGTGGGCGTCTCGATATTGGCGATCCGCTCGCCCAGGTGGTTGCGGCGGGCCGACCGCGAAAGCCGCACCATCGCTCGCGCCCCGCCCCGCTCGGAGAGCTGCTGGTGGGCCCGCTCGATATCGCTGGCCCGCATGTACCGCTCGGGGTCGTGGAACAGCTCGGCGATCTTCCGTTCCAGCCACGCCCGGCTGGGACGCAGCTGCACGTCGCTCACCATCGATTTCTCGATAAGCCCGCTCGAGCCCGCCAGCACCAGCCCGCGGACGAGATCGGGCCGCTGCAGCGCCACGCGCAGCGCAACGTGCCCGCCGAAGGAGTTGCCTACCAGCACGACGGGCCCGTCGACGTGCCGCTCGAGGAAATCCACCGTCAGGCGGGTCACGCCGTCGATGGAGCAGTCGTCACCCCGCAGATCGAGCAGCGGCACCTGCAGCAGCACGCAGTGGACCGAGGCTTCGACCTGGCGGACGACATCCTCCCAGTGCTCGTTGAGGCCGACCAGGCCGTGCAGGAAGACCACCGTCGGCCCGCCGCCCAGGTGCTCGACCTTGGCGGTGACCGACCCCGCGCTGCCGCGCAGCGTGATCACGCGGCCGTCCGAGAGGGCGGCCTCGTGGTGCCCGGTTGCACTTGATGGTGTCAACGCGACCGCTTCCCTGCACCGTGTCTCGCCGGGCGGTGGTCCCGCGGGCAGGCGTCCACCAGCCGAACATCCCCGCTCCGGCCCATCCAGCATACTACGCCCCGCGGCCGACACGGGCCGCATCTAGCCCCCGTGGGACGACCCAGGCTCAGGCCGGCTCGATGCGGCCGTCGACCATCCGTACGACGCGATCGGCCCGGGCGGCGACCCGCTCGTCGTGGGTGACCATCAGCAGGGCGCGGGGCCGCGCCGCGTCTCCCTCGCCGCGGACGGTGGCCTCGATCGAGTCGAGGATGGTCTCGCCCGTGGCCGCGTCCAGGTTGCCCGTGGGCTCGTCGGCCAGCAGCAGCGGCGGATCGGTGATCAGGGCCCGGGCGATGGCCACCCGCTGCCGCTCGCCGCCGCTGAGCTCCGCGGGCTTGTGCCGCAGCCGATCGCCCAGGCCGAAGGCGTCGAGCAGGCTCCTGGCCCGCCGCCGCGCCTCGGCCATCCGCTCGCCGCCACCGGCCAGGCCACCGGTGGCCCCCCGGCCGGTCATGGCGCCCAGCAGCACGTTGGCCATCACGTCCAGCTCGGGCAGCAGGTGGTAGAACTGGAAGACGATGCCCACGTGGCGGGCGCGGTAGCGGTTCAGCCCGCCGCGGCCGACGCTCCGCAGCGGCCGGCCCTCGAACAGGATCCGGCCCTTGTCGGGCTTGTCCAGACCGCCGATGAGGTGCAGCAACGTGCTCTTGCCCGAGCCCGACGCCCCGAGGATCGCCACCCACTCGCCCGCCGCCAGCTGAAGCGACGCCCCCCGCAGCACCGGCACCGACACCCGCCCGAGGCGATAGGTCTTGGCCAGGTCTTCGACGACCAGCAGCGGCAACGCCGTCGTGACCTCGGCGGCATCCGCCGCACCCGAGGCCGCCACGCTCACGAGCCCTCCTTCGCTTCGAGCGCGCCCAGCGCCCGCTGCACGGCCTCGTCCATCGGCACGATGTCGCCCTTGCCGGCGTCCCGGCGGAGCTTGAGCTCCACACCCCCCTGCTCGAGCGCCTTGTCGCCCAGCGTGATCCGCACGGGGATGCCCACCAGGTCGGCGTCCTTGAACTTGGGGCCGGGCCGCTCCTTGCGGTCGTCGATCAGCACGTCCGCACCGGCGGCCGACAGCTGCTCGGCCAGCTCGCCCGCGATGCGGTTCTGGTTCTCGTCGTCGTGCTTCATCAAGATGATCTGCACGTGGTAGGGCGCGACCGCCGCGGGCCAGACGATGCCGCCGTCGTCGTGGCTCATCTCGACGCACGCCGCCATCGTGCGGCTGACGCCGATGCCGTAGCAGCCCATGGTCACCGCCCGCGGCTTCTGGTCCTCGGCCAGCACGGTGAAGCCCATCGCGTCGCTGTACTTGGTGCCCAGCTTGAAGATGTGGCCGACCTCGATGCCCCGCTGCGTTGTGAGCTTCGCGCCCTCGGCCCGCGGCGACGGGTCGCCCTCCTCGGCATCACGGATGTCGGCAACCTTCGCCTTCTCGAGATCGACGCCCAGGTCGCGTGCCCAGTGCCAGCCCGTGACGTGGTGGTCCATCTCGTCGGCACCGGTCGCCCACGCGGTCGGCTGGGCCGCGTCGGGATCGACCACCAGCGTCGCCCCGGCGAGCCGCCCGATCATGCACGGGCTGACGTAGCCGATCGCGAGCCCGTCGGCCTTGGCCCTCTTCTCGTCCGCCAGCCGCACGCCCGAACCGACGGCGTCGCGCACCTTCGCCTCGTTCACCTCGTGGTCGCCGCGGACGACGCCGAGGACGTACTTCGTCGCATTCGGATCCTTCAGCACCCGCTCGAACACGATCGTCTTGAGCATCTGCGACGCCGCCACGCCCAGGTGCTGCGCCACGCCCTCGATGCCCGGCGTGCCCGGGGTGTGCTTCTTCTCGAGATCCCTCGACGGCGTGCCCTCGAACGACCAGGGCCGCTCGCCGATCTCGGCCTTCTCGACGTTCGCCGCGTATCCGCTGACCGGGCAGACCAGGATCTTGTCCTCGCCGCTCTCGGCGTGCACCATGAACTCGTGGCTGGCCGACCCGCCGATCGGACCGCTCTCGGCCTCCACCGCCGTGAAGCTCAGCCCGCACCGCGCGAAGATGCGCGAGTAGGCCTCGTAGAACTTGTCGTAGACGACATCCAGGCCGCCCTCGCCCTCGGCGTGGAGGTGGAAGGAGTACGCGTCCTTCATCAGGAACTCGCGGCCCCGCAGCAGCCCGGAGCGCGGCCGCGGCTCATCGCGGAACTTGGTCTGGATCTGGTAGAGGCTCAGCGGCAGCTGGCGGTAGCTGGTGATCGCCGCCTTCATCATCTCGACGATCGGCTCCTCGTGCGTCGGCGCGAGCGCCAGCTCCCGGCCGTGCCGGTCGATGAGCTTGAACAGGTCGTCGCCGTACGCCTCGCGGCGGCCGGTCTCCTCCAGCAAGCTCATGGGCTCGAAGGCCGGAAAGAACATCTCCATCGCCCCGATCCGCTCGTGCTCCTCGCGGATGATCTGCTGGATCTTGCGGAGGCTCCGCCAGGCCAGCGGCAGCAGGTCGTACACGCCCGCGGCCAGCTGCCGGATGAAGCCCGCCCGCACCAGGTACACGTGGCTGGGCGTGATGGCATCCGCCGGCGCCTCCCGCGTGGTGGGGATCAGCGTCTGCGTCCAGCGATGGACGTCGCCGCGGCGGGCGGTGGTCAGGACGGGCGGCAGCGATTGCGCAGGGGCCTCGGCGGTGGTCATGGCGGGAGAGGGTAGGGGAAGCGGGGGCGTCTATGCTGCGCGGAAACCGGTCACAAGGAGACCCTCCCATGCCCAAGCCCGCCCCCGTCGTCCACTTCGAAATCGGCTGCAAGGACCTCGCCAAGACCCGCCAGTTCTACGGCGACCTGCTCGGCTGGCAGTACGGCATGGCCGACGACACCATGGCCATGGTCGGCAACCTCGGGCCCAAGGCCAGCCCGGCCACCGAGGGCGTGGGCGGCCACCTCACCGCCCTGGGCCACGAGCCGCACCAGTACGTCACGGTCTACGCCGAGGTCGAGGACATCGAGGCCACGCTCGAGCATGCCGAGGAGCTGGGCGGCTCGACGGTCGTGCCCAAGCAAGAAGTGCCCGGCATGGGCTCGTTCGCGTGGCTGGCCGACCCAGAGGGCAACGTCGTCGGCCTGTGGACGTCGATCAAGGGCTGACGCCAAAGAGCCCGCGCCTGACGATCTAGCCCCCGAACAGCTCCTCGAAGAGCCCGCGCATCGCCCGCCACGAACGGCGGTCGGCCGTGGCGTTATAGGCCACCGGGCTGCCCTCGCGGCGCTCGCCAGCGGCCCTGCTCGTGAAGCTGTGCACCGCGTCGGCGTACTCGATGAACTGGAAGTCGGCGCCCGCGGCCTCCATCTCGTCGATGAACGTCCGGCGATCCTCGACGCTCACGAGCGGGTCGTCGTTGCCGTTGCACACCAGCACGCTCGCCCCGACCTGGCCGGGTCGCGGCGCACGCTCGAAGCTCAGCCCGCCGTGGAAGCTCACGGCCGCGTCGACCTCCATGCCGGCGCGGGCGCACTCGAGGGCGACGGTGCCGCCGAAGCAGTAGCCGATGATCGCCGTCCGGCCCGCCTGGGCGAAGCCCTTGTCAGCCCGGAGCGCATCGATCGCCGCCTGCACGCGGCCGCGCATCAGCTCGCGATCGTTGTAGTAGATGGTCGCCTGCGCGGAGGCCTCTTCGCTCGTCGCGACGTAGAGCCCGTCGCCGTACATGTCGAGCGCCATCGTGTAGTAGCCAAGCCGCGCGAGCATGCGGGCCCGCTCGCGTTCCTCGTCGCCCTGCCCCTGCCATGCGTGGACGATCAGCACGGTCGCGCGGATCTCGCCGGTGTTGGCCGGCTCGGCGATGAAGCCGCGGAGCGTCGTGCCGTCGTGGTCGTACTCGAAGTACTGCTCGGCGATGGCCACCGGGGCGGCCTGCTGGGCGAACGAGAGCGGCGCAACCGCCGCCACGAGTGCGGCGGCAACAAGCATCAGGGCGTTGGGCATCGGATCCTCCGGGCTGGGACTGGATCGGCAGCATAGTGGCATCGCCAGCAATCCTCCTAGCACCGAGCGGGATGCCCGCAGCCGCCGGTCCGCGAACACCGGCCAACCAGCCCCTGCCGTCTATGGTGCCGCATGCCGGCGTTCACCCTCAGCCCGGGCGACGAGCGTGCCAAGGCCCGCACCATCGCGGTAGTGCTGGGCGACCAGCTCGATCGCGGCAGCGCCGCTATTCGCGCTCTCGACAAGGGCAGCGACGCCATCGTCATGATGGAGGTCGACGAGGAGGCCAACGCCGGCCCGAGCCACCGCCAGCGGACGGCCCTGTTCTTCAGCGCCATGCGGCACTTCGCCCTGGACATGAAGGACGCCGGCCACCGCGTGCGGTACACGCCCGTCGACCAGCGGGGCAACACCCACGGCATCTCGGGCGAGGTCGAGCGGGCCGCCGCCGCCCTGAAGGCCGAGCGCATCGTCGTCGTCCGGCCCGGCGAGTGGCGGCTGCACGAGGAGGCCACGACCTGGGCAGAGCGCACGGGCTGCGAGGTCGAGATCCTCGAGGATGAGCACTTCACCTGCTCGCTCGAGGATTTCGACGACTGGGCCGACAGCCGCAAGAACCTCACGATGGAGTACTTCTACCGCGAGCGTCGGAAGGCCCTGGGCATCCTCGTGGACGGTGACGGCACGCCCGAAGGCGGCCAGTGGAACTACGACCACGACAACCGCGAGAGCTTCGGCAAGGACGGACCCAATGCGCCCCCGCCGATGCACTTCCGACCCGATGACATCACCAAGGATGTCATCGACCTCGTCCGCGATCGCTACCCCGACGCACCGGGCAACCTGGACGAATTCCGCTGGCCGGTCACGCGGCGCGAGGCCCGCCGCGCCCTGGACGACTTCATCGAGCACCGCCTGCGAGATTTCGGCCCCTTCGAGGACGCGATGTGGACCGGCCAGCCCTGGCTCTACCACAGCGTGCTCAGCGTGCCGCTGAACCTCAAGCTGCTCGATCCGATGGACTGCGTCGAGAAGGCGCTCGAGGCCTACGAAGACGGCAAGGCCCCGCTGAACTCGGCCGAGGGCTTCGTCCGCCAGCTCATCGGCTGGCGGGAGTACATCCGCGGCGTGTACTGGCGGGAGGGCCCGGACTACCGCGACCGCAACTACCTCGGCCAGCACGGCGAGCTGCCCGGCTTCTATTGGACGGGCGAGACCGACATGAAGTGCATGCACGAGTGCCTCAAGCCCGTGCTCGATCATGCGTACGCGCACCACATCCCGCGGCTGATGGTCACCGGCAACTTCGCGATGATCGCCGGCGTGCATCCCAGGGCCATCGGCGACTGGTACTACGGCATGTACGCCGATGCCGTGGACTGGGCGACCACGCCCAACACCATCGGCATGTCGCAGCACGCCGACGGCGTCGCCCGGGGCACGCACAAGAAGAATCCCGTCGTGGGCACCAAGCCCTACGCCGCCAGCGGCAAGTACATCAGCAAGATGAGCAACTTCTGCAAGCACTGCCCCTACGACGTCTCCCGCCGCACGGGCGAGGGCGACAAGGGCCGGGCCTGCCCGTTCAACACGTTCTATTGGGACTTCCTGATCCGCCACGAGGACCGCTTCGGCGGCAACAACCGCATGGCGATGATCATGAAGCACGTCGAGAAGATGGGCCGCGAGGAGAAGGTCTCCATCCGCGTCACGGCCGGCAACCTCCGCAAGGAGATGGGCATCGGCGACATCGAGAGCTGAGGATTCCATGCGCGCACTGATGTGGTTCCGGGCCGATCTCCGCACGCGGGACAACACCGCCCTCGCGGCCGCGTGCGCGGCGGCCGACCGCGGCGTCTTGGCGGTCTTTGCGATCTGCCCCGAGCAGTGGAAGGAGCACGACTGGGGCGACATGAAGGTCGACCTCATCCGCCGATCGCTCGCCGGGCTGTCGGAAGGACTCAAGGGCCGCAACATCGCGCTCAAGATCCTCGTGCACCCGTCCTTTGCTGGCATCGAGGACGAGCTGCTCGCGCTCGCGCGGGAGCACGGCTGCGACGCGCTCTTCTTCAACGCCGAGTACGAGGTGAACGAGAAGCAGCGCGACGGTCGGGTCGCCGCCGCCTTTACGAAGGCGAACATCACCGTGAAGACCTTCCACGACCAGGTGGTCTTCCCGCCAGACTCGGTCCGCACCAAGGAGGACAAGCCCTACACCGTCTACTCGCCCTTCAAGCGGCGGTGGTACGAGTTCTACAAGAACGGCGAGGCTCCCAAGAGCCAGGGGCTGCCCAAGAAGCAGGCCGAGATGGTCTCGACGCCCGACGCCATCCCCGATGCGTTCGAAGGCTTCGACCCCGACGGCGGCCGGCCCGACCTGTGGAAGGCTGGCGAGGACTTCGCGCTCAACCGCCTGCGGGCCTTCGTCGAGTCCCGCATCGACCCCTACAAGGAAGACCGCGACTACCCGTCGATCAACGGCACTAGCGTGCTGAGCCCCTACCTCACCGTTGGCTGCGTCTCCAGCCGCCAGTGCATCGACGCCGCGCTCGACGCCAACAACGGCAAGCTCGATAAGGGCGGCAAGGGCCCCGTGCACTGGATGAGCGAGGTCATCTGGCGGGAGTTCTACAAGCAGATCCTCGTCGCCTTCCCCCGGGTCTGCAAGGGGCGGCCCTTCAACGCGAAATACGACATCGACTGGCGCCGCGACGACGAGGCGCAGGGGCAGTTCGCGCTGTGGTGCCAGGGCCGCACGGGCTATCCGATCATCGATGCTGGCATGCGGCAGCTCAACCAGACCGGCTGGATGCACAACCGCCTGCGGATGGCCGTCGCGATGTTCCTCACCAAGGACCTGCTCATCGACTGGCGCTTGGGCGAGCGGTACTTCATGCAGAAGCTCGTCGACGGCGACCTGGCCAGCAACAACGGCGGCTGGCAGTGGTCGGCCTCCACCGGCACCGACGCCGCCCCCTACTTTCGCATCTTCAACCCCATCAGCCAGAGCAAGAAGTTCGACGGCGACGGCGAGTACATCCGCAGGTTTGTCGACGAACTCGGGGGCTTCGAGGGCGACGCCGTCCACGAGCCCTGGAAGCACGACTCGCTCTTCGGCGATGCGAGCTACCCCGAGCCCATCGTCGACCACGCCGAGGCGCGCGAGCGGGCGCTCGACGCCTTCAAGATCGAGTCGGCGAATTCGGGCTGAGCCGGCGGCGTCGCGGCTCGCGTCAATCCCAGAACGGATCGACGATCGTGAAGCTGCCCTCGCGGCGGACGTTCTTGTAGGCTCGCAGCAGCGCGTTCTCGCCTACGCCGGCCCGCTGGTCGGGCTGCGACGGCGCCCCACGGCGATCGTCCTCGTTCACGAAGATGTTGTCCGACTGTGTGGGCAGCGAGTACTCGCGGAACACGAACGTCAGGTTCTCGGGGTCGGGCTGGGTCTCGAATTCAACCCGCAGGTCGTTGTACGCGACGTTGCCCTCCCACGAATTCTCGCGGCCGTGGATCTCGAGCGTCTTGGATTGCCGCCCGAGCAGACCCGGCGCGAGCCCCCAATCGCCGGGCCGGCCGCCGTACACCGGGCCGCGGTTCGAGACGATGGCCTGGTTGGGCTCGGCGTTGGCGGTCCACAGGTCCTCGCGGTCGTCGAACACGGGGCTGTGGCCGTAGGACGTGTTGCCGATGCGGCCCTCCTCGCGGCGGACGTCACCGCCCGCGCTGCCGCCCCGCTCGACGGGCACCCCCGTGAAACCCGGATCGAAGACCGCCAGCGTTGGATTGACCGCCGACTGCGGCAGCCTGTTCTCGTAGCCGCGATCGACCTCGATCTGCAGGCTCGTCTCCGCAGGGCTCACCAGCAGGTCGGGCTCGACCAGGCCCTGGAAGAGCATCAGCGAGAGGATGTTGCCGGTGTTGTCCTTGAATTCGGGCTCGTCGGCCACCACCGTCGCGTCCCGCTTGTCGATCAGGCTCGGCCGGGGGTACACCTCGTCGTTGTTCTGGCCCCAGATCGCGAGCGCCTGCGCCACGCCGCGTATCTGCGAGGCGTCCTTGACCTGCCGCGCCGTCGCGCGGGCCGAGCCCAACGCGGGCACGAGGATGCCCAGCAGCAGCGCGATGATCGCGATGACCACCAGCAGCTCGATCAGCGTGAAGCCGCCGCCGCTCCGTCCAAGCCCCCGCGTGCCGACCATGCCCACCACCTTCCCCGTGCTCCGGCGAATGGTACGGGACGGCCCGGGGGCGTGTTGCACACCGGATCTCGTCTCCGACGCACGCGCGACCGGATCGGGCCGAATGAGCCGCGAAACGTTGGTGCAAAAAAGCCGCCGGAAGCCTTCGCTCCCGGCGGCCGAGTAATCTCATTGACAAGGTGGGAGCAGGCTCACGCCCGCCCACCTAGGCACGTTGCATTAGTCGTGCCAGACGGTGACCTGGAAGGTCCGGGCGCCGCCCGAGGCGACCACCGCATGGACCGGACGCAGGTAGGCGTTGCTCTGGTCGAGCGCCTGCGAGCCACCGGCGGCACCGGAGCGACCGGTCGACCGCTGCGTGGACTCGCCACCGAACGAGCCGCTGCTCGGATCCTGATCGGTCGGGTCGCGATCCTCGTCGGCCTCCGACACGAAGAGGTTGTCGTTGAAGGTGCTGCCCTCGGTGCCCGAGGCCAGGCCGAAGAAGGTGAAGGTCAGGTCCTCGGGATCGGGCCGGGTCTCGAAGTCGACGTGCTGGTCGCCGTAGCCGATGTTGCCCTCCCACTTGGCCTTGCCGCCGTGGATGAGCAGCGTCTTCGACTGGTCGCCGAACTCGTCGTCCTCGGGCAGACGCCAGATCTCGCCATCCAGCTCGTAGACCGGGCCACGGTTGCCGAGCACCGCGTTGGTCGACTGGAACGTGTTGCTCCAGCTGCGGCGACGCTCGCCCCAGTACATGGTCTGGGCGTAGGAGTTGTTGCTGGGATCGCCGGTCTGGCGCTGGTCGAACGCGTCATCGAGCGGGGTGCCGGCGAACTCCGGATCCCACAGGGCCGACTCGGGACGCTCGGTGCCACGGGGCTGGCTGTTCTCGTAGCCGTTCATCTCCTCGGCATCGCCGACCTCGGCCGGGCTGATGGCCAGCTCGACGGGGATCGAGCCGTTGAACACCAGCAGGGACAGGGCGTTGCCCGTCGTGTCCTTGGTGAAGTCCGGGCTGGTCTCCGGGCCGGTGCCCGAGAAGGGCAGCGTGGCGTTGTTGCGGTCGATGCGGCTGGGCGTCGGGTAGTCTTCCTTGTTGTTCTGGGCCCAGATGTCCATGGCCTGGATGATGCCACGGACCTGGGTCGAGTCCTTGAGCTGGCGGGCCGTCGACCGCGCCTTGCCCAGGGCCGGCAGCAGGATGCCGATGAGCAGCGCGATGATCGCGATGACCACCAGCAGCTCGATGAGCGTAAATGCCTTGCGAGTCCTCATTGTCGAATCTCCAATCGCCTGTTGGCCCGCACGCACTCGCGCAGGCCAGCATCATCATCGGATCGCGTGATGAGCGCACGATCCACACGCCACCGGCGAGAGATCGCTTCGCCACCCGTCGCAGCGCCGGCAGGCTGCGCACCGCGAAACGCGATGCCGGGGGCTGGCCCGCCAGCGACGCCCGAAGGGACGGTCGGAGCGGCCATCGAGTTGTCGGAAGGGAGTGCCGCGAACCGGGCGGTGATGATGCTGGGCGAGGAACCTCGACCCATCAGAACGGTTATTGCATGCCCTGCTGCGTGCGCCTTCCAGCCACGTGGCTCCACAGAATACGAGATACGGTTCGCCGGTCAACCCCATCTGGTTGCATTCTCGGATGTCGACGGACGTTCCGCACCAAACACAATGCTATCAAGGACCGAAGCACGCATGAGCACCCCCCATAACCGACTCCGAGAACTCGGCATCGAGCTGCCCGAGGCCCCCGTCCCCGTGGCCGCCTACGTGCCGGTGCGGCTGGACGGCGATCTCGCCTACGTGAGCGGCCAGGTGCCCTTCGAGGGCGGCCGGCTGGCCGAAACCGGTCCGGTCGGCGACGGCGGCATGACGCTCGAAAGGGCCCAGGCGGCCGCCCGGCGGTGCGCCATCAACGCCCTGGCAGCCCTCGACGCCCACGCCGGCGGACTGGACAACATCGCCGGCATCGTCCGCGTGGGCGTCTTCGTGGCCTGCGGGTCCGAGTTCACCGACCACCCCCGCGTGGGCAACGGCGCCAGCGAACTGTTCGTCGAGGTCTTCGGCGACGCGGGCCGACACGCACGGGCGGCCGTCGGCTGCTCGTCGCTGCCGCTGGGTGCATCCGTCGAGGTCGAGGTGCTCGCCCGGCTGCGCGAGCAGCCGGGCTAACGGTGGCGGTCAGGCGAAGGCCTTCTTGTAGTCCGCCAGGAAGCGCTCGAGACCGATGTCGGTCAGCGGATGGGCCATCATCTTCTCGATAACGCCCAGCGGCACGGTGGCCACGTCGGCCCCCGCCAGCGCGCACTGCAGCATGTGGTTGGGGTGGCGGATGGAGGCGGCCAGCACCTTGGTCGCAAAGCCGTAGTTGTCGTAGATCTGGCGGATCTTGGCGATCAGCTCCATGCCGTCCTCGCCGATGTCGTCGAGCCGCCCGATGAACGGGCTGACCAGGAAGGCCCCCGCCTTGGCGACCATCAGCGCCTGCAGCGGCTGGAAGCACAGCGTCAGGTTGGTGCGGACGCCCTCGTCGCTCAGGGCCTTGCACGCCCGCAGGCCCTCGGTGGTGCTGGGCAGCTTGACCACGATGTTGCCGGCGATCTGCGCCCGCTCGCGGCCCTCGGCGAGCATGCCCTCGGTGTCGGTGGCGATGACCTCGGCCGACACCGGTCCCGCAACGATCTTGCAGATCTCCTCGAGCCGCTGGCCGTAGTCCACGCCCTCCTTGGCGATGAGCGAGGGGTTGGTGGTCACGCCGTCGAGCACGCCCATGTCGTGGGCCTTGCGGATGTCCTCGAGGCTGGCTGTATCGATGTAGAGTTCCACGGGTGACCTCGCTGGCGGACGCTGGGCCCCGCCGCGGGGCCCGTCAGGCCGGCACGGTAGCCTGCGCCTCGCGCTCCAGCATGGCCTTGAGTTCCCGCCGCATGATCTTGCCCGTGGGGTTCCGCGGCAGCTTCTCCAGCGTGCGGATGTCGCGGGGCACCTTGTAGCCCGCCAGATGCTGGCCGCACCAGCGGCGGAGTTCCTTGGTGTCGATGTCCTCGCCCTCCTCGGGCTCGACGAAGGCGATGATCTCCTCGCCCCGCACCGGGTCGGGGCGGCTCGAGGCCCCGCTGGCGTGGACACTCGGGTGGCGGTTGAGCACCTCCTCGATCTCGCGGGGGAAGACGTTCTCGCCGCCGACGATCATCATCTCCTTCAGGCGGCCGGTGATCAGCAGCCGCCCCTGCTCGTCGAGCCGGCCGATGTCGCCCGTGCGGAAGTAGCCCCGCTCGTCGAAGACCCTGGCGGTCGCCTCGGGGTCCTTGTAGTAGCCCTGCATGACGTTGGGCCCCTGGACGCGGATCTCGCCGGGCTCGCCCGGGGCGGCGTCCCTCCCGGTCTCGGTGTCCACGATCCGCTGGGTGACGTCCGGCAGCGGCCGGCCCACGCTGCCCGAGAGCCACTCGCTCGGGCGGCACCAGTGCGTCACGGGGCTGGTCTCGGTCAGGCCGTAGCCCTCGTGGATCGTCAGGCCGAACCGCTCGCGGAAGCGATGGCAGACGTCGGCGGGCAGGGGCTCGCCGCCCGAGACGATGAATTCCAGCTGCTCGAAGTCCTCGGGCGTGGCGCCCTTCACCGACAGCAACGCCCCGTACATAGATGGGATGGCGACCATGACCGTGGGCTTGTGCTCGCGGAACAGCCGCACGATCTGCTGCGGCACGAAGCGGGCGGTGTACACCACGTGCTGGCCCAGCAGCAGCGGCACGAGGGTCATGACGGTCAGCCCGAAGCTGTGGAACTGCGGCAGCACGCTCATGAAGGTGTGCTCGTGCCTCGCGAAGCCCACGAAGGAATCCACCTGCCGGACGTTGGCCAGCAGGTTGCCGTGGCTGAGCATCACGCCCTTGGGCCGCCCGCTGGTGCCCGAGGTGTAGAGCACGACCGCCAGATCGTCGTCGCGGGCGGTCGCGGGCCAGCGCAGCTCGGGGATGCCGCTGAAAGAGACCTCCTCGAGCATGAGCAGGTTCTTGCACTCCGGCCGATACCCCAGGTGCTCGAGCATCGGGCCGGCGGTGATGATGGTGTCCACCCCGCTGTGGTCGATAACGTACTGCAGCTCGTCGCGCTTGAGCAGGTAGTTGAGGGGGACCACGACCTTGCCCAGCATCCAGCCCGCCAGGGCCGCGATCGGGAACCCGCCGCCGGTGGGCAGCAGCACGCCCACGGTCTCCGACGTGCACCGCCGCTCGACCTCGGAGGCCACGAACAGGCTGGCGCCCAGCACCTTGCCGCCCGTGTACGACCGGCGGTCGTCGGTGATGAGCCGCCGCTTGCGGTACTTGAACAGCGACCGGCACAGCCTCCACTGGATGCTCACGACACGCCCCCTCGTTCCCCGAACCGCGGAGCAGACCCCACGCCAGCCCCGGATGGATCGACGATGGTATACCAGTCACTAACTTATAGCCGCCGCCTGGGCTTCCGCGTTTCGCTCGGGATCATCGCCGGGACGATAGCCGTCGCCGCGGGCTGCACCGCCACGCCGGGCTCGGGCTACCGGGATGCCTACGCCGGGGGCCGCTACCACGCCGCCATCTCGGGCGCGCGGGCGGCGGCCGGCTCGCCCGGCAGCACCAACGAGGCGGCGCTGACTACCGGGCTCGCGCACGAGGCCCTGGGCAACGACGCCGAGGCGCGGGCCTGGCTCGGGCCCATCGCACGCGGCGGCGATGCCACCATGGCCGCCCACGCGTCGGCCGGCCTGGCGCTCATCGACCTCCGACGCGGCCGCACGCTGCAGGCCGCCGAAGCGCTGGATTCGGCCAGCCTGCGGATGCGGGGCACGGCCGCCCGGGACGCCGCCCGCGTCGCCGCCGACGCCTACGAGCGAGCGGGCCGGCCCGACGACGCCGACCGCCTCCGCACCCGGGCCGCGGGCCTGGCCGACGCGGGCGGCCGGGCCTCGGGGGGCGGCTTCGCGGTGCAGGTGGGCGCGTACAGCACCCGCCATCGCGCGCAGCAGCGGGCGGCCGAGCTGCGGGCGTCGGCCCGGGCGTCGGGCTTCGGCGACCCGCGGGTCGAGCCGGGCGGCACGAGCCGGCGGCCGCTGTACCACGTCCGCATCGGCCGCTTCCGCACCGAGGACGACGCCAACCGGGCCCGGCGGCTGCTGGGCGGCGAGTCGATCGTCGTCGGCGCCTCCTGAGCGTCCGGCACGCACCGGGACGCGAGCCGCACCAACAAGGAAGGGGCCCGCGTGATGCGGGCCCCTTTGCACTCCTCCCCGAGTTCGATCGACGCGCTACGGGCAGCCGAGCGTGAAGATCTGGAAGGTGTCGACGGCCGCCTCGGTCACCGAGTCATTGGGGTTGTCGGTGGCCAGGAAGCGGAACTGCATGGTGCTGGTCAGCGGGACGAAGTCCTCGATGGTCCAGCGCTGCTGCACCCAGCCGACGGTGTCGGGCACGCTCTCGATGGTGACCCAGGTGGAGCCGCCATCGTTGGAGACCTCGACGTCGAGGCGGTCGATGTCCGCGTCGTCGTTGGTGAACCAGCGGGCGTAGCTGAGCTGGGCCCCGGCGTCGCCCGCGAGGTCGAACACCGGCGAAGTGAGGATGGTCGGGCCGCCGTCGACGTCGCTGTTGCCCGCGACGTTGTCGGTCAGCCAGCACTGGCCCGAGCCGTCGAAGTCGGCGAAGGGATCGCCGCGGCCACCGGCGGCGGGCACGCCCCGGTCCCACGCACCGTCGGTCAACGCGATGCTGTCGACCGTCCAGCCCGGCGACGTCTCGAAGTCGAGATCGACGATGAAGCTCTTGGCGACGACCTCGTAGCCGAAGGTGTCCGCCGGCGCCGTCGGCGGGAAGGTCACCACGCCCGAGACGGTGCCCTCGGCCTGGACGTAGAACTCGACGTCGGTGCCGCAGGGTGCGGCCGGGATGGTGCCGTCGAACAGGCCGCCTCCAGCGTCGGTCAGCGCGACGCTGGTGAACGGTGCGCCGTCGAAGCTGTAGAGCAGCGCGGGCGAGCCGGCGACGAGCTCCTCGCCGTCCTTCACGTCGATCTCGACCTGGATGTCGAGCGGCGTGTCGGGATCGACCAGCCCGGGGATGAACGTGGGCACCTCGAAGTCGATGCCCAGCGGCGGACGGTTGTTGTTGACGTAGATGTCGTCGATGCCCAGCCGGCCCGTTGCCGAGCCGTGCGAGGGGCCAAAGTCGAAGCGGACGGCCGAGATGCCACCGAGGTCCAGCCCGCTGTCATTGTGCAGGAAGTCGGTCAGGCGGATGCGGACGGTCTCGTACTCGTTCTGCCAGCCGGCGCCAGAGCCCGAGCCGGTCCGCTGGTAGGGCTCCTCGATGCCGCCGGAGAAGACGCCGGTCTGGATGGTGCTCTCGGTGCCGTCGCCGTCGATGAGCGTGACGCTGAAGGTCAGGTCCCGCAGCTCGGCGGTGGTCCGCGGGTGGCGGGTGCCCTGCGCGGCGCGGAACGACAGGAACTCGTCGTTCGAGAAGTCGGCCTCGGCCGCGATCACCTCGAACTCGATGAAGCTGTCGGCGTTCCAGTCGAAGACCAGGCCGCGGGAGTCGTCGCCGCCCGTAGCGCGGGTCATGCCGTTGCTGGCCTGGCTGCCCGTCCACGTGTAGGCACCGTCGGTATCGGTCTGCAGCACCTCGGCGGCGTTCTCGACCGTCAGCGTGACGGTGCCGCCCGAGCTGCTGACGCCGACGGCCGGGTTCTCCTGGAAGTCGTCGATGTAGAAGTCGTCGCTATCGGTGCTCTCGCGGTACTCGCGGACCACCGTGGTCGACTGCGACACGCCCAGCGACTCGAGCGCCTCGGCCTGCCGCCAGAGGTACTCCAGGCCCATGCGGCCGCCAACGCTCTCCTCGGCGTGCAGCTTGGCGAGCACCAGGTACACCGAGTTCATGACCCGCTGGGCCTCGGCGCGGCCGATCTCGGTGCTCGGCGGCCCCGAGAAGTCGTTGAAGCCGCAGCAGTTGAAGTCGTTGTGGTCGGCGCCGTGGACGTAGGTCGAGTAGCGGTTGCCGAAGGCGCGATCGTGGATGGCAAACGAGTGCACGCCTGCGAAGGGCGCGCCCGAGATGTCGCCGTCGGCCGAGCCCCACAGCAGGTGGTAGTTCACCAGCTCGGGCTTGGTCTGCGAGCTGCCCAGCGAGTTGTTGGGCGCGATGCTCGAGACCAGCAGCACGTCGTCGGAGTCGTAGTTGACGGTGCTGACCAGGCCATCACGCACGCGGGTGTAGGCGCGGGCGACACCCTCGCCGCCGCGGCTGTGGCCGATCCACATGATGCGGCTGGAGTCGACCTCGCCCTGCAGCACGCCGCCGCCGATGGTGTCCAGTGACCCCAGGAAGGCGTCGGTGTGCAGGTAGGTCGTGGTCGAGGCGGTCTCGATGCCCGGCACGGTGTCGTTCTGGTTGGTCACGACGATGAAGCCGTGCGAGGCCAGGTGCTGCTGGATGAAGTCGTACCAGCGGTAGTCGTGGCCGTTGCCGTGGCTGATGAGCACCATCGGCAGCGGGGGCAGATCGGCGATGTTGGCCGGGTACACCACCGTCTGGCGGTTGCGGCTGGCGATGATGCCGGGCCAGCTGACGGCGTAGTCCAGGGTCGGAGCCGTGGCGAACGGGCCCAGGTCGTTGAGATTCTTGAAGATCGCGAAGCCGCCCAGGTCGGCCCCGAGGTCGCTGGTCAGGCCGTCGATCAGGTCGCCCGCGCCCAGCTGGCCGTCGCGGTCCACGTCGACCACGAGGTCGTAGGCCTGGGCGATGTCCTCGTCGGCCGGGCCGGCCAGCGTCGTCGAGCCGGTGAGCGGGAAGGTGTTGCTCTGGATGTCGCCGCCCGGGAAGGTCACCTCCTGGGCCGAGCCGCGGACGTCGGTCAGGCTCGGGTCGGCGTCCCACTCGGCCGCGGTCCGGTTGGCGACGATGTACACGTCGGTGGTCGCGCCCGCGACGCCGGGGAACTGCCCGGTGTCGACCGCGACCCGCACCGTGGAGCCGGTGTTGAACGCGTCAACAAAGGTCGTGAACGGGAAGCCCGGCACCGCGATCGACGCCAGTTCGGCCTCGAGGATGCCATCTACGGGGCAACCCGCGTCGAACTGGTTCTGGAATTCCAGGAAGTCGAAGATCGTCAGCGAGCCATCGCCGTCGAAGTCCGCCGCCAGGTCGCCCGCATCGAAGGCGTTCTGGAAGGCCAGGAAGTCGAAGATCGTCAGCTCGCCGTCGCCATCGAAGTCCGCGGGGCACTCGGGGGTGGCCATCGCGGTGCTGGCCAGCAGGCCTGCGGCGAGCCCGGCAGCGAGGGTCAACGCCCTCGGACGCTTGGTGCATCCCATCGCCTCAACTCCTTCTCAATCTCTTGGTTGGGCTCTTGGTTGAGCGTTCTCAATGAGTAAAGCGGCGGGCTCTCCACCCGCCTCCGGTCCAGCATACAGGCGATGCCCCCGTGGCGCAACGTCCCGCGGGACGGAATCCCGCGAAAACGTCGCGGGATGCCCGAGTCACCCGTGGGTTATCAGGACGCTGATCGGGTCGCCGGCCCGGCAAGCGGCCGCAGGTCGGTCTCCGCCGCCACCGCCTCGATCTCGTCGAGCACCAGCGCGAGATCGGCCTCGGTCGCGCGGTCGTTCGAGGCGATGTGCCGGAACGCACGCACGCCGAACACCGGGGCGTAGTTGGTCAGCACCCGGCCCCGCAGCCGCACCCGCTCGCGGAGCACGTGCGTGCCGGCATCGAGCGCCCGCAGCTTGGCATCGGGCGGCAGCCCGTCGAGCGACTCGGCGTGGTACACGAAGCAGGTGTTGCAGCCCCCGCCGGCGGCGTCGCTGTCCGAAAGCAGCTCGAAGCGATCCCGCTCGGAGACCAGCCGCCGCATCGCGGCCGCCAGTTCGAACTTGCGGTCGACGATGTCGGCCATGCCGGCGTCGCCCCGAGCCTTCCAGGCGAGCCAGACCTTGAGGGCGTCCACCCGGCGGCCGCACTGGATGCTCATCTCGCCGGTGTCCAGGTCGGGCTCGTCGTTGTCGGCGTGGTAGAGGTACTCGGCGTGCACCGCGTTGCACCGGTGCAGCAGCCCGGGCTTCTTCACGAGGATGACCGAGGCCGACAGCGGCACGTTGAGCATCTTGTGGGCGCACCAGGTCAGCGAGTCGGCCCGCTCGATGCCCGCCATCAGGCCGCGCCGCCGCTCGCTGAGCAGGGCGCTCGCGCCGTAGGCGCCGTCCACGTGCAGCCACAGGCCGTGCCTCTCGGCGATGTCCGCGGCCTGGTCGATCGGGTCGTAGCCGCCCAGCACGGTCGTGCCCGCCGTCGCGACGACCAGGAAGGGCTCGTCGCCATCGGCCTCGGACCTCGCGACCGCGTGCTCGAGCGCATCCATCCGCATCCGGCCGAAGCCGTCGGTGGGCACGCCGACGACCGCCTCGCGGCCCAGCCCGAGGATCACCGCGGCTCGCTCGACCGAGTAGTGCGATTCGGCCGACGCGAATACGACCGGCCGCCGGCCGGCGGTGCCCCGCCGCTTGGAATCCGGGAAGCGGTGCTGCCGCGCGAGCAGCATGGCCATGAGATTCGACAGGCTCCCCCCCGGCGTGAACAGCCCCTCGGCGTGCTCGAAGCCCGCCGCTCGGCCCATGCGTGCGATGACCTCCCGCTCGACGAGCGTCATCGCCGGCGCCACTTCGTAGGTGTACATCGAGGCGTTCATGACCGCCGCAAGCCACTCGCCGACGATCGCGATGGGATCGAATCCGCTGAAGAGCTGGTTGGAGAAGTGGACGCTGCCGGTGCGGACCGAGAGATCGAGCAGGTCCCGCGCCTGGGCCATCAGGTCGTCGACGCCCGCCGCCTCGCCGAGCGCCAGCGGGATCCGCTGGCGGATGGCGCTCGGCGCCGGGTTGGCCGTCACGGGCTCGTCGCCGTCCGCCGACCGCGCGAGGTACTCCGATGCGAGATCCGCCGCGGCGCGCAGCACCTCGGCGATCTGCGCGTCGCCGAGCTGCGGGCGGGCGTCCGCCTGGCCTGGGTGGTGCATGCAACTCCTTGGGTGTGCGTCGTTTCCGGGAACCGGTCGAATCGGGAAGAGGGTATTCGCGCGACGCCGCCGGGCCGTACGCTGCGGAGTTCCCCGATGGTCGCCCACGCGACGGGAGCCGCCGATGGACGTGCCCCATGCCACGCCGCCCGAGCAGCCCATCGTGCCGCACGACGGCCGGTTCTCCGAGCGTCTCCGGCCGATCGAGGCCTACGCGCCCGGGCCCTCCGATCGGCAGCCGATCGCGATCCTGGGCATGCCCGACGACACGGGGGTGCGGCTCAACAACGGCCGGCCCGGGGCGCGGGAAGGCCCGAGCGCGATCCGGCGGGCCTTGTCGCGGATGGGCGTGGCCGACCCCGCGGGCTTCGATTGGCCCCAGGTCTTCGACGCGGGCGATGTGCTGCCCGCGGGTGACGATCTCGACGAGACCCACCGCCGCATCAGTGAGGCCGCCGAGGCGCTCGTCCGCGCCGGATTCTTTCCCATCGGCCTCGGCGGCGGGCACGACCTGACCTTCGCGTTCGTGCGGGGCGTCATGCATGGGCTGCCGGAAGCGGAACGCCCGCTGAGCGGCCACTACCTCGATCCCCATCTGGACGTCCGCGAGACACCGGGCTCTGGCATGCCGTTCCGGCGCTTGCTCGAGGACTGCGGCGTGCGGACGCTGCATATCTACGGGTTTGATCCGGTGGCCAACACCCGCGAGCACCACGACTGGTTCACGTCGCACGGCGGCGTCGTCGATCGCGGGCACGCGCGGCTGCCGTCCGAGCCGTTCTTCGTGAGCCTGGATCTCGACGTGCTCGATGCATCCGCGGCGCCCGGCGTGAGCGCGGCCAACGCCGCGGGCTTGCAGCCATCCGCGCTCGTTCCCTGGCTGCGCGAAGCGGCTGGCAACGCCAACATCCGGTGCTTCGACGTCATGGAGCTGTGCCCGGCCCACGACGACGCCGACCGGACCGCCCGCGTCGCCGCACGGTTGCTCCTGGCCTTCCTCCAGGGGCGCAGCGAGCGCCGCACGAAGGGTCTTGCCTGATGGCGCCGGCGACCACCACCATCGCCAACGCCCGCATCCTCACGCTCGACCCGAGCCTCGGCGATGGGCCGCTGGGCATCGTCGGCCGCGGCTGGGTCCGCTTCGACGACGACCGCGTGGCGGAGGTCCGCCCGGGCGATCCGTCGTCGCCGGCCGACCTCGACGCCGGCGGCCGGGTGCTCATGCCCGCCTTCGTCGACTGCCACACGCACGCCTGCTGGGCGGGCGACCGCGTCGACGAGTGGTGCCTGCGGTGCGCGGGCGCGGACTACCTCGAACTGCTCGAGGCCGGTGGCGGCATCATGAGCACCGTCCGCGCGGTGCGCGCCGCGTCGCAGCAGCAGCTCGCCGACGATCTCCTGGAACGGCTGGGCACGATGCTGCGACTGGGCACCGCCGCCGTCGAGGTCAAGTCGGGCTACGGGCTGGCCACCGCCGACGAGTTGAAGATGCTCCACGCCATCACGGACGCCGGCGAACGCTGGCCGGGCCGCGTCGTCCCCACTGCCTGCATCGGCCACGCCCTCGACCCCGACGCGCCCCGCGAGCGGTTCATCCGCACGACCATCGACGAGACGCTGCCCGCCGTCATCGCGGAGTTCCCGGGCGTCGCCGTCGACGCGTACTGCGAGCGGGGCGCATGGACGATCGAGGAGTGCATCGAACTCTTCGAGGCCGCGCACGCCGCGGGCCACCCGTGCCGCGTGCACGCCGACCAGTTCCACGCGCAGGGCATGACCCAGGCCGCCATCGAGCGCGGCTTCCTGAGCGTGGACCACCTGGAGGCCACCAGCGCCAGCGGGCTGCGGACGCTCGCGAAGAGCAACACCTTCGGCGTGATGCTGCCCTGCAGCGGCTTCCACGTCGACCGCCGCTACGCGGACGCGCGGACCTTCCTGGACGCCGACGGCCGGCTCGCCATCGCCACCAACTACAACCCCGGCAGCGCACCCTGCCCCGGCATGCCCACGGCCATCGCCCTCGCCTGCCGCTTCAATGGCACTCCGCCCATGACGCCCGAGGAGGCGATCATCGCCGCGACGCGGACGCCCGCGGCGCTGCTCGGCTTCGATGATGCCGGAAGGCTGGTGCCGGGCGCCCGGGCGGATGCGGTGCTGCTCCGGTACACGAGCGAACGCGAGCTAGCGCACACGTTTGGCGGCGATGCCGTCGAGCGGGTGTGGGTAGCCGGAACGCCGATCTAGCGTGCGTGCGGATCGATGAGGTGGTCGTGCAATGCCCGTTCCACCTCGCGGACGTTGGGCACGCTCATGAAGCCGACCTCCTGCACGGAGCGGCGGGCGTCGCCGTCGCCGTCCCGCCAGCGCTTCTCGCGGCGCTCGAAGACCAGGTCGCCCGAGCCGTCGGACCGCTGGCGGCGCTCGAGCACGGCGAGGTCCTTGGCCCAGTGGCTCGACACCTGCGTGCCCCCGAACACCGCGCCCTGCCAGATGATCGCGCGGCGATCTGTAATGGCGTACAGCGACTTCTTGAGCCTCCGGCGATACCAGATCGGCGTGGACATCATGCCGAGCCCGACCAGCACGAACGGCAGGCCGAACAGCGGAAACACCGTCCCCATGACGCCGCCGCTGGGGCCGGGACCGCCCTGGCCGGGGCCGCCCATCCCGCCGATGAGCCCCGCCGCCCCGGCGATCCAGAATACCGCGAAGCCGGTGAAGGGAATGGAGAACAGCACGGCCGACACGGTCGCCTTGTTGAAGGCCCGCGGCACGGGTCGGTCGGCCCACAGCACCCGCTCGTCGTCGCGCAGCTCGGGGGCGATGCGGGGATCCTGCGTGGGATCGGTGATCGGGAACACCATGGCGAACGCTAGAACATCTTGGAGCGCTCCGTAGCGGCCTGCCGGCCGCACACCCGCTTCTTTGCGGCCTCGCCGGAGTGAATCCGGCGGGCCTACCCCGGCGCACACGCTACGCCCGGATCGAGTCTGCTCTGCGCCGCGTTAGGATTCGCCATGCCGGCCGCCACAGAGCCATGCCCCTCACCCACGACCGGAGCGGCCCGCGCCTCCGCCATCGGCAGGCCGCTGGTCATCGGCGGAGTGCGGCTGTCGACCAACCTGCTGCTCGCACCCATCGCCAACTACTGCGACCTGGCCTTCCGCCTGATCTGCCGCGAGCAGGGCGGCGTGGGCCTGGCGTGCACGGACCTGCTCAGCCCCCAGGGCCTGCTGCGGGGGACGGCCACCTCGCTCGACCTGGCCCGCACCAACGCCGAGGACTCGCCGGTGGGCATGCAGCTCTACGGCGCGGATCCGGCGATCATGGCCCAGGGCGCCCGATGGGCGGCCGATCACGGCGCAACCATCGTCGACATCAACATGGGCTGCCCGGTCGACAAGGTGTGCAAGAAGGACGGCGGCAGCAAGCTGATGTGCGACCCAGAACGAGCGATCCGCATCGCCGAGGCCGTTCGCACCGCCCTGCCCGACGGCGTGCCCCTGACCGCCAAGATGCGGCTGGGCTGGAGCGAGGCCGACTGCCGCAACGGGGTTGCCGGGGACCTCGCGGTGCGGCTCGTCGGCGTGGGCGTGTCAGCCATCACCGTGCACGGTCGGACCACCGAGATGAAGTTCTCGGGCGCCTGCCGCCGCGACGAGATCCGCCGCGTCGTCGAGGCCGTGAAGTCCGCGTCCCCCGACGTACCGGTCATCGGCAACGGCGACGTCCGCGAGCCCCGCCACGCCATCGCCATGCTCGAGGACACGGGCTGCGATGGCGTCATGATCGGCCGCGGGGCGCTGAGCACGCCCTGGATCTTCCGCGATGCCTGGACCCTCCAGACCATGGGCCGCGTGCCGCCCGAGCCCAGCGACGCCGAGAAGCTGGCGATCGTGGAACGATTCTTCGATCTCATGGTGCGATACCGAGGCGAGCACTTCGCGATGACCCAGATCCGCCGCCGCATCAGCTGGTTCGGCAAGCGGATCAACGGCGGTCGCTGCAAGGACTTGAAGGAGTCGGTGCGGCTGGCAGGGACAATATCGGACGTTCGGCGGGCCCTCCGGCGTGGTTCTGGGGCCCCTCGTGCACATCGTGGGGTTCCCGCGCTACAGAAGGCCTTCTCCTAGCGCCCGGTTTTCGGTACACTGGGCCGAGAAATACGCCGGAACGCGACGCCGGCTGTTCCCTTGGGGGGGACGGCCGCCTCCCTCCCCGAATCACGCATCCGCGAAGCCGGCATGGAGAGTTGTGATGACGAACATCAATCGCTGTGGAATGCTCGCCTCGATTGTCGGCCTCGCCGCCGGCGCCAGCCTCGCCCAGACCGACAACGAGGCCTGGCTGCTGCCGGACAACCAGCCCCGCACCAGCGGCGGCTTCTCGGCCATCGGCGATTCGGTCGGCTGCCCGATCGACGTGGACACCATCACCGGCGACCGCACCTGCCTCGGCGTCGAGTTCGCGTGGGGCTTCTACTGGATCAGCGGCCGCAACATCGACGGCGGCGACGTCCAGATGATCTACCAGCTCGATGAGGACTTCAACCTCGTCGACATGTACCTCCAGGAGACCGCTTCGCCGCTGTGGGGCGGCCGGGACGGCGAGGCCATCGAGTCCGAGAACGCCCTGTTCTTCGGCTCCGAGGGCGGCGAACTCGTCGAGTACCGCTACGACCCCTCGACCGAGCGCCTGGACCTGACGCAGACGACGGTCATCGAAACCGACGCGGCGGGCACCGTCCGCGCGCTGGCGTGGGACCCCGATCGCGAGGTCTTCTACACCAAGAGCTTCGGCGGCGAGATCGAGGTCTTCGATCGCGACGGCGTCTTCGTCGACCTGTTCCTGGACCCGGGCTTCAGCACTTATGGCGCCGGCTACGACCCGGTCAACGGCACGGTGTGGTTTAACGACTACATCGACCTGACCGTGGACCCGCTGGTCAGCATCCCCAACGTGCGGGCCCAGGAATGGGACCCCGACACCGGTGCGCTCACGGGCCGGATCTTTGAGGCCATCTCGAGTTCGCCCGATGGCACCGTTGGCTTCATCCCGGGCGGCATGGACGTGATCAGCGACGGCACTACCGTCACCGCGATCTTCATGAACCAGGCCGATCCGAACGACTTCGTGCAGGCGTTCGCCATCGAGGGCGATGGCGTCCCCTGTGACGCCGACTGCCGCGCCGACATCGACGGCGATGGCTCGCTGACCATCTTCGACTTCCTCGGCTTCCAGAACCTCTTTGACGCGGGCGATCTGGGTGCCGACTTCGACGGCGACGGCGTCCTGACCATCTTCGACTTCCTCGAGTTCCAGAACGAGTTCGACGCCGGCTGCCCGTAAGCGCCGCAGGAACCAGCATCTCGACGGTGACGGGGTGTTCGCCTCGCACCGATGAACGCACGGCGGGCCCTTGGGGCCCGCTTTTTTTGTGCGCCGTGGCCGGGCTACGCTCGGCTTCTTTCGATCCGTACGGCCCCCAAGCAGGAGCTCGCGTATGTCCGGCGGCGACGTATTCGTAGATCAGGCGCTCCCCCGGCTCGAAGAAGCCGCCTCGCACTCCAGGGCCCACCCCGAGACGGTGGCGCGGCTCCGCCAGGCCGAGCTGTTCACCGAGGTGGCCATCCCCGTCCGCAAGGACGACGGCTCGCTCGAGGTCTTCACGGGCTATCGCTGCCGCTACAACACCGTCCGCGGGCCCGCCAAGGGCGGCATCCGCTTCCACCCCGACGTCGACGCCGGCGAGGTGCGGGCGCTGGCGTTCTGGATGACCTTCAAGTGCGCCACGGTGGGCATCCCGCTGGGCGGCGGCAAGGGCGGCGTCATCGTCGATCCCAAGAAGCTCAGCCAGGCCGAGCTCGAGCGGCTCAGCCGCGGCTTCGTGCGGGGGCTTGCCGACGTCATCGGCCCGGACATCGACGTGCCCGCGCCCGACGTGTACACCAACCCCACCACCATGGCGTGGATGATGGACGAGTACAACACCATCAAGCGGGGCCACTTCCCCGGCGTGATCACGGGCAAGCCGGTGCCGCGGGGCGGCTCGGTCGGCCGCGGCGACGCCACGGCCCGCGGGGGGTACTACATCCTCAAGGACCTCGAGGAGAAGCGCGGCTGGACGCCCGAGGACGTGACCGTCGCGATCCAGGGCTTCGGCAACGCGGGGCAGCACTTCGCCACGCTCGCGGGCAACGACGGCTACCGGATCGTCGCGGTCAGCGATTCGAGGGGCGGCATCCACGCCAAGGACGGCCTGGACGTCCAGAGCACCATCCAGACCAAGCTCGATTCGGGCCGGCTGCCCGACGCGGGCGAGTCGATCTCCAACGAGGACCTGCTCGAGCTGGACGTCGACGTGCTGGTGCCGGCGGCCCTGGAGAACGTCATCACCAAGGACAACGCCGGCCGCGTGCGCGCCGGGACGCTCATCGAGCTGGCCAACGGCCCGCTGACCGGCGACGCCGACAAGATCTTGCACAAGGCCGGCAGCCTCGTGGTGCCCGACATCCTCGCCAATGCCGGCGGCGTGACCGTGAGCTACTTCGAGTGGACGCAGAACCAGAGCGGCTACTACTGGACCGAGGACACGGTGCACGAGCGGCTCCGCGAGATCATGGTCCGCGAGTTCAACGCCGTGTACGACCTGGCCGAGGACAAGGACCTGCCGATGCGGACCGCCTGCTACGTGCACGCCCTGGACCGCCTGGCCGAGGCGATGGAGGCCACGGGGACCGAGAAGCTGTTCGGGACGTAGTTTCCCGGGCGGGCGTTCTGCGTTTGCTTGGTTTTCCCTCGGATCTGCGGTTCCGATCGTGACGGATAGCGGGGTTCGACGTCTCTAGGGATGTGGCGTCTTTGGCTGCCATCCGGCCCGGGATTGTGGTATCGTTTATGGGTGTCCGAGCCCAGCGAAGCCGCCCGAGCGGACCGGAGACGTCCAGGCCGGATCGCCGTGGATGGCCGAGCGAGAGACGACCGATCCTGAGCGGTGCCGACAGTCCCGCGAGAGACCCAAGCCCAAGGGGATACCGACATGGCCCATGCCCGACCACGCGTTGCCCTCCTAACCGCCCTGCCCGTGTTGCTCGTCGGACTGGCCGGCGCGACGGCGTCCGCGCAGTCGTCGGCCCAGCAGCGTGAGGTGCAGGACGGCGTGGCCGAGCCCGCGCCGAAGTTCGAGATCGAGTCGCAGGTGCTGGATTTCGGCCGCATCCTCGATACCGAAGAGGTCACGCGAGCCATCGTGTTCCGCAACGCGGGCGACGCGCCGCTCGAGATCGTGAACGTCCGGACGACCTGCGGCTGCACCGCGGCGGAGCCGCCAGACGGCCCGCTCGCCCCCGGCGAGAGCTTCGAGCTAGAGATCGGCTTCAACCCCATCGGCAAGCGGCCCGGCCAGCAGGAGCAATCGGTGACGCTCCGCACCAACGACCGCGAGAACTCGGTGGTCGTCGTGAAGGTGCGCGCGAACATCCAGGCACTCGTGGCGGTCGAGCCCGCGTCGGTGAACATGGGCAGCGTCGCCAAGAAGGCGCGCAAGGACGCGATGATCTCGATCACGGGCATGACCTCGGACTTCGAGGCCCACACGATCACGATCGTGGGCGAGGGTTCGAAGTACTTCGAGACCGAGATCCTCGATCCGATGCAGATCGAGAACGAGGACGGCACGATCTCGCAGCGGACCGACATCATCGTGTCGCTCAAGGCCGACGCGCCCCCCGGGCGCGCGCAGGCCATGGCGGTGATCCGCACCAACGAGCAGCGCCGCCGCATCGTCAACGTCGGCCTGACCGCGGAGGTCAAGGGCGACGTCGTCATCAGCCCCACGCGGATGCAGCTGGGCGTGCTGCGGGCCGGCGAGGGCGTGACCGAGACCATCGAGATCACCAACGCCAAGGGCCAGCCCTTCCGGGTCGTGGGCGTCGAGATGCACCCGCTGGATCCGGCGGGCCTCAACCCCTTCCCGATCGAGTACGAGATCGTGCCGGCCAACCCCGATCCCGCCGCCACCGAGGCCGACAAGGCCAAGCCCAGCGATGCCTACCGGCTGACGCTGCAGGTGCCGGCGCAGGAGGCCGGTGGTCGCGTACGGGGCAGCATCGTGATCCGCACCGACGTGGCACTCGAGGAAGAGATCAAGATGCCCTACGTCGGCCGCGTTCGGGCCGCCACGGGCCAGTAGCGGATGCGCTTCGTCGGCTGGGTCGCGATCATCGTGCTCGTGTCGCTGGGCGCGGCCGTCGCGCATTCGATGATCTGGGAGATCACGACCGATCCCGCCGCGGCCCTCGCCGAAGCGCGGGCGCAGGGCCGGGCCGCCGCGCGTCCGCCGGCCGGCGATGGCGCGTCGCAGCCGGGCGGCGACTCGGGCGGCGACTCGGGCAGCGAAGTGGCCGACCCCACGGATCCGATCGAGGGTGATCGGGTCGAGGGCGGTCCGGGACCGGCGGCGGACGTCGCGGGCGCCGACGGGGACGCCGACCTGCCCGACTACTACGTGTCGATCGCCCGCGCCCGCGAGTTGTGGGACGAGGGCTACGACTTCATCGATGCCCGGACCGACCGCGAGCGGGAGATCGGCTGGGTCGAGGGCTCGTACCAGCTCGAGACCCGCAACTTCATCGACGGCAGCGCGTTCGGGGTGCTCGCGGGGCTCTCGCCCGAGCTGCCCATCATCGTGTACTGCGACGGCGGCGAGTGCGACGCCTCCGAGAACGTGGCGCTGCGGCTGCAGCAGAACGGCTTCACCGACATCTACATCATGCACGAGGGCTTCCCGGCCTGGGCCGAGGCGGGTCACCCGGTGGAGATGCCGGAGGGCGGGCCGTGAGCGCGTGGCGGCGCTTCGACATCGGCCTCACGATGCTGGTGCGGGTGTTCCTCGCGGGCGTGTTTGGCTTTGCGGCGTACATGAAGCTGCAGAACCCGCAGGCGGCGCAGGCGTTCGCCGAGTCGATCAAGGCCTTCGGCATACTCGAGGAGGGGGCCCACGACCACGTGCTGCGGCTGTCGACCTTCGCGGTGCCGTGGACCGAGGCCATCTGCGCGGTGCTGCTGCTGATCGGCTTTAGGACCCGTGCGGCGGGATTCGTGCTGCTGGCGGCGATGGGCGTGTTCATCTGGGCGGTGGCCGACGTGCTGGCCGGCGGCCGGTCGGTGCAGTGCGGGTGCTTCGGAGACTTCAGCTGGCCCTGCGGCGACGTGGTGGGCAGCTGCCACCTGTGGCGGAACGGCGTGCTGGCGGCGCTGTGCCTGTTCGCGGTCGTGCGCGGCGGCGGGCCGGCGTCGATCGATGGGCTGCTCCACGGATCGGGCGGGAAGCCCGAGGACGACGCGGGGCCGGCCGGGGCGCCCGAGGCTCCGGATTTTGGGGACCGGCCCGCGCCGCCGCCGGCTCGCGCAGTCGAGGTGCCGCTGGCCCCGGCGAGCACGACCCCGCTATCATCTCCGCCCGCCGGGGATGACCCCGGTGGACGGCCCCGCTGGGATTAGCGCCCGCGGGATCCCGGACGCATCAAACCGTCGCGCCCCGCCACCGAGGCCGGGCGCCCAAGACCACGACGGAAGGACGAGCATGAGCAGGTTTTCTCGCTTCGGCGGCGGCCCCAACAAGAAGTCGGTCATCCACACCTCCGGCAAGGGCGTGACCTATGTCGACTGGAAGGACGTGGACAACCTCCGCCGGATGATGAGCCCCAACGGCAAGATCTACGGCCGCAAGCGGCTGAGCACGACCGCCAAGGAGCAGGCGATGATTGCCCAGGCGATCAAGCGGGCCCGCTTCATGGGCCTGCTGCCGTACACGTCGGCGACGCTGTAGGCCTCGTGGGCGAGGCGGCCGCCCCAACCAGAAACTACGCGGGTCTTCTCGAGGCGTGCGAACGCTTCGGTGGCGATCGCGATGCGCGGATGCAGCTGTTCGTCGATGCGGCCTGGGACGCCCTGCGCAACGCGGACGTCTCGTGGCTGGGCTTCTACATGCCCGATCCCAAAGATTGCACGCAGATGGTGCTGGGCCCGCGGCGGGACAAGCCGGCGTGCTCACCCATCGGGCTGCATGGCGCCTGCGGGCAGAGCTATGCGGAGCGGATGACGCTGGTCGTGACCGACGTCGCGAATCTGGGGGAGGGCTACGTCGCGTGCGACCCCCGGGACCTGGCCGAGCTAGTCATCCCCGTGCTGGACGATGCCGGCGAGGCCTGGGGCGTGCTGGACCTCGATAGCTTCTCGCGCGGCGTCTTCGGCGAGCGGGACGCGGCGGAGCTGCACCGCGCGCTTCGCTCCGCCGGGCTGACGCACGGCGGAGCGCCCGCGGTGCGCATCATCTAGCTGACGCGCGTGCCGGAATTCGCGTGCCTCTTGCCCTCAGAACTCGGGCTGGGCCTCGAAGTAGAGCAGCTCGTGCGTCCAGGGGTCCTGGAACTCCAGCGACCAAGCGTGCAGGCAGAGCCTGGGGTGCGCGGCGGGATCGCCGTACAGGGGATCGCCCAGGATGGGCACGCCCAGTCCGCGATGGTCGGCGGCGTGCACGCGGAGCTGGTGGCCCCGGCCGGTGACCGGCGTGAATTCGACGCGGGTGCGGCCGTTCTCGGTGCGTAGCACCCGGTAGCGGGTGACCGAGTCGCGACCGTCGTCGGCCACGATGTGCCGGGGGCGGTTGGGCCAGTCGATCCTGAGGGGCAGGTCGATGGTGCCGGCGTGGGAGGCCAGCTCGCCGTCGAGCAACGCGACGTATCGCTTGGTGACGCGACGGAACTCGAAGACCTTTGACATGGAGCGATGGGCGGCGGCGTCGAGGGCGACGACGATCAGGCCCGAGGTGTCCTGGTCGAGCCGATGGACCGTCATGGGGCCGTCGGCGCGGTGGTAGCGGGCCTTGACGCGGCTGCGGACGCAATCGGCCTTGTGCTCGCCGCGGCCCGGCACCGAGAGCAGGCCGGCCGGCTTGTCGACGACGACGAAGCGGCCCGTATCCCCGACAATCCGGATGTCGCGGGTGGGGGCGGGGCTGGCCGCGGGCGGGATGCTCGCCGGCGGCGCTGGGGCTTCCTCGGCTGCGGGCGGCGTCGCGGGTTCGTCGGGCACGCCTGACGATATACTCCCGCATGATTGCGACACGGTCTCAACGAGTGGTTCGGGCTTCGGGGCCGATCGCGGCTCTCTCGGCGATGTGCGGACTCGCGGCCGGGGCGTTGGCCCAACCGGGCCAGCCGGACGCGGCAACGGCCTCGGACTGGCGGGAGGCCGAGGCGGCGATCCTGACCGATCACGTGCAGTTGACCAGCCGCGAGATGTTCACCCGCGCGGGCGAGGCCTATTTCGATCCGTGGATGAATTGGCTCATCTTCCAGGCCACGCCCGTGCCCGATGCCGGCGAGTTGCCGAGCCCCCACTATGAGATGTTCGTGGCCGAGTTGGCCCGCGACGCCGGGGGCGCGATCACGGGCCTGGAGAAGCCGATCCGCGTCAGCACGGGGCTGAGCGCCAACACCTGCGGCTGGTTCCACCCGACGCAGCCCAACATGGTGCTGTTCGGCTCGACGATCGCGCCGCCGTCGGCGGACAAGGTTCCGGGCTATCAGCGCGGCACGGGCCGCTACGCATGGTCGTTCCCCAGCGAGATGGAGATCGTCAGCGGATCGCTCTCGTCGCCGATCGTCGAGGGCGAGGCGGACTTCGATGCGCGGCGGCCGGCGATCACGTCGATCGTCTTCGAGAAGCCGGGCTACACCGCCGAGGCGTCGTGGTCGCCCGATGGCCGCACCATCCTGTACGCGCAGGTGGACGACGAGAAGAGCGCGAAGATCGGTCGCCCGGACGCGGACCTCTGGTCGTACGACACCGAGACGGGCGCGCACTACCCCCTCGTGGTCGCCGAGGGCTACGACGGCGGTCCGTTCTTCTCGCCCGATGGCACGAAGATCTGCTATCGGTCGGACCGCGAGGGCACCAACCTGCTGCAGCTGTTCGTGGCCGAGCTGGAGCTGAACGAAGACGGCGTGCCCGTCGGCATCCGCCGCGAGACGCAGCTGACGGACAACCGGCACGTCAATTGGGCGCCGTTCTGGCATCCCGACGGCGACTTCCTGGTCTACGCATCGAGCCAGATCGGCCACCGCAACTACGAGGTGTTCGCCATCAGCGCCGAGGGCGGGGAGCCGGTGCGGGTGACCGAGGCACCCGGCGCCGACGTGCTGCCGGTGTTCAGCCCCGACGGCGAATACCTGCTGTGGACGGCGCAGCGGGGCCCGCTGGGCGAGGGCGATAGCCGGCCAACGAGCCAGGTGTGGATCGCTCGCGTGGACGCCGACGCCATCCGGGCACGCCTCCGGGCGACCGCAGAGGGCGGTACCGCCGACGATTAGCACGCGGGTGCGGGGGCTAGCCTCACGCCATGACGCCCGACACGACCAATGCGCTCCCGCAGGCCGCCAGCGTGCTCACGCATGGGCTGATCGACTACGCGGGGCTGTTTCCGCCCGCGTCGCTCGACATGCCGCCCGCCGCAGAGAACTACGCGCGGTACCTCCGCGGCGCAAACGCCGCGATGCTGGGGCGTCTGATCTGTCCGGCGGGCCGGCTCGATGAGCTGACCAAGCACGCCCAGATCCTGATGCCGGGCACCTACGCCACCAGCGGCTACCGCGAGATGGCGGAGCACGCCGACCCGTGGCGGATTAGCGCGATCGTGCCGCACAACGACGCGTCGCCGGTCGACGATTCGCTCGAGCACATCCGCGCGTTCAACCACCGGCACGAGGACGAGGACCAGGGGCTGGCAGTCGTCGACGCCATCGAGACGCCGGTGAAGGCGGTCGACGAGATCGATGCGTTGCTCGACGTCATCCCCGAGCAACTGCAGGTCGCCATCGAGGTGCCCGGGTCGGCCGACGACGGCGTCGACGTCCGCGGCTACGTGGCGGCGCTGGCGGGCACGGGGGCGGCCGCCAAGATCCGATGCGGCGGCGTGACGCCGGACCTGTTCCCCTCGGCGGCGCGGATCGTCGGCTTCATGATCGCCTGCCGCACCGCGGGCGTCGCCTTCAAGTGCACCGCGGGGCTGCACCACGCGCTGCCGGGCGCGTATCGCCTCACGTACGAGAACGGCAGCGCGACGGGCACGATGCACGGGTTCGTGAACGTGTTCACGGCCGCGGTGCTGATCGGCGCTCGCGCCATCGACGAGGCGGCGGCGATCGAGTTGCTGGGCGATCGCGACGCCGCGAGCTTCGTGGTGACCGACGGGGAATTGGGCTGGCGGAATCACCGCGTGCCTGTCGCGGTCGCGGCGGAGCAGCGCAGCCGTTTCGCGCTCGGCTACGGCTCGTGCTCGTTCGACGAGCCGACCGAGGAGCTGGCCGCGCTGCTGCGCGAGTCCTCTCGCTAGCCGCTAGCAGCCGCCGTCCTGGAAGAGGTTCTGGAACTCCAGGAAATCGAAGAGCGTGAGTGCGCCGTCGCCGTCGTAATCGACTTCCATCGAGCCGTCGTCGAACAGGTTGCTGAAGGCCAGGAAGTCGAAAAGGGTCAGCTCGCCATCGCGGTCGAGGTCGGGCGCGCAGGGCGGCCAGGCAATCTCGCCCCGTAGCACCCGTTGATCGATTTCCTCGGCGACGTCGACACTCCAGGCGCTGCGAAACGTCTGGTCGCGGTGGTTGAAGAGCACGACGATGCTCACGCCATTGCCCCGCTGCCACGCCACGGTATCGGTGCCGGGCAGCGAACCGCTGTGCGCCGTGAACCAGCTCGGGCCCTCGGACCCGGTGCGGCGGCGGCCCGAGATGGTGCCGAAGAGCACGCGGCTGTCTGCCAGGCGGAGGATGGCCTCGGCCGTCGCGATGAGACCGCCAACGGAGCGGGCGCCCTCGTGATTCCAGCCGCCGTAGGGCCAGCGAACGCGCTCGCCCGCTGGGTCGTAGACGTTGACGGCGAAGCCGATGTCCTCCTGGTCGTACCAGGGCTCCAGGGGGTTGTGATCGGCGGCGAAGGTGCGACCGACCTCGACCTGGCCCGGCACGCCGAGATCGGCAAACAGCCGCTCCACCGCGTCGCCGTACGCATCGCCGGTGACCTCCTCGATGATCAGGCCGAGTGCGAGGTAGCCGAGGTTCGAGTAGACGTAGCCGGTGCCCGGGCTGAACTGCAGCGGCTGGCCCAGGATCCATCGCATCATGTTGGTCGCGCCGGGCGGGCTGGGGATGCCCATCTCGCCGGCGATCTGGATGTCGCGGAACATGTGGTTGCCCGCGGCGGCCCGATCCCATCCGGCACGATGCTGCAACAGGTGGAACACGGCGATGTCCTCGAGGCGGCCGTCACCCAGCAAGGGGAACGGCTCGAGATCGAGGATGCCGCCGCCCGGCTGGCCGAGATCGAAGGCGTTGTCGGTCAGCGCGAGATCGCCGTCGCGGACGAGGTCGTCGATGATCGAGGCGGTGATGGGCTTGGTCACGCTGGCCAGCCGCAGCATCGCATCGTGCGGCAGCGGCGTGGTGCGATCGCGGTCCTGCCAGCCGAAGGAGCGCATGTACACCGTCCGCCCCTCGAAGCGGACGCCGAGCACGCCGGCGGTGATGCCGTTGGCGTCCATCGTGTCGCGCATGAGCTGGTCGAGTTGCGTCAGCTCGGGTATCGCGCGGCCGCGGATGGGCAGGTCCTGGGCGGCTGCCGGCCCGCTGGCAAGCCCGAGAGCGGCGAGGGCGAGCGCGATGCGATGCATAGAGGACCTCCTAAGGCGTGGAGAGTATCGCCGATCATGCCGGGGGATGCAAGCTCTTGGACGCCCGATCGGGGCGGCGCACCCAGCGTGCGATGTCCCGCAGCGCGATGGCGATCCAGGCGATCTGCAGGCCGAAGGGCGGCCAGGCGTCCTGCTTCCAGCACAGCACCGCGATGAGCAGCGACCCGGCGATGTTCAGGGCCGAGTAGGGCAGCACGTGGAAGGTGTTGCGGTTGGCGTAGGCGACGAGCAGCAGGACCATGCCGGCCCAGCCCAGGAGTTCGATGGTGTCGGGCATGGGGGATGATTGGGGGTTGGTACGCCCGCCGGGTCGGGAGACCGATCCGGCGAGGTTTCGATCCGGATCCCTCGTGGATCTCCCCCTCGCCTGGGAGTGGCAGCCCAGGCGGGGTTTCAGTCGATCGCGTCGCTCGGATCAGACCGTGTGCGTTTGCGCGCCTTCTTTGTCAACAGAAGAAGCTCCTCATCCGAGGCGAACCGCTCGCAGATGGCGCGCAGCTCATTCAGACCCTGTTCGAGTTCGTCGATCTCCCGCGCGGCCGCTGATACATCGAGCGGGTCGTACTTGTGATCCGTGTACATGGACTGGACTAGATTCGCAACTTCCTCTCGACTCTCCGTAATCCCGAACATCGTCGAGATCACCAGTCCAGAACCGACGCCGTGGAGCGTCTTGACGCGGTCTCCCTTGTATCCGACAACTTCCGAGACCTTGTCTCGAAGCGTGGGATCTACGAAGCTGAGGACATCTTGGCCCATGAGCAGACCAGAGATGGAGTACAGCCGACCGGCTTGCAGGTGAACGAAGACTTTGAACTGTTCGAGGATTGTGGCGGCGTCTTCGTCTGATGCTCTTTCGAGCGTCTGAAGGGGATCGCAGCCGCCAAGTTCCAAGAGGGCGCGGCCATCCTCCACAACGTCCAGCAGAACGAAGTAGATCGAAAGCAGTTCGAGGAGCGCGTCTTCCCTCGCCTTTTTGGATCTAAGTCCAGCGACACCGCTTGCGCCCGTTCGGATGACATCGACTACGTTCTTGATGTCAGCGAACATGCAGGACCGCCTATGTTTCAGAGAACAGGGTTTCACGCCCCCGGATGGTCCGCAGATCGACTCCCGGTTCCGCAAGCGCTAGACCGTAGAGTTCGAGGAGTTCTTCCTCGGATGCTTGGGCACCCGCGAACCTGAAGATGGAGGCGGCGACATACTCGCGGTCGAGGTCGAACGACATCCATCGCCTTCCCTCTGCCTCGGCCACCTGACCAGTCGTGTTCGAGCCCGCGAAGATGTCAACGACGAGATCTCCAGGATCCGACAGGAATCGGATGAAGAACTCGGGCAGCTTCGCTGGGAAACGCGCAGGATGACCTTTCACACCTGCGATCTTGCAGCCGCGTAGATACTGACCGTTCGATTCTGAGTTCGGGATCTGGAGGAGGTTCGATGGGATCGCGCCGCCGTTGTCTTTGCCGAAGCCCTTGCCGATGTCGTGGCCCGACGGGCGTTTCTTCGGTTCGTAGAACCCCTCCGGGTCCTTGAGGAGCTTCTTCATCCGCTCCGAGTATTCGGTGAGGACGCGCGTGACATCCGCCTTCGGATGAGGCGACTTCGAGAACCACCATACGTTGTTCACCGAGTCCTTCGCGCGGATCTTCCGCTTGTTCACCCACTCGATCGGACTCGGGAGCTTCGAGGGGTTGAACCAGTAGAAGTCCTCGGCGAGATGGAACCCGACCTCGTCACAGAAGCGGATCGCGACGCGGAACGTGTAGAGCGATCGGACGGGTACTCCCTTCTCGTACGCGCCGCCCAGGTCCAGGACGAAGCTCCCATCGTCGGCGAGCTTGCGATAGACGACCTCCGCGAAGCTCGTGAGCCAGTCGATGTAGTCGGACCCGGTCTTGTTCCCGTACTCCTTCTGGCGCTGGAGAGCGAACGGCGGGCTCGTGACCACGAGGTTCACCGAGCCGTCGGCGAGGTCCTCCAGGAGGTCGAGGGAGTCGCCGCAGAACGCCGCGCCGAGTTCGGTTGAGTAGATCGGGGTCCGTCCATGCGCCATCCAAGCCCTCCTCGTGAGTGCTACTTATATGCTGTAGACCGATAGTCGTCAACAGCCGACTGTTCCCTTCATGGTATCGGGACGGTCGAGAACTCGGGCCCGGATGGTCTTCGCGGCGAACCTGCGCCGCATCCGCACCGATGTCGGCCTCTCCCAGGAAGCTCTCGCCGCAAAGGCGAAGCTGCACCGGACTTACGTCGGCTCAGTCGAGCGCGGCGAGCGCAACATCTCGATCGACAACATGGAGAAGCTCGCGCACGCCCTCGGCGTCGTGGTGGTGGACCTCCTCGCGGAGGACGCCGCGTGAAGTCACACGACGACTACGAGGAACTCGTCAGGCTGTTCCCGGCGGTCCAGAAGTACCAGGAGCTGGCGAAGCGCCACGGGATCGACGACATCTTCCAGGACAACGGCGGAAAGCTCCTCCAGGTCCTCCTACTCCTCGGGCTCAAGATTCTCCCCGGTCGCCTCGGTAACGACGCGATCGACGCGGAGGGGAACGAGTACGAGTTGAAGTCGGTCAACACCGAACTCACTCGGAGCTTCTCAACCCATCACCACCTCAACCCCGTCATCATCGAGAAGTACAGACAGGTTGACTGGATCTTCGCGGCATACGAGGGCATCGAGCTTCGGGAGGTCTATCTCCTCACGCCCGGCGATCTGGAGCCCTACTACGCGAAGTGGTGGGCGAAGTGGCACGACGAGGGCGGGAAGGACATCAACAACCCGAAGATTCCGCTCCGGTTTGTCCAGACCAACGGACGAAAGCTCTACCCGACCTCGGACGGTGGGTTGATCGAGCCATCTGGGTAGACGGGCCTGGTGTAGCGCCCTTGTAGCGCAAAAAGACGCAAGGCCCGGTAAAACCGGGCCTTGCAAGCACGGGCGGAAGGATTCGAACCCTCAACCTCCTGATCCGTAGTCAGGTGCTCTATCCAGTTGAGCTACGCCCGCTCGCTGTTTTTCGTGCCGATGCACTACAAAAAGGATCGGCTCTGCACTACATTTGTCTGCTGACGCCGTGGTGAACGTCGAACAGAGCCCTGAGTATACGCGCGATGGCCAAGGCCGGAAACGCCCGGAAGCAACGGATACCCAAGCTCTGCTTCACCGAGAGCCGCGGTGTTGGCTGGCACGTCTCCTTCCGGGATCCTGATACTGGTATTCCCAAGAAGCACCGCTTCGGCGTGCGCGATCGTGCGGACGAACCGGAGGCCTTGCGGCGATATCACCGCTGGGTCTCCGAATACCTCGGGAACTCGTCAGAGGAGGAACCACTCGTACCCGAACGGACGAGTACGAAGACCTCGAACAGGGGTGTTCGAGCACGCTCGCAGACCCAGGAAGCACTGTCGGGCTCACTCCTTGAGGTCGCAAACGGCCTCCTCGACGCCGAAGAGTCGCGCGTACGAGCCGAAGGCGACCCCCGACGCCGAGGTTCTATCTCCGGCGCCTTATTCCGCGACCGCCGCAAGCAACTCCGGGACTTCCTGATCTTCTTGAATACCCGGCACGGCGCCGGAGCAGTGGGCCGAATGCGTCTTGAAGATCTCCGCATGCGAGATGTCGAGGAGTACAACCGATCGCTCGTTGAAGCTCGATTGTCGGCCTCCTTGGTGACGAAGCGGATGCAAATTGTGAAATCGCTGATCGATCGCGCCGGGCGTCCTGAGCACGGCCACCAGCAGCTTCCATGGAACTGGAATTCACGAGACGTTGCACACGGGGAACCCGCTCGCGAACGCCAGCTGCCCACGGTCACACAACTGGAATCGCTCCTCGCCCACGCGGACGTTCGGGGCCAAGCGATGATCTGGCTTGGGATGGGCCTAGGCTTTGGCCCGCGTGATCTCGCGAGTGTCAGAGTTGGCCAGATCGCCCGTGACGCGTACGACCTCAGACGCGAGAAGACCGGTGTGGATCGCTATGGAGCCACCCCGCCATGTGTGTGGGCGCATCTTGAACGCTACCAGGCGGACAGTGGCAGACCGAGTGGATCTCTTCTATTTGTGACAAGAACCGGGCGCCCGGTCGTACACGGAGCGACCAACACTATTGCCACTTGGTGGCGTCAACTGAAGATCCAAACCGGCCTCCAAGACACTGTCGACGGCTTCTATGTACTACGACACTTGGGAGCTACAGAGCACGGCTCTCGACCAGGAGCGTCGATCGGTAACGTAAAGCGTTGGCTGGGTCATGCCACCAGCTCACAGGTTGCCGATGTCTACATGCGACCAGTTGCTCCGGAACACCGACTGGTGATCGACTGGCTGCGGTCACATCTAGATGCCAGTTCCACCAAATAACCCAAGGCCTGCCGATCCACCTCTCGGCTAGAGCAATGGGCTGTAAACCGCCGACGAACCAGTTTGGAGTAGCCTTCGAGTTCTCCAACGCACTAGGTTCTCAGGCTTTATGCACATCGGCAAGCAATAAGTGCGCGGATTTTGCCACCACCGGATCGACAGCCCCCCCGAATAGCCAATACCGCCCTTGCGGTGCCGTGAGTGGGGTTTGGTGCTGTGACTGTTGTGCAAGTCTGGTCCCGGTCGAGCCGGTTCATGGCACACTTTGGGGCGCACTCGACACTGACCCCCGGCGAACCAAACCAGCCCACTCGAGTCCTCTGACCGCGCCTTGTATCTCGGGGTGACAGGACTCGAGTTGAGCTATCTGCGGCCTAGATCGGCCTCTGGAGCCTGGAATCGCGGACTCTGCTTTCACGTAGAATCTGCTGAAGACGATTCGTCGAGAATCAGTCACTCACAGGCACAACGCTGAGCGGTCCATGCTTGTTGGCAGTAGTCAGGTCGATACGGCAGTCAGATATGATTTCCGAGATCGTCCGCGCTTTTGGGTCCAAGCAGCGGCGGCATCCGGATCCGAATCTGGTCGCATCCTGACAGGGTTCAAAATCGTGCGCGGACGATTTGCCATTCTTGTGAGCAGTGCCTCGTTCGCGCATCGGACGATGCCGCATAGCTCTTGATTCGGCCGTCGACGTTTGGCTAGTTGGAGTTCACATCCAATCGCACGCCCTAGACCAACAGGCACAGCATTCCCGATCTGCTTGTACTTCTGCGGGATCCCACCCGCGAATTTCCACCACTTCGGAAACTGCTGAATGGCCGCGTACTCTTCAACAGCGAGTGGTCGCAACTCGGTGGGATGACAGAGCATGGTGGCCTTGCTGTCAGGGCGTGTCGTCAACGCTGGAGACGGGCGATCCCATGCCAACCTTCGAAAGAAGCCTACTCTTCCTCCCCAGGAATCAAACGCTCCGCCGAGAGCTTCGCGCTGCAGCCTCGCAGGTAAATCTCGCCAGTTTCCACCTGCAGGAACAAGACTCAGGTAGCGCCTTTTGCTCTGACATAGATCTGTGTGCGTTCGTGGTAAGCCTGCCAACTCGTCGAGAACAACCCGCAAGTTCACCCAGGGGTTAGACCGGGAGTCCCGCCCATGAGTAGGCTTCGGTGTCGAAACAGGATTGCCGTCTCTTGAACCGAGAATAATGACTCTTTCTCGAGTCTGAGGGACACCGTAGTCAGCCGTATTGACAAGATCGAAAGAGATGTGGTAGCCCGTCTCGGCGAGCTCATCCACTATTTTCTTGAATGCGGATCCCAGCTCTTCGCTAGGGCGCAGCGGAGGAAAGGCGGGACCGCGTTCGGCCAGGGGACGATGCTTGATCGCTGCCGACAGCACTCCGCGGACGTTCTCCATCACAAAGAACCGTGGTTGTGCTTCGTGTACTACACGGAGGAACTCACGAAACAGACTCCCGCGATCATCTACGAGTGAACCTCTCTGGCCAGCAGTGCTGAACGCTTGGCAGCATGGACCGCCAACAACGAGTTCGACTTCACCCGCATCCAGCTCGGCGATCTCCAGAAGTTCGGAAGTCGGAACTGATTCGATCGGCCGATCAACAAGACCAAAGCCGCACCTCTGCATGAGCTGGATCGAAGGTCGATTCTGACGAATTGTGTCAACTGCAAACCTATCGATCTCGACCAGTGTCCGGATCTGATAACCGGCTTGAATGAGCCCAAGATCAAGGCCCATTGCGCCCGAGAACAAAGATATGACGGAACGGCGGGACACTGCTATCGCTCTGCCTTTCTAGATGCAACAGGGTTTCCGAAGTCGAGAGGCAGTTGCCCATCGTCCGCACGCCCAATCAATTCCCGAACAGCATACTCGACGACGTACCGCAGGCTCAGCGGTGGCTGACGTCCTTCGGCAAGCTCCCTGAGGCGCTCATAGGCATCCTCGGGGAGCGAAATTGTGAACCGCTTCACCGGATGGTCTTTCGGTGGTGACATACTGCACCAGTATGCACCACTCTGCACCGGGATGCAAGGGGGAGTGCCCCAGTTTTTCCCCAAGCCCTGTCGCGCAGGAGGCACTTTCTAGTAGAGCCACTGTCTGACCGGAGCCCCCCGCGTTGATTGATCCAAGCACCATCGATAGTGAACATCATGCCGCCGATGCCGCGGCCAAGGCGGCGATTGCTGGGCAACCCGGACAGATGCTCGTTGAGCTGCGCGCCGCTGGCTTCCTCGACGCCGCCGCAAAGACTCTGCGAGGCAAGCACCCCGCACTCGACCACGACCAAGTTGACGCCTCCATCGCAGAGGGGATCGATGAAACCTATAGACGATGCCGATCAGCCGGTCAGATTCGCAACTTCACTGCCTACATCTGGAAAGTAGCCCATCACAAGTGCTCGGCCCGCGCCCGAGTGGTTGCGCGAGAGTCATCTCTGGAGCACACGCCTCCACCGCAAGCCCCCGGCAGTGGGATCCCCGAATCGGAAGCCGAAGACCGCGAGAGCCTTCGCGAAGGCTTGCGAGTAGCGCGAAGCCTCATCCCGAGACTCGGGCAAGAGAACGTTGTGACTGTGATGACGTTACTGCTAGAAGCAGTCGAATCCGGCGTATTTTATGTGAGCGCAGCTGATATCAGTGATGCAACGGGCTTAAGTGAGAACACTGTGCGCCAGTGTCTAAGTAGAGGACGCCGCCGCCTTCGCGAGCTCGCTCGTCAGCAAGGGTTCTGTGTCGACGCCAGTATCGAATATACCGCACGATCCGCTGAAGGAGATCACGCGTGACAAACTCTGACCTGGACGTTCACTCGGGCGACGCCTCGAGCCACCCGACTGACGAGCACGGAACCTTCGGACGCATTCTGGACGTACTCGAGCAGGCTGCGACGGATCCTCACGATGAGATCCTCGCGAGCGTACGTAGAGCTGTTGGCGAGCCGCTGCCCCCCGACGAGGCCGTGCGTCTGCTCCGTGTGGTAGTCGAACGACTCCAGCGGTCGATTTCAGATGAGAGCATTAGTGCTGAAGCAAGCGCATTAGTTGGCGATGCTCGTCAGCTGGCCGAACAGATCGAAGCTGAAGCATCCGCTCGCAAGGCCGATGCGCCGTCACCATTGCGACTTTGGCTTGAGGACGCCTCATATGTTGAGCCACGACCGTGGTTCCACGGCCAAGAGATCCGCATGAAGCAGGGCTACGTGGACACACGCGATATACAACTCTGGCCGCATAACGAACGCCTGGAGATTCACCTGGCCCAGTTCCGCCAGCGTACCGGCCGTGAGCCATCGGCAGAGGAACTGATTGACATCATGCTCAGTCGGATGGACCTGCCGGGCGCTCCGGATGGTGATGATCGTGACCAGTTCAAGATTGTTCAGCTCGCTCGCAGCATCGCCATCAATGGCGTTCGCAAACCGCCAATCTTGGCATCCGACGGGCGGCTGCTTGACGGCAATCGCAGGGTCACCGCGTGCCAATACATCCTCCATAATCCTGAGTTTGGCGCCCACGAGAAACGTCGTGCTGCCAGAATTTTTGTGTGGCAGATGACCGAGGATGCCACTGACGACGAGTGCGACAAAGTTGTTGTGTCGCTCAACTTTGAGCCGGACTGTAAAGAAGATTGGCCGGAGTACGTTAAGGCTCGAAAGGTCCACGAGGAATGGAGATCACGTCTAGCCCTTGAGCCGAGAGAACCTGGGCCCAAGGAGCAAACTCGCATCCGCAAGGACATCTCAAAGCAGTTTGCGCTCGGCCCTGATGCCAGCCATGTGAATCGATACATCAAGATGGTCGAAATGGCCGATGAGTTTGAAGAGTATCAGCAGCTGGATCGCAGAAAGGATGAATACGAAACAAAGCATCGATCGAGCGAGTACTTTCAGTACTTTGATGAGCTGCAGAAGGGGAAGAATGCCGGTGGAGTTGCTTGGTCTCTCGGGCAAGACGATGCGTTCAAGCACACGGTCTTCGACCTACTTTACGATGGCAAGTTCAAGAATTTTGCGCAGATCCGGGATCTGAAGCACATCTACGCCAACCAGGAAGCGCGAGATGTTCTACGCAAGGCTCGTGAGGAGTCAGATCCGGATGAGGCCCAGGAGCGCATAGCCGAGGCAATCGCGATCGCTCGAACGGCAAAAGCCGAAGCGAGAGAGCTTGGAGCAAACACGCGGATTGAGACGTTCGTCAAGTGGCTTGAGGAACTTCCCCTCCGCACATTCCGCGACACAGTTACGGACCGCAATCGGACCCGGCTGCATGAATCGCTTTCCTTGGTCAGTCACTATATCGGTGCGATCGAGACCGAGGAGAGCTCGTGAACGCTCGTCCCTTTGTTGATGTCAAGGTCGATGCTGCTCTACGCGGCTTGGTCCTCACTCCTCGGGATCCTTCCCAATCGGTACTCGTCGCGGCAGCTCTTCGCGAGACGAATCCAGGTATCTCACTGCGCCGTTCGGCAGCTTCCCTAGTAATCGCTGACGCTGGTGTTGGGCAGGTGATCCTACCGGAGGAGCGTCTTGGGACATTGTGGACTGAGGAGGCCACTCGCTACATCGAGAATCGGCGCGTACGACGACCGTTGCACCATGCCAATCGATCAGATGCCATGGCACTGCAAGGCCGATCTCGAGCAGAACTGCTTGACGATCTTGGCCATACGGATGGGCTTGAAGTACTGGATGATCACCAGGTAACCAATGTCGCAGTCATGACGGCACCAGGACTGTGCGGAGCCTGCGTGTTTGATGAACAGGGAGCAGGGAAGACTGTCTCGCTGATCTTTGCATTCGACCAACTAGTTCAGCGCAATGAAGTGGACTCTGCTCTGATCGTCGCACCGAAAAGCATGGTGGCAGAGTGGCCGAATGACTTCACCAGATTTTGCGGCGATCTCTACAGCGTCATGGTCATTGGCGGCACGCGAAAGGAGAAACGGAAAGCAATCAAGAGCGGAGCCGATGTACTCGTCACCAACTTCGAGACGGTGGTCTCCATGGAGCCGGATCTCGCAGCTGTGCTGAGGCGTCGATGTCCGCGAAGTGTGCTTGTGGTTGATGAGTCGTTCTATGTGAAGAACATCGATGCAAAGCGCACCAGATCCTTGCGGAGGCTGCGCGAGTGGTGTGGGCGGGCATACGTACTGTGTGGTACTCCAGCTCCGAATGCTGCGTCGGATGTGGTAGAACAGTTCAATCTGGTGGACTTTGGCGCAACCTTCTCGGGAGTGTCAATTCCAGACGACCGCGAGTCAGCGTTGCCTGTTGTACGGGAGCGGCTGCAGGAATGCGGTGTCTTTATCAGACACTTGAAGCAAGACGTGCTGCCAGATCTCCCTCCAAAGGTGATTCGGCCGACCGTTGTACGACTGCAGCCCCAGCAACGGGCAGCATACGAAGCGGCTCTGACTAGCTTGTATGACGATCTCAAGCAGACAACCGATATCTCGTTTCGGAAGCAGATCTCGTCATTCCTGGCACGCCGGTCAGCGTTACTACAGCTGTGCTCGGCGCCTCAGGCTGTTCTCGACGATTATCGCGAAACCCCCACGAAGTTGCTGGCTCTCGAAGAGATTCTCCTAGAAGTTGTTCGAAGACGAAATGAGAAGATGGTCATATGGTCGTTCTATACGAAGTCAATTGAATCCATCATGGGATTGTGCGAGCCATATAGACCTGTTCGGTACGATGGCACAGTTTCTGACACAGCTGTACGTCGCGACTTGGTATCGCGCTTTCAAGAGGACGATTCGACGATGGTCATGGTGGCCAACCCCGCCGCGGCTGGTGCCGGCTTGACGTTGCATCGCGCTCGTGTGTCTGTTTGTGAATCGATGTCAAACCAGGCCGCGCATTACCTTCAGAGCTTGGATCGGATTCACCGTCGTGGGCAGACGCGTGATGTCGAGATCATTGTTCTGCTTTGCGAGGAGACCTTGGAGATGGACGAGTACGACCGGCTGCAGCGCAAGGAAGCAGCTGGGCAGAACCTGATGGGTGATCCGTGTACCTCGACAGTGAGCCGCGATCAGATGTTGGCAGAGATGATAGCGGGACTCAAGAAAGTGGGCCGGCAGCCGTAGGCTCGAAGACTCACATAGACTCTGGCCTCAAACCCGGGGCAGGTCACTAGTCGCTACGTGACATGTCGCCATCAAGGACAGATGGACGTCACTACCACAACGCGAGGCGGATGATCACACGGCAACGATATGGTTGCGCCTACGCCTTCGCAGGCCCGCAGCGAGCATAGAGGGAGATCATGCAACCTGACTCTTGCGACCGTTCAAAGACCCCGACTCTTGCCATACGATGGCGAGGAAACGATGATTGCATCGCTCGCAATACGATTGGAATGCAATAGCGATGCCTGGCTCCAGCACGCTCAATCGCAAGCACAGAGTTCACTCCAGTATGCCAGTTCTTGGATTGATCAGCAGAATTGCGTCTCTATCCACGATCGCACCGCCTGAACCTTGCGTGATCGGCATCTGGAACTTCATGATCGCCTGGATGTAGGCACGCGGCGTGTCATCATTGCTCGCCCTGGCCTCTACATGGAAGAGCTGCCCCTTCTTGAGCGTTCCGGACGGCGCACCGTCGGTGACTATCAGATCCATCGTGTGATAACATACAATCTCGTCCGGACCATTATTGTCTCGAGGCCTAATACAATATAGCGTACTCGAATTCCCGGAGGTCATCGCTTCCAATGCCGTACCGTGATCCTTATGACCGAGTATATTCTCGTTCACCCATCCGTGCGCTTTTATATTACTATAAAAAGGCTTTACACCCGTCGCACTCACCCCGAGCCATTTCCTACGCACTTCTGCCTTTGCAAACTCATCGATCAGGGGCAACGCAGCCACTCCTGCGTTCTTTCGAAATTCCTTGTCGTGCGACATGCGACCGAAGTCGATCTCTAAGTACACGCTGATGTCTTTCGCCGGAATCTCGGTTAGCTCTGCGGCCATGGCCATGTCCCTTCTCACTGGGTGTCTAGATCTTCGCTTCGCGCGCAGCGGAAGCCGAAAGCCACTCGTCGCTGCGATGGAGACATCATGCTGGCACTCAAATCAACCAACTCATTTTGATCACCACGTGTCCAGGGCTCGCCCACAATGGTCCAAAATCCGCTCGCCTCGGCCTGCGAAGCCGGGGATTTTGGCAGCACGTAGGGCGTCTCCGTCCATTCGGTTACGTTGCCGAGCACGTGCGTGACACGCTTGCCAGCAATCTCAATATAGTCCTGGGCGTAGTCACCAACGGACTTGACCCGGCTCGCGATGTACGCCTGCAACTCTGCCCGGTGTGCCGCCGGCACTAGAGTCAACTCCGACCAGCCATCGATCAGTCGCCCATCGACGCCCTGCGCTTCGTCGGCCGGCAGCCGGTGCTCGCGAGACGCGTTGTACGTGTTCGCTCGGGCACGGATCGATGGCACATCGCTGGGCTCATTGCCCCACGGAAAGCGCCGTGCATCGGCACCCCGAGCCATGAACTCCCACTCGAGGGCGGTCGGCAGCCGCTTGCCGCTCCATTCAGCGAATCGCTGCGCTTCCTCCCACGTGACTCCGGTCACGGGCAACTCTGCCCAGCCGTCGGGATGGACAGGTCCATCCCAGATCGGTGGCGGCTCAGCCTCGGTGTCATCGACAAACTTGGCGTACTCTGCGCATGTAACTTCAGTGGCATCGATCCAATACGAAACGAGACCGGTCACACGCCTGGAGTATGCAGTATCCGCTTCAACCGGAAGGCGCCGAACGACAAACACCATGTCTTTGGTCGCTTTCTGCCGCGGAACGACGTGCCCTTTAATTTCCACACGAGCGGCTCGTGGTACGAGTCTCGTAAATTCGGCTTGATGCCCTTCCGCGTTGATTATAATGAAACGGATTAGTCCAAACGGGACTTCGTGCACACGATCGGCGCGGCCGAGCAGCACGGGGTCGTGTACACGTCCAGACCTCATGTCAATTTCTCGCATCCAGATAGTGGCTGAACGACCAAATGTAGATGCATCGACAAATTGCCGTTCGTGGTCCGGACCTACGAAGAACGCCGCACCGATCGCGATGCCGGCCGCCATCGTGGCCAACGCACCAATCATGTACCGACGTGTGTACACCACGCGCTTTACGCGGCGCATGGGAGTTGCTGGTCTAGCGAGTATTGGAGCACCTTCAAGCCACGCTCGAAGATCCGCCGCCATGTGCCCCGCGGTCGGATACCGGTGCGTCGGCTCCTTCTCCAGAGCCTTGAGACAGACGATAGACAGGTCCTTTGGGACCGTTGGATCCACCATCGTTGGCGATCTGGGGTGAGAGCACCGCACTGCTTCGAGGACCTGATGGATCGTCTCGCCTTCAAACGGCTTGATCCCGGTGAGCGATTCGTACATGACCGCCCCGAGCGAGAAGATGTCTGATCGCCTATCGATCTTCACCTGTCCCTGAGCGACCTGTTCTGGACTCATGTACTGCGGTGTCCCTGCGATGCTCCCATCGATGGTGAGCGTGTCCACCGCGACGATCTTGGCGATGCCGAAGTCAGTGAGCCTTGCCCGATTGCCCGAATCGATCAGGATGTTAGACGGCTTGACGTCGCGATGAATGACCGGCGGGTCGTTGCTGTGCGCAATCTCCAGCGCACGAGCAACCTGTTCGATGATCGACGCGACGCGGCGGATGTGCTCCTTGGCGGCTCGTCGATTTAGCTCGCCGCCGTTGCGTGTCACTGCGGCATCCCGTTCATGGGCACGCCATTCGGCGAGAGTCGGGCCGTCGACATGCTCCATGCACAGGTAATGCTGGCCGTGATCCTCACCAAACTGGTAGATCTGCACGATGCCCGGCGCTGCCAAGCCAGCCACGACCTTGGCTTCGTGATAGAACCGAGCCAGCGCTGTTGGGTCGGCCGCGCGCGCGCCAGAGAGAATCTTGAGAGCTACTGGCCGCTCCAAGATCTCATCATGAGCAAGATACACGATCCCCATCCCGCCTTCGCCAAGCTTTCGGACGATGCGAAAGTGGGCGAGTGCGCTCGGGGCCTCTTCAGGACTGATTGGCTCGTGCGATCGCAGCAGCGCTTCGATACGCTCCCGGGCCTTGGCATCAGGACATGCCCCACGAAGGAACGCATCTCGATCTGCAGCGGCGACAGCCAGGGCCGCGAGGAACACCGCTTTTTCGTCCACGGGCTTGGTCACGCGCATCCCTCAGATCAATGCGTCCGTCTCCCACCGAGATCACGCACCCAGCGTGCGCGGAAACTACGATCTATTCTCGTGCGTCCAGTCGTTCGCGCAGCCACGCCATTCCGTACTCGACATGCTGGCGGACACGGTGCAAGGTGACCCCCATCAACTCGGCGGTCTCGCGGAGGGAGCGACCCGCCAGCTGATGGAGCTCGACTGCTCGGGCGGCGTCCGGGTCCGTCGCTCGCAACGCATCCATGCCATCGCGGAGATCCGTGGCGGCGATACGCGTGCTCGATTGGTCCGCCAGTTCGACAAGCATCTCGCGTCTTCGCCCATGCCCTCGCTTTACCGTCGCGTGCCTCCGAGCTTCTTCGACGAACACGTCGTGCATAGCGCGACCCAGTAAAAAGAAGAAGTGGGCCCTATCTTCCACGCAGGGTTGGTCTCGACCCAGTAGTCGAACGCACGCCATATTGACCAATTCAGTCCCGCGGAGCACGTCAATACCGACCCCCTTTGATGTCAGCAGGGACTGGGCAGCCCGCCGAAGCTCACCCTCAACGCGGTAGAAGAGCTGATCTTCAGCACCTGGTTCACCGGCACGAGCTGCCTGGATCAACCGTGTCACGGTACCATCTGGATCCGTGCGGTTCTTCATCGCAGAAATTCCTCATTTTTTTCAGCATGCGCACACACTCTAGGTGCGTTTGCGGTAGTCGTGCGACAGCACTCTCTCCGCAAGCACGACGAACGAGGCATTCCCATGAGAAACTCCCTACTGCTCGGCTTGTACAGCGTCACGTTTCTCTGTAGCTGCGCCGGCTACAAGATTAGCCCACTCGCCCCTGATCAGCTCGACGAATGGGGCAACGACCAGGACGACGGATACATTTTCTACGAGCCAGAACTTTTCTTGATCGCTCGCATGAGATCTGAGTCGATCCAGAAGTTAGAGGACAATTTGGAGACTCAAGACAAATCCCTTCTTCTGGATACGTACGAGCTAGAGGTCATCTATCTCCCCGATTACTCTCGCCCTTACCGCTTCTCTCAGTACGAGTTTTTTGCAAAATCAGAACTAAAAATAACATTTGAGAATGGCTGGATGTTCACCGGCGCAGAATCCAAGACCGATACGACCGCGATCCTCGATCTCTTGGCCGCGGCACTGCAAGCGGCTCCTTTCACGGATCGAGGCGCGGATGTCCCGACCGTGATGATGTTCCGCATTCACATCACAAGCCGGTCGATCGAGCTCACGCCGGTGTCGATCAACATCACGCAGGATCCGGACGCCTGAGCACCCAGGTAACCAACTCGGCCTGTGGCGGACGCCGCATCGGGCGGCGTTGTTGCCTCACGCCCAACCCGCAATGCACACAACAGGAGCAACGGCATGGCACGAATTACAGGAAGCAAGCTGAGCATCTCGGTTGACGTGGCGAATGCCATCGTCCAACTTGAGACCCGCGTCGAGTTCTCGGAGTTCGATCGGCGGACCGAGTTGCTCTATGAACTCGGTCACGCGCTGTATGGAGACGATACGCATGTTCGCCCCGCAGATCGGTGGGCGTTCGGCGATGATCCAATCGACGACGATATTGGATCAGTCCGTTTTACGGCTGAGGGAGACACCGAGCGATGGATCCCGTTCGTCATCAAGGTCCCGCTCAGCAAGCTGGACGAAGACCGGCCCAGGAACTCACCAGACGATATCCGTGCTCGGCTCAAGCTGACGCCACAGCTACCGCAGGTCCACACGTTCGAGTCGAACCTGGCGCAGCTTGAGGCGGGCCGGACAAGCTGACGCACATTGGCGCATGCACCATGCGTCACGTGAACCAGAATAGCTCCTTGCTAATCAGGGAGCTGTCGGCCGTTGATGAGTGGCAGTGACTTCGAGTGTGGCGCGACGCGCGCGACATGCCCTACAGGTTTCACCCGGATCTGTGCAACCCACCATCGCACCAAAGCTCCGCGGCGCGTAGCGGGCTGGTTGGCAGCCAGACGTCATCACTCAGAGCAGATCCTCCAGATCGCTCCGTATGGAGCCGCTCGTCGTTTCCGGCGTCCTCAGCCGCCGCTCTTCCCAGGCGATGACGTCGCTGAGGCGGGCGTAGCGGACGCGGCCGCGTCGCTCGTAGGGCAGCTCGCCGGCTTCCATGGCTTCGATGACGCGTTCGCGTCGCATCCGCTCCCGCTTTCGGATCTGCTCGACGCTGAGCCACACCGGCACCTCGGGCGGCTGGCTGGTCGTCGGCGTCGGATTGGGCGGCTTGCGGTGGGCCATTCGCCCGCGAGTGATGGCCCATCCAAGCCGGCCTCGACGCCCGAACGTCCACCGACGCACGGAGCGACCTTGCTCGGGATCGAGCGGATCCATAAAGCTACTTGCGACGCGTCTGCTTCAGCGCCAGCAGCAGGAAGTCGGCCATGTCGTCGAGGTAGTCGGCCATGTCGAAGCGGTTGCCGTAGGACGGGCGCTCGAGGCTCGGCGCGCGGGCCGAGAGCCCCGCGAGTTCGTCCTGCGAGCGCACGGCGAGCGTCCAGAGCGCCCGCGTGACCTCGCTGGTGTTGATCTTGCAGCCGAGGTAGCCCGAGAGCGTCCGGGTGAAGCACTCGATGTCCTCGGCCTCCGACACAGAGAACCGCGCCTTGAGCTGCCGCGTGGCCTCGGGACGCCGCCGGCGGTGAACTCGACGCTCGTGCTCTACCGGTCTGTCGGACTCCGGCGACTCCACGTTCGCGTCACTTGGTGCACCTCGCGCGGGGACCACGCCAGCGATCGCCGCGACGTGATCGCGCTTGAGCGGGTTGGACACGAGGCGGTCACGCGGCCTGGCCATGCGCCCCCTCCCCCGCTCTCGCGACGTCGAGCCTCTCGAGGAGCTCGCGCGCCAGCCGGCGGTACTCCTCGGCCACCTTGTGGTCCGGCATCGCCTGCACGATCGTGCGGCCGCTCGCCTGCGCCTCCGGAACCTTGACGGAGCGGCTGATCCGCGTCTCGAAGTCGCCGAACGCGCCGGCGTCCCGGAACGTGTCCTCGACCCAGCCGATCACCTCCTTGGCCAGGTTGGTCTCTCGATTCACGCAGGAGAGCACGACACCGAGCAGCCGCAGGTTCGCGTTGCTCAGCTCGCGGACGGTCTGGATGTCGCTCATCGCGTCGTTGAGCCCCTCGATCGCCAGCCGCTCGGGCGTCGCCGTCAGCAGGAACCACTCCGCGGCGTGGTACGCGGCCACCGTCGGCGTGCTGATGTTGGGGGCGGTATCGAGGAAGACGAAGTCCCACCGGCCCGAGCGGACGATCTTGTCGATCGGATGCCGCAGGCAGTCGTGGCGGCCGGCGATGCGGTACTTGCGCTGCAGCTCCGCGTCGATCCGCTCCAGCTCGCGGTTCGCCGGGATGAGCGAGACGTTGGCCGGCAGCTCGATCTCCTCGTCGGGATCGGTCGTGAGCGCTACGGCGATGGGATCCTCGTCGCCGAGCAGCACCTCGTAGCTGCCCTGGTAGCTGTCGGGCGGCACGCCCAGGCATCGGGTGGCGCCGCAGTTGGCGTCGAGGTCGATGATGAGCGATCGCCTGCCGAGCGTGCCCAGGGCGGCGGCGAGGTTCACCGTCGTCGTCGTCTTGCCCACGCCGCCCTTCTGGTTGCCGACGGCGATGATGGCTGTGTGTCGAGATCTGGTCATAGGTTCTTATCCACAGTTGAGTTTCGTTGGGCGCCCCCTCTTCGGGCCCGGTCGTCTGGTCCCAAGCGAACCGGACCGATCGATGGAGACCTGTCGAGTGGCACCGATCGATTGGACCACGTCTGTGATGACGTGCTTCACGCGCCTCGTTGAGCGGGACCACTCGAATGGCGCCCATCGGGCGTTGCATCTACCACATTGGCACGAGCGAGATGTTCCTGTCAACACTCGACTCTGAGCTTTCCACACGATTCGGGACCGGTCACCCCTAGCCGACCGGAACCAGTCAGTTGGTACCAGTCTCTGTCGCCGTTCGACTGGTCCCGCACGACCTGCACCGGGCGTATGCGACCTCTCGAACGGCCCCACTCGTTCGGCCCTGGACATCTGGCCCCGGTCGTGAGGGACCAGTCGGTGAGATCGTTGTGCGATGGCGCGACGCCGGGCCGATTGACACATCGCCGCGACTCGCGCGACAGTGAGGCGTCACGCCCCATGCCGGCCCGGCACGCGGGACGGAGCGGGGCCAACCACAACCATCGAGGCGCGGGCGTCGCGCCGCCACATGCGAAGACCGCCCCCAGAGAGAGCGGCCTGCTTGAGCCGAGTGCGGAGCACGGGGCCTGTATTGAACTGATCCTCCGAAGCTACCGCGATCCCGGCCCGCTGTCAATCCCGTCCGGATTGGCCGGTGGCTCGCCATGCCCGTGCAGAGAGGAGGCCGCATGGCTACATCCACACAAGCAAGGACACCGCAACGCACGCACCAACAGAGCAAGGGCGTCTGGGTCGACCGCATCGCCGGGTCGTACCGCCCCATCGCCGTCCACCAGCTCGCCATGGCCTGGTGGTGCTACCACGCGAGGCACATCACCCGCCGCCAGTTCCGCATCTACTTTGCGGCCCACGAGATGCACGAGCGGCGACGCTGCGGAGGGTCCGCAGCAAAGGGGACGCGGCCGCTGTACACCACGGCGGAGCTGCGAGCCCTCGTCGGCGGGCGTGGCTCGCCCTCGGCCGATCGCGAGCTCGAGGCAGATGCCCGGCGGCTGGCCCGACTGGGACTCGTCAGCCTCGGCGAACACGCCATCGACTTCGCCACGTCGATCGGCGACCTAGCGATCGAAGACGCCACCGATTTCGACGACATGCTGGAGCGACTGCCGCATCCGCGCCGGACGGTGCCGGTGCCGCGGCGGATCGTGCGTGCCATTGCCGGGGCATTCAGCCGGGGCGCCGCGGCCGTCGCCATCGCCACGCTCATCCGATCGCTGTTCTGGCACAAGGGGCAGGGGAGGTACCGCGTCGATGGCCGGACCACGCGCGAGTGGATCACGGACGTATTCGGGATCTCGCCGCGCACCGTCACCGAGGGCCGCGCGCAGCTAGTCGCGCTCGGCTGGCTGCGACCGCTCGAAACACCGCAGCACCTGCTGAACCGCTACGGCGCGCACGATGCGATCGATACTGAATGGACCATGCCAAGGGACGATGCAGCTCACGTCCCTGTGGATAGCTCCGTGGACAAAGCCGTGGAGGACTCAATGGAGCAGGGACAAGACGGAGGCAGATCCGCTAGCCCGACCGGGTCAATCCAGTGTGGATCCGCCAGCCCTGATCTAAACAGGTCCCTTCCTCTAGCGAGGAATCAAGCTACCAGGAGGCCCGCCCGCGAACGCGCAGGCCGTCCTGGTGCCTCGCTTGGATCAGCAGGAACTGGCAGGAGGACACTTCGAGGCCGGGCTTCGGACGCTCCGAACATCCGCAACATCCGGCCCGAGGATCTCCGCGACATCGACCGCCTACGCAGCCTGCACGAGCAAGCCCTCAAACTCGATCTTGCCCGCGCGAGCGACACCGAACGCCTCGACTTCCACGAATTCGCCGCCATGGCCGAGCGGGCCAAGACCCACGGCGAGCGGGCAGGGGCGCTGTTCTACTGGCTGCTGCGGGAGCGCAAGACCGCGTTCATCACCCAGGCCGAGGAGCATTCCGCCCTCGCCAGGCTCAAGGAGCACCGCTACGGCTCGCAGAAGAGGCGGGGTAGCCACGAGGGACCAACTGCGGGTGGTGCGGGAGCTGCACCGGATTCGGGCAGCATGTCCGACGAGGAGCGATTCGTGGTAGCCTGCATCCGCGTCGCGAAGCAGCAGCGGATCGAGGATCCGTTCCTGGTCGCTCGCGAGGGCAGGGGATGGAGCAGGGAGGCCTGGGATGAAGCTTGCTTCGCCTTCCAGCAATCCCAGCTTGACCGCCAGAGAGCGGTAGAGGGCGAGCGGTGGATCTAAGAGCAGCCCACGTCGAACGCGTTCTGGAAGGCGAGGAAGTCGAACAGCGTGAGTTCGCCGTCACCGTCGAAGTCGGCGGAGGCGTCGCCATCCTGGAATGCGTTCTGGAAGGCGAGGAAGTCGAAGAGGGTGAGGCGACCGTCGGCGTCGAAATCGGCCCGGCAGACCAGGCAGTCCAGTTGGAATGCGTGCGCACTGCCGAGATCCGCGCCCTCGTAGCGAGAATCAGACCCAGCCATGACGAGCATTCCGCTCCCGAGCGCGACCGACTCCCCGATGTTGACCGGCACCAGATCGACGATCGATGGGGTGACGTAGGCGGCACGCAGCCAGTCGCCATCCGGGGCACGGCGAAAGACATGCGCGGCCCCATACAGTGCGTCTCGAGTTGAACCAACCGCGATGACGTCGCCATCAACTGCTACGCTGCTCCCGAAATACGCTCCTGGCCGCGGTTCGAGCGCCTCAAGTTCGGTTTGCAGTTCCCAGTTGTCGCCATCCCATCGATACACGAACGCTGCGCCTTCGCCTGCGAGCGGGTCCACTGTTCGTCGAGATAGATTGGCGCCGACGACCAGCGTGTCGCCATCGATTGCAACCGAGTACCCGAATCGGTGAAACTCGTCCGTTGTCGGCGGAAGCAGCTTTTGCGTGAAGACCGGCTCGTTGTCGCCATCGTACCGATACAGGTATACCGCCCCGTGCTCGGGGCCGAAGATGTCCTCGCCGAAAGCACCGATGACGATCCAAGTGTCGTCGATGTCCATGGCGTCGCCGAAATCGGAGCGCGCCGTCGGGCTATCGGGGGAGGTCAGCATGGCGGCCTTCTGCCACGCATCGCCGTCGAAGCGGAACACCATCACGGCCTCGCCGCCGTTGCCGAAGATCGCGCGGTCGCCCCAGATGGCGGCGTGCTCGCCCCAGGGGTACCGCCGGGGATCATTCGGCGGGAGCAACTGCGCTATCTGGGCCCAGCGTGTGCCATCGAACTCGAAGATGTACGCACCGCCCAGTTCGCCCGCGCCGTACGCCCCGATGATGGCCCGGTCCTCGTGCACATCGACCGCCGGGCCGAAACCACCCGTCCGCGGCTCGGCGATGTCGTCGGGGAAGATGAACTCCAGGAACACCCACTCGCCGAGATCTTCGTCGTAGGTGTAGGCGTAGGCCGCTCCCTTGCCGCAGAGCGGATCGCCGCCGCACCAGACGTCGCTGGCCGGATCGCCCACGATCAGGTGCCGGCCGTGCATGCCGAGATCGAAGCCGAACTCACCCAGGCCGGGCTGGCGAACAGGATCGAGGAGCTGCTCGGGACAGGTCGGCTGGGCCGTGACGACTGTCGCGACCACCCCCCAGGCCACTAGCAGTGCTCCAACTCGTGCCGTGGTTGTCATGGTCCAATTGTGGCAGCAAGGACGCGGTCGTGCAAGCGTCCATTCTCCGCTTGGCATATACGGCAACCCACACATATGGCAAACAGGGGCTTCTCGATCCGTTTCTCGTCGGCTGACCACACGGCGTTTCCTGATGTCCTATAAGTGATCGCTCCAATTGGTTCTCCCCAACAGAGCAGAACTTTGATCCAAGCGAAGGAGAGTGTATTTATGGTCTGTAAGCGCAGCACTGCCGTCGTTACAGTGGCCCTGGCTTTCGCCGGATCATCGGCCGGCCAGGTTGAAATGGTGGCTCGTACCCACGATCCGAACGCCGAATTTGGCGAGAAGGCGACGGATGCGGCGATCTCCGTGGGTTCGGATGCCATCGTTGTGACTTCGAACCACGGCATCACGATGCTCTCCAAGACCGGCGTGATCCTCGATGATCGACCGGTGGGCGTCGGTGGTGTAACGCCATGGCCGTTCATTCGGGTGGGTACTGGATCGGCGACGCCCGCAGAGAGCCGCTTTTTTGACGGTCGCACAGATTACGGCGAGGGCAGGCAGTGGATCAGCTACAGCGAAGAGAACCGGAGCGGCACCGGGGCAAACAACATCTCGCCGCTGCACCTCGCCGTCAACAAGAACCCGGCCCTGTTTCCAGCAGGAGGCACTCTCAATACATTTAACGACTCGCACTGGTGGTACTTCACCGGGACGGACACCGATCCAGGCAATGGCGGTTCGGCGTTCCGGATGTGGGATACGACCATGGACCGCTACGACGATGGTGGAACGCACAATCCGTTTCCGCTGCCGATTGACCAAGCAGGCCTCTTCGATCTCCCAGTCATCTCGATCGACGAACAGGCGATCTACGTGACCGCATTCGGTTTCGACGTCCCACCTGGGGCAGGGGCCGAGTTCTCTTGCCTCTTCATCATTCCCCTTCGCTTTAATCCAGACGCATCGGGAGTGCCGCAGTCGTCCATCCTCGACGGCGATCGTCCGGATGAGGACGACTTCCTCTGCATGCGGTTTGAAGATCTGGAGGACACGCCCTTTGTGAGTGCACCGGATTCTCACACGCGCCAGTATCCCGTGCAAGAACCGCATGAGCAATACGAGAACACCCAGTTGTTTGTGGGTGTTGGAGAAAGTGGCGAGCAGACCGCCATTCGCATGGGCGGAATGTGGTTCGATGAGAACGCGAACCCGGCACCTCGCTGGCGATACACTCAGCGGCTAGATGTCAGTGGTTCTAGTCCAACCGGTGATCTTGAGGACATGGAGATCAACACGAGCGGTGGATTCAACTTCTTCTACAGCGGTGTACCCGCGACCGCACCTGGATTCAGTCCGAACGTTCCTGGGTCGTTTATTTCATCGGCCGTTCTAACCGAGGACAACCAAGGGAATCCACGGGTCTTCGTGGCCCACCATTGCAACCCGTCAGATGAAGCCAGTACTCCCCAGAGATTGGACGAATGGGTGGTTCAGTGGTACGTGATCGATCCAGATCTGGGCAACTTCCAGACATCTCCGTCTGTCTGGCAACCCAGCATCATCGAGCGAGGACGATTGTCCGGTACCGGCGACTACTACCACCCGACCATTGGGGTGACCAGGCAAGGTACCGCGTATCTAGAGTACACCTACTCCGACAACATAGTCGGCCCCGAAGTACGCCGGGCGCGGCTCAACAGTTCCTACGACGCAATCGTCTCTGGTAGCGAGGTTGTCGTCGAGGCCGGACCAGGTATCCCGTACATCCTGACCGATGGCAAGTGGGCCGACTTCTCGGATATGCAGCACGACCCCGTCTCGTGCAAGCTCTGGTCGGTGCACACGCTGGTTCATGAACCTGGAAATCAGGACACCTTCACCGACAAGCGAGACATCTGGCTGTTCGAACTCCCGTACAACTGCTTCAGCCCGGACCTGAACCAGAACATGGTCATGGATCCGGGTGACGTCGCGTTGTTCGACATCTACTACGCCGACCAAGACGAACGAGCCGATGCCGATTTCAGCGGCGAGATCGATGCGTACGACGCCGCGGCGTTCATCGACGCATACACCGCCGGCACGCCGTAGGCAGCCGGTCGCGATCGCCATCGTGCGACCGCCAGAGTCTGGCAGCCAATTCGGACCGAGGGCCTGCCGTTCGCCGGCGGGCCCTCTTGTCGTTTTGGCGTGTTCATCGTGGTCTTCGCTTCTGCCCGTTTCGTTCGTTGAAGTTGGTGCTGGAGCTTGACGCTCTCCGCCGCCCGGTCAAGGGGCCGTGTTGCCCTTGCGAGGCTGCGCTTCTCGGGCTGCCCGCACCAACCCCTTGACCCGCCGGCTCTGCCGAGCATCCTTGGGCATCCATCACTTCAACGAACAGAAAGCAGCACGTGATATGGCCACACAGAAGAACACACCCATCAGGACCATCGCCGATGGCCGCATCAAGGCGAGCATCTAGCGGAACTACCCCAAGAACGGGAGCGAGAAGGGCCCCTTCTACGGCGTGACGTTCACCCGGTCGTACCGAGACGCCGACGGCACCTGGCACGACAGCGACAGCTTCTCTGGCACCGAGCTCCTAGTCCTCGGCCGGCTATCCGCCAGGGCCTACGACGCGATCGCCGAGCTGCGAGCCGCGGACAGGGCCGCCAGCCAGGCCGACGCGGCGTAGGCATCAATCCCGGGCCCCGCAACGGGGTCCGGGTGCTTGCGTTCAGGCCAGATGTGTGGCAAACTCGACGGAGACTACCATTGACCAGCGAGGCCACCATGCGAATCGAAATCCACCTCCCAGCACAGATCGAGGCGGCCGTTCGGGGCCGGCTCGAGGATCTCGAGCGAACGGCCCGGGAAGCCCTGCTGATCGATCTGTACCGGCGGGAGTTGCTCACCCACCGCGAGCTGGGCGAGGCCCTCGGCCTGGATCGCGACGAGACGACCGACCTGCTCCGGCGGCGGGGCGTCTACGCCGGCAGCGCCGGGCTGGAAGATCTGGCCGGTGATCGTGCGACGCTCGATCGCGTCCTCGGTCGCAACGGCGCCGAGCCGCACTAGTCCATGATCGTCGTCTCCGACGCATCCCCGATCATCGCGCTCGTGAACATCCGGGCGATCGGCGTGCTGCCCGAGCTCTTCGGCACCGTGGCGGTTCCAACGGCGGTTGCCCATGAGCTGAGAGACGCCCGTCGACCGGCGTCAGTCCGTGCCTTCATCGAGGCACCACCCGAGTGGCTCCAGATCCACGATGTGGGCCCGCACGAGCCGATCGCCCGCATCCACGCCGGCGAGGACGAAGCCATCGCCTTGGCCATGGAGATCCAGTCGCCGCTGATCCTGATGGACGATCGCGATGGCCGTGCGGCCGCCGTGGCTCGCGGCCTCGATGTCACCGGCACGGTTGGGGTGCTGGAACTGGCCGCCCGCCGCGACATGCTGGACCTGGCCGAGGCCTTCGTTGCCCTCAAGGCGACCGATTTCTACATCTCGCCGCGGGTACTGGAGCTCGTGCTGGAGCGCTTTCGAGCCGAACGCGGGACGTACTGATGCCACCCCATCCGGTATCGATACGGGCTGGTTGAGCTGCAGGGAGTCATCGCGCCCCTACTGTTGTTTCACCCAATGGAGTCTCATAATGACGGATGCTCTACGCATACAGATGGCTGTTGATTCGCTGGCAAGCACACTTGACCTTTACCAAGATGTCCAAAAGATGGTCGTCGGATCCCTAGTCATCGCCATAGGCTGGCTCCTCACAGTAGATAAGACGCGCAGATACCTCCGTCAGCAAAAAACACTTGGGTGTGTTGTCGCAGGCGTTTTCTTGGTCGGAGCAATCGGACATCTTATTCTCGTGTGGAAGAACCTATATGCAGAGTCACAAGCCCTCATGGATCTCTTGAGGCAGCAGCACTCGGACGTGCTGCTGCCTGAGTACTACAAGACATACGAGATCGACGCTCTAACTTTCGTGATGCACATGGCAATCAACCAGGCACTCTTCTTGCTGTTTATTGTGTTGGTCCTCGTTGCATGCTATAGCAAAAAGGGTGTCTCGCGCGAGTAGAGTCTGATGCGATTGGTGTTCCGATGCGAACCAGCAAACGACGGCCCGAGTGTGGACCGTATCGCCAAAGAGGGTTCAGTAGCTGACTTTAAATGTCGGCGAGTCCTCCGGCCGCGACCGCCTGCGGTCGTAGAGCCTGGTCGTGGCGATCGAGGCATGCCCGAGCCACATCTGGACGTAGGCGATGTCGGCCTGGTGCTCGAGGGCGTTGGTGGCGGCGGTGGCCCGCAGCGCGTGCAGGCACAGCCCGTCCATCGAGATGCCGGCCGCAGCCCCGTACCGCTTGAGCAGCTTGTAGATCCCATCGCCGGTGATGGCCTTCTCGAGGTTGCCGGTGGGCGATTTCACCGGCCGGAACAACGCCCCCGGCCGATCGTCGGCGTGGCCCGCGGTTGCCAGGTACTCCTGGATGGCCGACAGCGCGGCCGGATGCACCGGCACGTACCGCGTCTTTGAGCCCTTCCCGAACACCGTGAAGTGCATCACGCCCCGCCGCTCGCGGAGGTCCAGCACGCGCAGGTCGGCGACCTCGCTGCGGCGCAGCGCATGGAACAGGTAGGTGGCCAGGATCGCGCGATCGCGGATGGCCTTGAGCGAGTCGCCCTCGGGCGCCTTGAGCAGGGCCCTCGCCTGGTCGTCGGACAGCGCGGGGGTTTTGCCCTCGTTGGCGCCCTCGGTGGGCCGCTTGACGCCGGCGACGGGATTGGACTCGACGGCGTTGGCGTTGCACAGGTAGTCAAAGAGCGAGCTCACGGCCGAGAGCTTGCGCCGGATGGTGGCCGGGGCGAGCGATCGACCCTCGGGCCCAGCCGTCTCGAGGACGCTCCGCCAGGCGATGACGTGGGCGCGGGTGACGTCGCGGAACTCGTCGGCGTGCTCGATGCCGCAGAAGGCGACGAAGGCCTCGACGTCGCCCTGGTAGGCCCGGCGGGTGTTGGGGTTGTCGATGTTGGCCAGCCAGACGGCCGCGGCGGGCACGTCGGCCAGGGAGCGGAACTGCTCGTCGGTGAGCATCCGGGCGGGCAGCGAGGCGTCGCCGCCCACCCGAACAATCTGCGTCTCTGTATCCTGGCCCACCCCGATCATATCGTCCATTATGCTCTTGATAATGTATTTTATCAAGAGTAATTATTCGGGCTTTGCTTGGAGATTTGCGACGACTTGTTCAGCCGTTCAGGAACCGGCGCCATCCACATCCGCACCTCCTAAGGGGTACCATGCCGATTCTCCACGTGTTGTGCTGAGTCGTGGAAGGGCTGAAGATGGCAAGAGCGGTACTCGACCGAGAAGTTGACATCGATGTCGAATCCGTGCCAGATTCGGCGGATGATGGCCAAACATCCCAGACCGGCACGATGCTGATCGCGGACGGAGAGTCGCTCCGCGAGGCGAACGCGGCCCTTCGCCGACAGAACCAGGAACTCGAGCAGGAGGTTCGTTCTCTGCGGTCAATCGTCGGCCCGGTCTTCCATGCCGATGCGCGTACCGACATCGTGGGTGCCCTGACGGAACTGGGCGAGACGATCACGGCACGGCACAAGCCGGAAATTGATCGTCTGAACACCATCTTCGCCGAGGCTGGCGGTGCAAGTCTGCCGGAACGCCTTGAAAGTATGGAATATGTTCGTGATTCGACCCGCTGGTTCCAGAACCGGCTCGGGACCGACCTCACGTCCAGTGCCGGAGACACGGGCCGGCTCCGGATCACGCTGAGCGCGAGCAATAGCCTCCCGTACTTCCAGTTTCAGTCGAAGCGATCGGGAGCCAAGCAAAGGTACCGGGGCTTGGGCTGCGCAGCCTGGGGTTTCCCCAATGGGCTGTCCCAAGTTCTTGTCGAACCAGCTCCGGAGCCCCCGCCCCTAATCGGTTGACGTCTGCCGTTGGCCGTTTTCGGTCTGCGGCCAAAGCCGGCCGCGTGTAACAGTAGCGTCGCAACTCTACTATTGCTCCTAGACCCGATATCCTGGTGGATATCGGGAAGGAGGGTTCTATGGGTACGCAATCTGTGACCATTCGTGCGGCGTATATTCGGGTTGCCGGAGCACTGGCCGCCGCGCTGGTTCTTGGCCTTCTCGCGTGGATGGCCCGGTCGCCTGCCGGGCAATCCGCAGTCGTCACCGGCGACGGTAATCAGGTCGAGCAGAACATCGGTCCGTCCAAGGAGGCCATAGCCAAGCTCGGTGGGATCGAGCGCGATGTTGACCGCCAGACGAACATCGCCGAACTGATCGAGTGGCGCAATCGTGCCGAGCGAAAATTCCTCGAGTACGAGGGGCCGGCGGACTATGCGATCTCGGTCATGTCCTCCGCGGTCGATCTGGGTCTCTCGCAAGGCAAGACGCCGGGCGATATCATCCAGATCTTCCAGCCGGTGTACACAAACTTCCGCATGTCCGTCGATGAAGCAGCGACCGAGCTGGAAGCGGTCGGAGTGCCGATCCGCGATCACCCCATATACGCCGAGCTCGAGAGGCACTATGCTGAGTTCGAGGCGATCGGCGCTGCCGAGGACCCGAGCACCCAGCAGGCCAGGTACGCCCAGAAAAAGCTCTCCAGCATTCTTGCGGTGTTCAATGCATGTGCACGCGTGGCGATCAACGATGAGTACGCTCGCCGACACGAGGCCCTGAAGACGACCTCTGGCATCGCGCCCGGCGGCACACCATCGGTCGTACGCGGTTCGAGTGTCCGCGTCTGGATGTTGGTCCTCGCAGGGATTCTGCCGCTCCTCGCCGAGTGCTGGATCAGGCGAAGCTCTATCTCGAATCTCCTTTGCACAACCCGGGCTGTGGCACACGGTGCAAGCCCAACACACCCAGCGTAGCAGCGCCACCGTTTGCAGCCCGCGTCAGAAGTGGCAGCGAGCCTTCGACGGCATTCGCTGCGGCTTGTGATCGTGGGTCGGACGTACCTGCTTCTGGAAACAGAGAAGGAGATGCCCCGTGCACAGCAGTTGGATCTACACGAACTTGGACTCCGACGGAGTTGCACTCGCGGTTCTTGCGGAGCCCGAGGCGGACGGCCTGATGGCTCGAAGGACACCCCCAAGACTCGCTCGTCCAACGACCAGCATTGCAGTCGTTACGCTGCTGGTTGTGTTCGCGTCCTTGTGCGTCAACTCGCTCTCCTTGGCGATCGCGTACGACGCCCGTGAATCGACCGGGCGCTACGCCGAAGAGGGCTTGAGGCTTGCCCAGGAACAACACGGGTTCCTAGTTCGCATCGTCACCGATCGGGAGTTTCGCGATGCGGTACGCCAACCTGATGGTGCAGAAGATCGCGAAGCATCGGCTAGGCGAGCCAACGAAGGCGTCAAGCTGGCCGTCAGGCTATATCGCGACGACAATGCGAACCCCTACGCTCGCACGAGATTGCGCGTGTGCCTGAACCACCTAGCGGATCGGCAGAAACAGCTCAATAATCGGGATGCAGAAAAGGCCTTGTTCGGATTGGCGGGCAACGTCCTACTCGGTGTTGCACGGTTCTTCGACGAAGAGGTGATGCTGGTCATCGACGAGGGCTACAACGCTGCGAATGCGGCCGGCAGTGTGCTCAAGGACGAGATCGACCGAGAAGATCCGGCCAAGCGCGATGCAGCTATCAAACTAATCCAGCGACACATTGACGCTATTGTGCCGATCCGCAACGCCGCACAGAATCCGTGGGATCGTTCCGTGGCAGCCGGTGCCCAGTTAGCCCTGCTCATCTCACGCCTCGAGGCTCCGACGTCCGAAGCCGAGCTCGAAGAGATCCGAGCAGAGATCGTCGACATCGTCGAGAACGATCTCATCATCGGCACAACCCACCACACCCGTGTTGACATCGAAGCGACTCTCGAGAAGCTCGAGCACAAGGTTCCGTGAGCGAGCCGATCGGGTCGCAACCCCAGAATCAACTATCCGCAGACATCACAGGTGCAACGGCTTGATCGATCGCGATCACCATCGAGAGCGGCACCCACACCCTATCCGTGCCCGTCGTGCCTGCGCGCGGGCGGCGATCGATGGCAATCCACCCACCGCCAATGCCGTGGAGCGTCCCGCTGACACTCAAGACTGCCCCATTGTGTGCGTCGGCCAGCCAGCTTCCGGGCAGGTCCGAGGATTGGCCCAGCACATCCCTTCGATACCGAACGGTCACGGATGCTCCAGCCTGCGGTCCGTCTACGAACCCCAGAATCGGCGCCGAGAAGGATGCATCGCCGCCTTGTTCGCCGCCGTCGATCACGGCATAAACCAGCGTGATCACCCACAGCACGATCAGCACACCGTGGCTGATCGCGTTCCCCAGGCCGCCCCATCGCGCGAGCTTCTGAAAGGCTGGCAACTGGGCATGGCCGAGCTGGTCCTGTCGCCCGAACACTGCCTTGGAATAGACGATCATGCCTATTGCTGTGCCCAAAGAGACGCCGTTCTGGACAATGAAGGCAATTGCGAGCAACCACGTCGCGAATGGAGTGGTGACCTTCTCCAGCACGACGCCGATGGCCACGAAGTTCACCGTCAGGAACACGGTGTAGAACTTGATGTAGATGTCCCAGGCCTTGAGAACCTGGTCCTGCAGCCCGGATGCGAGCAGGTAGGACTCGACGGGTTCTGGCGTGTCTGGTGGTTCTGCCATGTTTGCACTTCGGCGAGGGCGTCAGCCACCACCGGCTTCGGTGGACGGGCCATATGCTCCACCACCCGTTGACGCATCTTGGAGGTGGTCGCCGCGCTGTTCTGCACGGTCGGCGCCCGCAAACGCAGCATCAAACACGAGCAACTCCGCATCGGAGGCGAATCCCAGCAGAAGCCGCTGTCGAGGTCTGGGCATAGGCCATGCTATGACCAGCGGCAGGAGCTGCCTCGAGGGTGACCATGGCCAGCTCCTGCCCGCCGGATTCAGCTATCGCATTGCAGCCCCCTCCGGATCTCCTGGGCACGATTCCTCTGGACACACGAACCAAATCGTGCGACAATGCCAATAGACAGTAATGCATTGTCTGGAGGCAGCCATGATCCGATCCACGCTCACCGAGCGGTGGCAGACCACCATCCCCGCGGCGATCCGAAAGGCGCTGCGGCTCAAGCCCCGCCAGCAGCTCACCTACGAGCTGGTCGATGGCGGCGTGCTCATCCGTGGCCAGTGCGGATCGCTCGACGACTACTACGGCTGCCTGGGTGATGACGCCCAGGCGGGCACCAAGGCCGAGGAGCGTCGCGCGGCCCGCGAGAGCCGCGTCGCGCGGTACACCCAGCCGAACCCGCCGGCATGAGCACGCAGCGGTACCGCATCGACACCAACGTGCTGCTGCGCTTCCTGCGGGCGGACCACGCGGAGCACAGCCCCGCGGCCAGGTCCGTCTTCGACGCCGCCGGGGCCGGCCGATGCGTGATCGTGCTCGACGCGATCGTCCTGGCCGAGGCCGTGTGGGTGCTCTCGTCGTTCTACAAGACCGAGCGAGAGGACATCGCCTCGGCACTGGCTGGCCTGCTCGTGCAGCCGGGGATCGAGTGCGCCGACGCGGACGTTCTGGCGGATGCGCTGGACCGCTTCGCCGCCCAGAACCTCGACTTCATCGATTGCTATCTCGCGGCTCGCTCGGTGGACGGTGGCGAGGCCATCGTCACATTCGACGGCGAATTCCGGAAGTTCGGCGACGTGCTCGCGCTGCAGCCCGGGGCAGCGGCGAAGACGAACTGAGTGAACGATGCACCATTGCATCTGTTGATATGGAACGACCACGCCACCGAACGCACACACGGACTAGCACGCTACTCGTTTACACTCAGCCATGAACACTCCAGACGAGGTTGCCAAGGTGATCGCGGCGTACGACGCCCGAGCAGGCTCCTTCAACATCCACGAATTGCACGGTGCGATCTTGAGAGAGGTTGACGTCGGCTCTCTCCCGAATGAGCACCGCGCTCGCTACTGGGCTGCCATCGAGGCCTTTGGATTTAGTACACACAGAACTCCCCACGATGGCCCATGGAAGAGCTACTTCCAACCCCGCATGACGTTCAAGGGAGTGGACGGGACACTCGGATGCAACCCCGACATCAACCAGGCAACCGCGGACACGATTGCCTACTGGGCGACCTGTGCGAGGGAAGCCAAGCACCCCGTTCTCGCCGCTCGCTACGCCGATCTCGTTTGGGACTTCAGCAAGCGAGTGACCGGCGAGGCCCCCGATATCGAGTTCGCTAGGCTCGCGATCGACTCGTACATTGCGGCGCTCAAGAAGGACGACGGTGAGGCATGGGGCGACAATCGGAAGAACGTGGAGCGCGTGCTCCATCTCGCACAGAGCGTCGGGGATGGCAAGCGTGTCGTGCGTGCCGCGAACTCCATCATCGACTACTCGGATCGAACTTCTGAGGACGGCAAGCTCGGGACCTACTGCTACCTCTTTGAGCTGTTGATCTTGCCGAAGAAGACGCCCCCGTTGGAGCCAGACCAGCGAGAGGCGATCATCACGCGATTTGAGACGTTGTTCGCCAAGATGACCACGCCCGGCGCCTACGACGCCGCTCCGCGCTTGCCTCAGACAATCGGCTTGCTCCTCGCCGAGTACTACAACCGAGAAGGTCGCGACGATGACCGCAGACAGACGCTCGTAGAAGTCGCCAAAGCTCACGAGCGCCGAGCGGGTATCGGCGACGCGATGGCCGGGATGCACTTCCTCAACGCAGCCCGTCAGTTCTACACAGAGGCTGGCGTGAAGGGCGAGGCGGAGCGGGTCCTGCGTGCCGCTCAGGAGCTCGCTCCCAATGTCAAGAGGGAAATGACGACGCACACGGTCGAGTTCGATATCTCGAAGGATGAGAAGCAGGAGATACTCGACCGGATCATGACGAACGGCGTCGAGGAGGGACTCCTCCGCTGGACGGCCCAGTTCCTGCCGAGGCAGAAGGCAATCCGGCAGCAGAAAGAAGAACTCGACGAACAGTTCGTGTCCCGCCGCCTGTTTCCTCCGACGGTCATGGACGACGAGGGGATCATCGCTGAGGTCAGCGACACGCAGGGCGACCCCGACGGTCCGATGATCTACGAGACGTCCCGCTACATGCAGCTCTACACGGTCTTCATGTCCTGGTGCCTCGACCACTTGATCCAGAACGGCCTCACCTCCGAGAAGTTCGTCGGGTTCGTCGCCGAGTCTCCGGTGTTCGAGGAGTCGAGGCTGCCCCTCATCCGACGTGGCATCGAGGCCCACATCAATGGCGACTACACACAGGCGATCCATCTCGCGATCCCGCAGATCGAGCGAGCGTTGGTCGAGTTGATCCACAAGGTCGGGGGCTCCAGCAAGAAGCCGCACCGCTCGGGTCGGGGCGTCATGCAGTCAAAGAGCCTGAATGACGCGCTCGCCGACGAACCCACCCGAAAGGCACTGGGTGAGGATCTCACTATCTACTTGGCAGCTACGCTGTCGCATCCAAAGGGCATGAACATCCGGAACCTTGTCTGCCACGGCATCATGCCGCCGGAACACTTCACCAAGACCCATAGCGAGCGGGTACTCCACACTCTGGCGGCGTTGTCGCTCCTTCGAGCGAAAGGCACTCAGGACACAGAACGGGAAGACTGACTGGTTCCGCCGGCATGAAACCGCCACCGCTCGATCCCGAACTGGCTTTGTGGCCAACTTGGACGCCGTTACGCGCTCACCGCGTACGACGGGGCCTACCTGACGCTTGCGGCCCGAACAAGAACGACGCTGGCGACACTGGACAAGCGGCGTTGAAATCGGCCGTCGAGATCATCGGGGGCGTGTAGTGATGAGCCCATGGATCATGCGTGATGGAGTGCGGAAGCCATGACCGAGCGCGAAGACAACCACTACGAACGGGCCCTCGAGGTCCTCAAGTCAACCGCTGATGCGTTCAACGACGCAGGCGTGCCGCCGCACGAGATCCCGCCGGCGATGGCGGATCACCTGATGTATCTCGTGTTGGTTCTTGGGCAGCCCAATGGCGTAGGCGATCTGGCGGGGCGGACCATCATCAAGCGGATGCGCAAGACGCTGGACGACTGGCGCGCGTGCCGCCATCCATTCGAAGACAATGGCGGACCCGACGACTCTTCCGGCGACGCCATTGCTGAGGCGTTCCTCTACGCGATGAACGAGTTCTTGTTGTTCTTCTTCGCTTCGCTCGACGAGGACTTTGTCAAGCAGTTCCTGCGAGGGGGCACGAGGGAGGAAGCCGCGCAAGCCATGCTCGGCGACGTCGTGGCGCGCGTTCGCGGCAATCGACCGGACGAAGCCGCATTCGGCCCGATGGACATCGGGGCCGTGATGGATCGCCTCGCGGCGCTACATCTTCAAGTCCGCCATGGCGAAGAAGCAGTTAACGTGCCGGGGCTCACCTACGACGAGGATCCGCCCGCCTGAAACCACCACCGGCCGATCCCGAACTGGATCTGTGGCAAGGCAGGAGAACGCATCATGCTTGCGAGCACCACGGCACAGATGATGCCAGCCATTCCGCAGATCATCGACTACGGCAGCATCGTGTTGGCTCGCGTCGCTGTTGTGGCTGCCCTCCCCACGATCGGGGTGGTTCTCTGGCTGCTTGCGAAGCTCCTCCGCCGCATGGGCCACCGCTTCTGGTAGACTTCCCCTCCCCCACCACCCGATTCCTGATGTGCCGTTTGAAGACTGCGCACATTCGCGAAGTTATGGAGCTGTTCTATGCTAGGATCAAGGCGCTTGCACGGACGGAGGTCGTCATGACACACAGTAGATTCAGCGTATTGATGATACTCGCGACGGCCAGCACCTCCACCGGCGTTGCACAAACCTGCGATCCACAGTCCTTGCTTGATCCAGATCGGGCGTACAGCGAGGGCAACCAGCCGACGGACATCGCCGTTGCCGACCTGAACGGTGACGGTCTCTTGGACATGGTGTGCTCTGCGGTGGCGGACGGATCCGGTCGGGACGATCTACAGATCTGGTACAACTCTGGTGCGGGTCGCTTTTGTCAACCTGCGACCGGCCGCGCCGGGCAGGGTCCAAACGCTGTCGCAACAGGTGATCTCAACAACGACGGGCGCCCCGACATCGCGATCAGCAATGGCATCGACGATACGGTCAGCGTTTTCTACTACCGGGATCACCTCCGTGTGTCCGGGCAACAGGTGTACGACGTTGGCACGACGCCGCAAGACGTTGCGATTGGGGATGTCGATCTCGACGGCAACGCCGACATTGTCTCCGCCCACGCGCTGAGCGCAGACGTGAGTATTCTGTACAACAATGGGGACGAGACTTTCGAACCGGAAGAACGCCTGGAGGGCGTGGCAGGTGCCTTCTACGTCAGCGCCCATGTCGCTGATCTGACTGGCGATGGTGTGCCGGATCTTGTCGCCGCGGCCCTGTCCCCAGGCATCGTCAGCATATGGCCGGGCCAGGGAAGCCGATCATTCGGTCCACGCCACGATATCGACGTGTGCGACGGCCCTCACCAGCTCGCTCTCGTGGACCTAGATCTCGATGGCAGTCTGGACCTAGCCCTGACCTGCCGGGATGACGTCGCCACGCTCGAGAACAAGGGAGGCTTGAGTTTTGCTCCGTGGCAGACCATCGAGCTGCCACTCCGCCCGTCGGGGATCACTGTGGCAGACTTCGATGGCGACGGCCACCAAGATATCGCAGCAACTACGGGTCTGGATGGTCTGCTCAGAGTGTTGCTCAACGATGGATCCGGACTGGTGACGGAGGCCACGAGTTTGTTTCTGTCCACGGATCCGAATCGCATCGCCGCCGGAGACCTCAACGCTGACGGAACGGCCGACATCGCGGCGGTGACGGTTGGCGGATTGACCCCTGTCTTCAATCGCTGCGGTTTGCCATGCGAAGCGGACCTCGACGGCGATGGGATCCTGACGCTGTTCGACTTTCTGGAGTTCCAGAACAGATTTGCTCTAGAGGACGCCAGGGCCGATCTTGACTCGAACTGTGAGTTGACAATCTTCGACTTTTTGGTGTACCAGAACCTGTTTGCGGGTGGATGTCCATAGGCACCTGGAGAACGCATCATGCTTGCGAGCACCACGGCACCGATGATGCCCGCCATTCCGCAGATCATCGACTACGGCAGCATCATGCTGATTCGCGTCGCTGTTGTGGCTGCCCTACCCACAATCGGGGTAGTACTCTGGCTGCTTGCGAAGCTCCTCCGCCGCGTGGGTCGCCACTTCTGGTAGAGCTTCTCTCCCCAACTGCCCATCTCGAGTCCTGGCGTGCCGCCGTCCGCGACCCCTCGCCATCTCCTTGCCGCTTTGGCTGCCCGACGATGCGACGCTAGCACGGCGGGCGGTTCCCACGCGAAATGGACGGGGCCGTGTTGGGGCTCCTCGCGTGCTCGGGCCCCTGCCCGCACCACCCCCATCAATTTCACGTGTGCCCCCGCTCCTGGACCCGTGCTGTTTCGAGTGCATCGGCAACCAACACGAAAGGAGACAGACCGATGACACAGACGACCAACAGCAAGCCGGCCGAGACGATCCGTGATGGAGCGATCAAGGCCACGATCTGGCGAAACCAGTCCAGGAACGAAGGCGCAAACGGACCGTTCTATAGCGTCCGCTTCACCCGGACCTACACCGACGAGCAGGGCCAGTTCCACGACAGCGACAGCTTCAGCGGCACCGAGCTGCTCCGGGTCGCTCGACTCGCGGACATCGCCTACGGCACGATCGTCGCCATGCGAGCCGAGGACAAGCTCGAGCACGCCTCGTAGCAACGCACCGCACCGGCCAGGGTCGGTCCCCACTGTTGGGATCGGCCCTTCGTCGTGCGCGTCCAGGTCGATTGTGCTTGCAGGGCGGCCGCGATGTGCGCTATGTCTGGTGGACCGATCGGCACATCGATCGGCCGGGTCGACAAGCCCGCCGCACGAATCTCGGCTCTCTGGGCCGGATCGCGCCCGAATACGTGGCTCCGGCCGCCAATAGGGCGCGCCTTCGTGCGGAGGCTTGTTGGGTCCGGTCCACCAGCGAGAGGAAGCGACCAATGACAACCACCACTCCCCCACCATCCACGCTTGACCAGGACATGAGCGACGACGAGATCGTCGAGTTCTACGCCATGCTGGTCTGGTCCAGGCTGAGCGAGCGGCAGCGAGAAGACTTGCGACGCCCCGCTCGCCTGCGCGGCTACGACGAGCCTGTGGACTTCGTGCTCGCGCTCATCCGCGAGCAACGCGCCGAGTTTGGCAGCCTCGACGCCTGGCTGGAGGCGATGCCGCTGCGGACGTTCGTCGTGGCATAGCGGCTAATGCCCACCCGAGCGATGCTCGCGATGTCCGGCTACGCCTTCCGGCTCCCTCGCCACGTAGCGGTACCGGCGCCACTCGAGCGCACACGCCGCCAGATGGGCCCCGATGGCGCACAAGCAGCCCCAGTATGCCAGGCCGAGGAGCCCGCCGAACCGAGGCGGCCCAAGGACCGAGCACGCGCCCAAGAGCAATGCCACGGCCAGGAGCACGGTCCCGATGGTCTCGGCGCCGGTGCGTCCGCCCACGGCCCTGCCCTTGCTCGGGTGGCCCGATTGGAACCCGAGGATCTCGTGCCCCACCAGCCGGTTGATCCGCTGTTCGAGCAGTTCGATGCGGCGGAGCGCATCCTCGAACGAGCGGGCGTGGTTGATCGTGGTCCGCACGAGCCACACCAGGCTGACGGGTACCATCGCGAGCAGGATCGCCTGCGAGTCGGCCGGCAACAGCGGGATCGTCCCCACGAACGCGGTGATCGCAGCGCCGGCGGCGGGGATCCGGCGATCCAACGCCAGGAGGCGGAACTCCGCGAGGCCATACAGCGCGCGGTATTCCGCGAGGGCCGCCTCGAGCCGTGCGGCGTGGACGAAGGGCGGCGACGGTGATTGCTGGTTGTCGGTCACCCGCCCGGCATACCACACGCGGCCGGCGGTGTAAACCGCTAGCGGAGCTCGGGCATCAGGTCGCCGGGCTGCACGCGGAGCGCCCGCGCGAGCTTCTCGATCGTCTCCAGCGTGGACGACCGCTCGGCCCGCTCGATGAAGGACACGGCCGTGCGGTGCAGCCCCGCCAGCTCCGCGAGCTTCTCCTGGGACAGGCCACGCTCGGTCCGCACCTCGCGGATCCGCTCCCCGAAATCGCGCACGAAGGCCCCGCGTCTCACAGGCCGCAGGATCCGTTGACGCGGACAATACGTCTACATACTATTCGTCACGTATCCACGAGATTGCGAGGCCCAGCCATGACCGCCCCACAGTCCGTGATCGCGTTGACCGGCCTGCGGCTCCCGCTAGAAGATGGTGACCAGCCCACCGGCCCCGAGGTGCTGCGGGCGATGCTGTCGCTGGCGGAGGCCACGCTGGGCCAACTCGCGGGCCAGGCGAACGGGTCCGTGGCCGCCCTGGGCCGCTTGCGGGGGACCGGCCGCGGCGTGTCGTTCGGCCGGATCATCGAGCGTCTCGAACGCGACCAACCACTCGAACTCGTCTCGCCCTTCGAGGGCAGCGAACGCGTGGCGGGAGCCGTCTGGCCCCATCCCGACGGCGGCGATCTCCGGCCGGCGCTGGCCAAGCTGCGGTGGTCAGCGGGCGCGGACGACCTGCCGATGCACGCGCACGAGCACTCGGGCCGGTTCATCGTGGTGCACGAGGGGCGCGGCTACTTCCACGTCAGCCGCCAGCCGCTCGGCCGGTTCGACGGCACGGACGTGCGCACGGTGCCGGCCCGCGAGCGCGACGTGTTCGTGTTCACCCCCGGCGTGGTCCACACCTTCAGCACGGCCCGATCGCCCATGACGCTGCTGTCGTGCCAGGCCCCGTTCCTCGAGTTCGACAACCCGCGGCAGTACACGCTGCCGGCCCATCACTGGTCCGCGCGGACCACCTCCGCCGATCGGGCCGCCATCGCGTGCGACGCGGCCTGGACCTGCCTGACCGCCGCGGGCTAGCCCACAGGATCCGGCCAGAGCCGATTTCACAGCATGGTTCCGCGTCGTTCCGGCTGCGCCACCGCGGCACGCGACCACGAACCCTGATGGCCCGATGCTGCACCGCTCATGGTTGGCGCCTGCGCCGATCTTGCAACTCCCGGTTGGATGTGGTATCGTGCGTTAATCAGAGAGTAGCCAGATGTGTTTTTGTAGCACAAAAACTACCGCTCCGCGGCCGCCTGCGGCGGTCTGGCCAGGGTTTCGCCCCTGGAGACGATGAGCCGTTCTTGCACCCCTGCGCTTGGGCGTCAGGGGGCATCACACGGCTCGCTCGCTCCCATCCGGGCCACTGGGCCGCGGCGGTTGGATCGAGCGTTTCGCCCGGATGACCGGGCGACCAACCCTGTGCGGGTTGGATGCCGCCACCGGTTCGCCGGTGGACCCCATCTTGGGATGGCGAAGCAAGGGGTGTCGGCCCTTGCATGACGAGGGGCGTGTCGCCGCCCCACCACGAGCACCGTTTCGGCGGTGCAACCCGACGAGGGGGCGTCCCTCGACTCGGGGCAGCAGGAGAAGGGGAAGTGTGGCATGGCGAGGCCACGGCTGCAAGACGAGGATCGGCTGGCTGAGGTGGTGCACGTGCGTCTGAGCACCGCCGAGCTCAACCACGTCCGCGGCCAGGCCGAAGCCGCCGGGCTGTCGGTGTCTGCCTTCCTGCGTCGCCGGGCGATGGGCTATGTGGTGCCCGCCGCCGCCGCATCCAGGCGGACCGATCCGGCCCTCGTCAGCGAGCTGAACCGAGTCGGCGTCAATGTCAACCAACTCGCCCGGGCGGTCCATGCCGGCCGGGACTTCGTCCGCTACTGGCGAGAGGTCGGGGCCGAGCTGACCCGCGTCCTTGAGCGGATCGCCGAGCGAGAGCTGGGCGATGATCCGGATCCGAACCGGCGAGAGGACCTCGATGCGGCCTCGCTTGAACCAGACCCAATCGTGCGCCGACAGGCGGCTCGGCGATGATCCCCAAGCTGCACGCCAAGGGGACCTCGTTCGTGGGGCTAGGCCAGTACATCCTGCACGACAAGGACCGAGCCGCGACCTCCGAGCGCGTCGCCTGGACCGAGACCCGAAACATCGCCACGAGCGACCCTCGCCTGGCCATCCGGGTCATGGCCGCGACAGCGATGAACGCCGACCGTTTGAAGCGCGACGCGGGCGTCAGGGCCACTGGACGCAAGAGCCGAAACGCCGTCCAGCACCTGACCCTCTCGTGGCGACCCGATGAGGCCGAGGCCCTCTCCCGGGAAGAGATGATGCGGGCCGCCAACGGCGCGATCCGAGCCCTCGGGGCCGAGGATCGCCAGGTCCTGGTCGTGTGCCACACGGACGAAGAGCAGCCGCACGTGCACCTGGCCATCAATCGCGTCTCTCCGGCCGACGGCCGGATGCTCTCGAGCTCCAAGGAGAAGCTGAACCTGAGCCGATGGGCCGAGACCTACGAGCGCGAACGCGGCGAGATCCTGTGCGAGAATCGCGTGATCAACAACGCCGCCCGCAAGCGCGGCGAGTACACCCGGGGCGAGCCCGATACGCCCCGGCACATATTCGAGCTCCAGATCGCCAACGACAACGCTCCGCACGCCGAGCGGATCAGGAGTATGCAGAAGAAGCTGGATCTGGACCTGGGTCGCAAGACCCGAGAGCTGCGTGCGCGACAATCGAACCAGGCCAGGGCACTGGCGGACCAACTCCGTGCGGACCGTCGGGCCGTGCTGGATGCTCGCGGGGAGCGGTACCGGCGTGCATGCGATCGTGTGCGTGGTGCGTTCCGCGACGCCTGGACCAAGCGATTCTACGATCGGCGGGCCGCGCTGCGAGACTTCGAGCGACGCGAGACGCATCTGGCCGGTCGGCTCGGCAACGCCATCCGCACGATCGACTTCGGGGCCGTGGTCCGGGGCGAAGAACGTCGTGACGCCCTCAAGCGGGCGTACAACGTGCTCGGATCGGCCGGCGCCAGACTCGAAGCGTTCAACCACTCCCAGGATGCCCTCGATCGCCGGCTGGAGCTTCGGCAGAAGGCCGCCGAACGCAAAGCCGTCGCGCAGGAGCGGTCGACGGTCCGGGATGAGCTCTCGAGGCTTGGGTCGATGTACTCGGCCAAGCGTGAGTCACTGGTCCTTCGCCACGATCTCGAGCGTGCCGGCAACCGCACCGAATGGAAGACCCGCGGCGAGCAGCGACAGGCCGCGTGGAAAAAAAACCGATTCCACGACAGGGACTCGGAGCACGGACGTCATCGCGAACCCAACGGCAAGCAGACGATCGAGCAGGATCGCGACATCGATGACATGGTGAAAGCATTCAAGAAGATGCGCGAACGCCGGTGGCGAGATCAGGACCGCGGCCACGACCGTGGCGATGACCACGAGCGTTGATCTTGGGGTGTCGTCGCCAGCTCAGATGCGCCCGCGGCAGTAGTCGGTGTAGTCCCGGCACGTCGCGTTGCATCGCTTGGTCCAGTACGCGATCGCCGTCGCGAAACGCATCTCGAACGGAACATTGGGCGGTTCCCAGCCGTCCACGTCCGCGAGCTCGACGAGCTCCTCGGCCGTGAAGTACCCGCGATCGACGAGATAGTCCAGGGCTCGCCAGACGAGCACCGTGTAGGCGAGCTCGCGCGTCCCGCCGCCGGGCAGCGGGATCCGCCGGGTCTGGAGTTCCAAGAGCGCTTCGGCTCTGTTTTCGGTGAAGGGTGTCATGTTCTATCATCTCACAAACGGCAACACCATGTCAAATTTCTCATGGACACCAAGCATCGACACGTTCGCCAATCCCGGGTGCGACGGAGGACACCGTGACGATCTCTTTGGAACTTGGCTACTACCCGAAGCGCCTCGACTTCACGGTCGGTGACGTGACCGTTTCAACATTGGATGACCTCGATGAATCCGCGATGGGCGTCAACGAGTGCTGCCTAATCGAGAAGGACTGGATCTACGCCCCGCGGCAACGGGTCAGAGACTTCATGAGCGGCGAGCTCACGACGCTCCCGTACAGCGCCCGGATCTTCGGGCTCCCGAAGACACACCGGATCGATCACGCGAACGCGGGCGACATCGAGCACGTCCGGTTTCTTGTGTGGGTGCTCGGCTTTATCAAGGGCATGCGTCTAACCGACGCCGAAGCCGGCTTCCTCGACGCGACGCCGATCAAACCCGGGACGCTGCACGACATGGTCTGGGATCGAAAGAGCGAGGAGAAGGCCCTCGGGATCGCCGATGCCTTCGGGCGGCGTCATGCGGGCAATCCGAAGATCAGCAAGATGATCGTCGGCGTCATCCACAGCCTGTTCCTGAGCCAAACGCCCTCGCTCCTGTGTTTCGAGAAATTCGTCTATCTCTACACGGCGCTCGACGGATGTCACCACGCCCACAGCATCACCACGAACCAGAATCCTCGTGCCGGCGGACATGCCGCACGGATCGCCAAACTCTGCTCAGCGTTCGGATGCCCTGTGCCCGCATGGGCAGACCCTCAGAACAAGCAGGTTGCAGATCTCAGGAATGACACACTCCACGAGGGCTTGTTCTTCGATGAACCGTTGGGGTTTCGCGTCTTTAGCGGGACGAGCCCAACCGGTTCACACCAGAACATCCTGCTGGAAATGCGGTGTCTCGTATGCCGGTTCCTGTGCGCAATGCTCGGGTTCAACGATCAGCAGTACGTCACGTCGCCGGTCAATACCCGGCAGATGATCGAGATCCAGCTTTGAATGATGACGCTGCCCGCCGGATTCCGGCCGGTACGCGAGGGCCAACTACCGATCCAGATCGGGCTCGTCCCGCTCCCGGGCCTTGCGGTTGAACATCTCGCGGAAGACCCCTTTCCTTGCTTCTCTGTTGAACTCGCGTTTCACGAGCGGCATCGTCGGCTTCCGAGGCTCCGGCTCGTCGCCGCGGAGCTGGGGTGAGACCTGCGGGCCGCGTTCGGCTGTCGATCCGGGCGCGCGGTCGCCGAGGCCCGGGCCCATCGGCTCCGGGGGGCGAAGCTCGAGCGTCGGCATCGGTTCTTCGAGCTCCTGCTCCGGTGTCGGGTCCGCGGCGTCGTTGAAGTCCTTGGTCGCCTCCACGTCGGCCTTGATCGGGTTGTCGTTCTCGTGGTCCACGGGGAGCCTCCTTTGGCGGATCATCCGTCCAGGTGTGGGAGCGTCGGGGTAGTCCGGAGCATGGCCTCGTTGCACCGCGCCACGATGGCCTCGGCGCGGTCGATGCGCCGAGCGAATAGCACCCTGCGGCGCCGGTAGCCGTGCGAGATCTCGACGACCGCAGGCGGCATCTCCGCGAGCGGGTGGAACAGCCGATGGCCTTGGACCTCGGCGCGACGGAACCGGGAGTAGTACTCGTCCGCGGTGGCCACCCGGAACCTCACGGGCACGGGACCATTGTCGTCGCGCGGGATCGAAGCACGAAGCAGCCCGCGCCCGACCCTGATCCGATCCTGGGCGATCGTGATCCGGAACCGACGCACAACGATCGGACGGAGGAGGATCGTGGCGAGCAGCGCGGCGAGACGAGCAATGGGCACGCATCCGATCCACAGCGCCAGCGAGAGTGCCCCCAGGTGCCAGTCGATCGGCGAGGTGGGGTCGTAGCGGATCGCTCGGTCGAATTCCGCGAACTCGTTGGCCAGCAAGTCGCCAAGCCACAGGCGCACCGAGACCGCACGACCGGCGATCCCGTACACGAACGTGCCGTCAGCGACCCGGGAGATCTTCGGAGCCCACCAGCCGACCGTCGCCACACCCATTGCGGCCAGACCCAGGGCGACAACCGCGATCAGGCTGATACGCTGGATCGCCGCCCAGGCCCCGACGGTCAGGCAGCGGCCCTCGACCCGATATCCGCGGCCCCTGCGCATCGGCCGCATCGCGGGCCAGTTATGGAAGTTGCGTCGTTGTCTATGCCCTCGCATGCAGCCTCCTAAACACATCGTGCTGGTCGTAGAACGCCCGCTGCAGGATCACCGGGCCGATCCGTGGCAGGAAGACGAGCTGGCGGAGCAGCGGATCGTCGCGATCGAAGATCTCCGCGATCTCCGCGGCGCTCAGCAAGGGGTGCGGCTGCATCGTGAACGACTGGCCGAGCTCGCCGTGGTTCACCGCAGCGTCGAGCGTCGGGGACCGGTGCGCCGGGCTGTAGACGAGCGTCTGGCCCAGCCGCTTCTCGATGTAGTCCAGGGTGAACTGGTCGTTGTTGCCGAAGAAGGTGAGCACCGAGGCGTTCCCGAGGAACGACTCCCACCGCTTCCCGTATATCGTTGCGGGCTGGTTCAGGTCCTGCCAGATGGGCCAGAGCTTCACGCCGAGACCAGCGACCTGTCCAACTGCGACCTCCAAGCGCTCGAGCCGCCCCAAAACTGCTGCTTCGTCAAGAACCATCAACAGGCGATCCCCGCCCTTCTGGTGCTGGAAGTCGCGGCGGTGCGTGTTGGACTCGAAGGCGTTCAGGGTGAGATTTACGAAGAGCCGCAGCCACCCGGCGCAGCTCCCCATCATCATCGCCGGCAGCGACAGATACAGCGTCGCCCGCTCGCGTTGCAGCAGGCCCAGGTCGAACGGCCCGTCCTCGAGGACCCTCTGCATCCGCGGGTAGCCGAGGAAGTGCAGGTGACGCCGGCCCGTCGAGATCACGCCGGAGCGTTCCTTGTCGCTCTTGGAGTAGAACGCCATCGCCCCGGCCGCCACGGCCCCGTGGGCGGTGGTCGCCGAGCCCATCCAGTCGGCGAACTCATCGCTCTCGACATCGATCATCATCACGCGATGGACGGTGGCCAGGTTCCGCCGGCCCGCGTAGTCGGGCGCCGTGCAGACGTGCAGGATCACCGCTTCGAGGAACTGCTTGAAGGCCTCGGACCAGTGGACGTCGCGCTCCTCGGTCGTAACGACCAGGGCGTCGGCAATCAGCGAGGCGGCGATGATCATCGCGTCCACGTCGGCGGGATCGATCCACTGGAGCGGGTTGAAGGAGCTGGCGTACTCTCCTACAGCGCCGCCGGCGGCATCGAAGGGATCGAGCAGGAACACTTTCTGCGACCTGGCCCTGTGGTGGGCCGTCTCCACCGCGAGATCACCCTTGGGGTCGATCGCAATCACGCTGCCGGCGTAAGTGATCAGGTTGTTGATGATGTGCGAGCGGCCCTTGCCGGCCCGGTTGCCGGCGACGGTGCAGAGGTGTCGGTCGTCCCCGTAGCCGATGAGTTCGCCGCCCATCGTGGCTCGAGTGACCCGACCGCCTTTTGCACGGTTCTCCCGCACATTGGCGTTCACGACGCCGAGGAAGATCTTGCCCGAGGGGTTCGACGGATCGAAAAGAAGCTGCGGGTTCGCGGCCAGTTCCTCCGGGGTCGGCCAGCGGCGCAGCGCCGCCGTAGGCACGTCGCCGACACCGCGACGGAGGCCCCGGAAGAGCGGGTGCACTGAGACTCCAGTAGTTCGGGATTTTTTTGATCTGCGACGAATGAGTAACTCCTGATCGGGTTGCGTGAGCGACCGGCAGCGACGAACCGGCTCGCGCCGAGGCACTACCTTCTCTTACGATTCAGGTCCCGAACCGCTTGATGTAGAACGCCGCTTCGCAGACGCATCGATCTCGACGCTCGCAGCACGCGTATTAGCCTGCGGCGCACTCGGGTGCCCACAGTTTCGCCACCGTGAGTGCGTGGGCGTAGCCGCACCGCACGGCGGCGCGCCCGATATTCACGCGATTACCGACCTTCCAACCGGGAATCGCGATCACCCTCGCACCCTGGTCATCGATATCCTGCTCGGCGAGGCCGATGAGCCGGCTGCCGATGCCCTGGCGTTGCCACCGGGAGCGCACGCAGATCGTCTCCATCACACCGACATCGCCGGCACGGTCGGTGCTCACGATGGACACCGGCATCCGGGACGGCGGTATGCGGGGCTCGCGCGAGGCCTGGCCGGCATCGATCAAGAAGCCCCCCAGGAACGCGATTACCATCCCCTCGACGTCCATGGCGATCCAGACGACCGGATCTTGTCGTCGGGCCATCGATGCGAACACCTCTCGCTCGTAGCCGGGCGTGCGGAAGCACTCGTCCAGCACGATCTCGATCGATGGCGCAAATCGGTGCAGCATGGCTCCGGAGACCCGCTGCACCTGGAGGCCACGCGTCTTGAACCGGCCGCCCGGTCGTTCCGCCGAAATCGTTAGCATCCGTAACTCCTTTCAGCTCCGGTGGCACCGCGTCGATGGCACGCGCACGTCGCCGCTGCTTCGTCTGGTCCACGCCTCTCCGGCGCGGCGAAAGGGCAACCAATCGGATCTCTCCGATCGATCACCGGCGGGGTGCTACCTGCGCTCGCCGCCTCGGGTCACGTCGGCGGCCTGCCGGACGATCGAATCCGCCAGCTCACGCACCGATCCGAACGGCGCGACGCGATCGGGACCCGCCAGACGGGCGAAGCCCGGATCCTGTCCATTCCCGACGTCAATCCCCAGGACCGAGCGACCCTCGGCCGCTTCGGACCACGCGTGCAGGTCGGCGAGCAACTGTGCGAAGCGCCCCCGATCCCGGTCGGCTTCGGCGGTCGTGTCACCCACGAGCACAATGCTGGCGAAGGTCGATCGGCGAAGATCCGAGTCCACGAGCTGCATGCCGACGCGCAGCGCGGCATCTGGGTCCACCGTCGACCGCATGGGCTCGACCCCACCCAGGAACGCGCCGAGCCGTCGGCTGCTCCGGCCGCCATCGCTGTCCTCGGTCCGGATGTCGGTCCAGCCCAGGACGGGCAGTGGCTGCTCTCGGAAGGGCACGACGGCGACGCGGATCCGCGCCCCGGCCTCGTAGAGACGCTCGGCCAGCACGGGGATCTCCGATCGGATCTGATCGAATACCTGCTGCATCGACGCGCTCGCGTCGACCACGAAGACGATCGACCAGGTGTTGGCCAACCCAGACGCATCTTCGACCCGGAGGATCTGCCGGCGAAGATCGTCAGAATCGAAGATCACGTGCTCGATGGGCTCGGTCGAGCCGCTCTTGAAGCTGACCAGCACGTCGTTGGCGTGCGCACTCCAGGACGTGAGCACAACACCGCGCTGCTGGCAGTACAGGGTCCAGAACTCCCGAATCCGCAGCCGATGGCCATCGTCCACGATCGGCGTGAGATTCAGCCAGTCCAACCGCGTATTGCGAAGACGACGGGCATCCGCCGTGCCGTACACCGAGTGGCTCCGTGCAGCGGCGACGTGCCCGGCGCTCGGGTACTCGCCCGCCACGAAGTCGTAGCGAGCGTCCGTGCCGTCGCCGAACAAGGCCGATCCAATCAGCAGGATCCGCGTCTCGCTGAACCTGCGATCGGACGACACCGTGGCCTGGTACACGCTATCGAGGAGATTCGGCAGGTGCACCGAATATGGCAGCAGCGTTGATCGAGCGGAGTCGTAGTAACGACGAATCGCCGCGAGTTGCTTGACGACGTGCTTGGCCTTGCCGCGTGCGGATGCAGATGCCGGCATGGCGAACGACGCGACCGGTGCCTGCGTGAGCGCGTCGATGACGCGTACCTCGTCGCCGTGCTCCACATGCATCCCCACCTCGGCCACTGACTGGAGGATGAGGATCAGGTCCTCATCGTCAGCTTGCGGCGGGCCGGCGACGACGTGCAGAGTCTGGCCCGCCGCAGCGTGAACCAGCGCAAGGGTTACGACGAACGCGATGGATGCGATTCGCTTGTTCATGAGATCATCCTCCGAAGGTGGAACCGTTGATGAACGACGACATCAAGATGGGTTGGGGTGCAGGCGTCTGAGCCGATGGTGACCGCTGGTGGTGGAAGACGGCCGCGAGGACCGCGTCGGCGTAGACCTGGGCCCCGCGTTCCAGCTCGCCCTGGAGGCCCTCCAGCGCGGCCTTGGCCTCGGCGACACCGGCCCGCTCATCCGAGATCGCACGGAGCTCCTCGGCCTGGCTGTCGAAGTACCCCGATCGTGAAGATCCGACCCGGCGGGTTTCAATAAGTACCTTGTCGCCGATCAGCTTGAAGCTCGCCGCCGCAAGCACGTCGAGCAAGAGCATGACGATCGAGTACAGCAGCGGGAAGTCGAGGCCCAGGATCGGCTCCGCGGCTGGAACACCGCTCAGAGCTGCGATCACCCCCGCGGCGATCACGTCCGCCGGATCCTCCATCGCCTGCTTACCAACGAGGACGGCGGTCAACGGGATCCACAGCGCGAGCGCAACCAACGCGCTCGCGTGGACCAGCTTCCGCATCGCATCACGCGTGGCGACCAAACGGCACTCCGCCACCGCGAATGCCAGAAGCAGTGCGCCGATGAACGGGATCATCCCGATCGCGGCACCCTGCCACGGAGACGAAGCCAGGCCCGAGTCCCGCAGCATGATCTGCGTGACCGCCACGCTCACGACGCCGAGAGCTAGGAGCGCGAGGCCCGCCAGGATCAGCTTGAGCCACTGGTCAAGGAACAGCTGCTCTCGGCCGAGGTTCTCGCAGTTGTCCGAGGGGCCTTCCGCTACCAGCTCGGCCCGCCGATCGTGCTCCAGGTCCAACTGGCGACCTACCCGATCGAGCTCGCCGAAACAGGACAGAACCCGCCGACGCAGACGGAACACCGCCTGTTCGTACCTCCTGCGAGCCCGCCGCTCCACGCCATCGGACGGGTTCTGGTCCCGCAGCGCCAACGCCCTCTCGGCATCCGGATCGCACAGTGGGACATCCGGCGGAGCGGTCGATGCGATCGCCATCGCCTTCTGCACGACCGGATCGGAGATCCGGACGCGCTGCTGCATGTTCGGGTTGTTCGCCAACATCGTCGTCTCCTGGTCAAGGTGGCCCCCCGGGGAGCCACGATGTCTGTTCTGCGGCACATGGCCGCACGAAAACCGCCGTGGCTGGCATCCAGCCACATCGCTTTCGCTACCAGACTGACCAGGGGGCACGCGTGCTCAAACCTTGAAAGCGTGCCTAAACTCACGACATTGCTAGGGACCGTGAGCCGGCCAATCCGGCAAGCGGAAACTGCGCTGCCTGTCGGAAACGGCGGGCAGCGTTTTTGCTTGGCCCACCGCGTGCGACGAGATTCGTCCTCCTGCTCGGATGCCGGCGAAGCCGTCGACCCGGTCGTTCATCATCCTACTTCATAGAGAATACCGGATTGCGGTGCAGGCCGTATCGTCGCAATCACGTACCTTGAAATACCGCCGACACGCCCGGCGCACGCGTTCGAGACCCCCCTATTCTCGCGACGAACCAATTGGCATCACTCGAAATGTCGTGCTCGCGTTCGTGATGGACGCACGTCCCGCGATCGACTACGACGACGCATGACCAACCACCCTACTACACCACCGGACGAGCTGGACACCCATCGCGGCCTGCGGTTTGGTGTTCTCGATCTCATCCGCTGCACCGAGCAGACGGCGATATTGATGTCCATTGCGGAAGGCAAGGGCATCAACGCCGAGATCCTCGGCGTATATGCCACGCTGTCGATGGCGGGCTACCTGCGTGAGTCAACGTACCGTGCCCACCTCGGCATCTTCGACGAGATCTACGACCGTGAGGGCGAGGAACACAACGAGGACGAGGTTGACGGCGAGAACGAGGGCGAACACCAAGAGAGCGACGACGGTGCCAAGACAAGGACCAGACCAAGAAACAAGACCACGCCGTCGGTCAAGATCCTCCGGGCGCTTGAGAGGGTTGCGGCCCGGTACCGAGGGGATCCGAACAAGGACCAAGACCTTGAGCTTGAGTTCTGCTGTGCGCCCATCGATGGTCGGCGTGCTCTCTCTGCGGGACAGACCGGCGGAACGGTCTCCGCGCTGGCATTCGCCGCGCACGACAAAGACCGTCCGGTGCTTGCACCGCCCCGTGAGACGGCAACCAGCCCGCCCCCTACAGATGGAAGTCGTCCCCGTGGCCGGACGTCTCATGCCGATCAGAGCCCGCCCTGGCTCGTCCTCGCCGGTTCGGCGGAGTGTGCTAGCAGGCTCGGAGGCGTCGAGCAGATCCAGGATTTTCTCCGCAAGGCCGCCCGAAAGGCCGTTCGTTCTCCAGACGATGCATTGGTTGAGAACTTCGTGAACGTCATATTTGATGAGGCCGGATCGAGATCGTCGAGCTCACGATTGCCAATCCAGATCGAGCGAGCGTTGGCAATGCTCGATCACCCGAAGTGGTACACCAAGTGGAACCGCCAGAAGTCGCCGCCCTGCAAGAAGAGGCTCTTCACGGGATCATCGCTCGCCGTCAATCTCGCTGCAATGTTCGACAGTCGCGGCTTTGACTGCGCTCTCTCGATCACGCGGCACATCCACGCGGTGCAGGCAAGCATCGCGGCTCGAACGCTCGGCGGGTTCATCGTCGCCGTCCCATTGAGACGATCAGATCACCAAACAGCGTCACCCAATAACAAGCCACTCTGCGTGGAGTCAGATGACATCTGGACGCACACACAGTTTGTCCGATCAACGGACGCGGCCCTGATCGTCAGCGGCATCAGCGAGAACGTCGTGCTCAGTCCCGTCAGAATTCGCGGCGATCAGGCATGGGTCAACACGCTGAGCTTGAGCGCCCGTACCAAGTCGTTCCGCAAGCTCGAACACCGGATCACGCTAAGCGGCCCGTCAGCTACCCGATTTGCGTGCTTTGACGAGAAGGTTCTGGACCGGCTCGATGCCGGCGCAGAACTCCCGAACGCGACATGGAAGAAGGCTTCCGACTGGTACGAGACATTTGAGGACATGCTAAATCCCCATCTGCCATGACGTAATGCACGAGAATGGACTATGGATCGCCCGGCCGTTCGCCAAGAATCCAATCTGCTGCCCTCTGGGCCATGCCGGCGGATTGCACGACGAGCCTGGTATCGGCGGCAACCCTCGTTCGCCAGCCGTCGATGTACGCGGCCGACTGCTCAATCGTCGCCTGCCCGATGCCAGCGGCAGCAGCCAGGAACGCCGCTCCCATCTCGGCCACCATTTCCTCCTTGGAGTAGTCGACCGAACCGAAAGCCGAGAGATTCTCGTCGAGGCCCCGGTCCAGGCGTGAGCTGTGCCCGGTCGAGTGGACCAACTCGTGGAAGAGCGTCGCGTAGTAGGACCCCGGATCGACGAAGCGGTCGGGCTCTGGAATGCACACCAGGTCGGCCCTGGGCTCGTAGAACGCGCGATCGCCCTTGTGGTCGATGCGCGGGCCAGCCTGGTAGCGTTCGACGATTGCCGATGCAGCCTCGATGGGCGCAAACTCTGTCGCCTCGCCTTGGCCACTGGCTATCGTCGACACCGGTGCCTCGACCCCCTCGCACTGCTCGGCATTGAAGACCGTGTAGTGGCGCAGCACCGGCACGGTGATGCCCTCCCCGCTCTCCTTGTCCTGCGTCGCGTACTGCTTCCACAGGACCACCAGCGAACCCTTCTCGCCCTTGCGCACGTGCCCGCCCATCTTCCGGGCTTGCACATACGTCAGCCAGTACGGCGACTCGTAGCCCTCAAGCCAAGCCGTCACCGCCAACAGGAAGACGTTGATGCCGCGATAGGCCCGCCGCGACGCGAGGCTTGTTGGAAAAGCCCTCTCTCCCCTACCGCCCCGGATCGGGTGGCGCCAGGGCACCGTGCCCCGATCGAGCAGCTCGATGATGCGGGCGGTCACCGCCTTGTACACGTCCAATGCCATCGCCGCCCTACTCCGGGCGGCGGGCGATTCCTGCGAAGATCTCGGTCATGCCCGCCTCGTGTTGTTGCAATGACAACCGCCTTGTTGCCACAGCGACGCATGACTCGTCAACAGCTTCCTGTGCTGCAGCGCAGCACTCGATCCAGGCCGAGTGAACGCTGCAATCCAAACGGGGGCTCCCTTATCGTGCCGTCCTGTAGGACGTTGGGACGGGGTGCCCATTCAGCACCCGACGATGTGGGCGCACTACAAAACGGGGCGAACTGGCACTACAGAGGACGAAGAGTCGGCCGCATCATCCATGGCGAATCGGCGATTTTGGAGTGAGAGGGCCGATTTGGGCCATGACCTGTAGTGCTTCTCATGCTCCGTAGTCAGGTGCTCTATCCAGTTGAGCTACGCCCGCGTGCTGGACCCCAACGGTAGCCCCCGGGGCGGGCGTGGGAAAGGCCCTGAGCCGACGGTTGGCCGCGGCCGGTTGACCGCGGGCGGGCGGGGGCGGATAATCCCTTCGCCTCCGGTGGGTTGGGTGCCCGCCGGGGGAGGCATCGATCCCTGGAGAGGTCCCGCCCCCTGGCTGTCCTGCGGGGCCGCCCGCGTCGGCGGGATGCGAGAGGATTGCACCGCGTATGGCTCACACCGTTTCGGCTCGCAAGCGCATCCGCCAGAACGAGCGTCGCCGCGCTCGCAACCGCTGGCGGCTGAAGACCATGCGGACGTCGATCAAGGACTTCCAGGAGAAGCTGGCGCACGGCTCGCTGGAGGACGCGAGGTCGGCCTTCCTCGACGTGCAGAAGGTGCTGGACAAGACCGCGGCCCGCGGCATCATCCACCCCAACCAGGCCGCCCGCCGCAAGAGCCGCCTGAACGCCCGGCTGAAGGCGCGGGCGACGGCCGACGCGTCCTCGTAGCGACGCGCGACGACAACGTACCGGATGCTCACGCCGCCGCGCCCCTGGGTGCGGCGTTTTCGTGCGCCCGCGGGGGTATGGCGTTAGGATCGGTCGATGCCGGAGGGCCGAGCGCGATCGCGGGACCGGGGCGGGCCATTCCCGCGGGCGTACGCCGAGGATTCGCGGCGGCCGCTGCACGTGCTGGCGTTCCTGCTGCCGGCGATCATCGCCTACGAGGTCGGCCTGGCGATGCAGGCCGAGGAGCTCGCCGGCGGCGGCGTGCGGGCGTGGACGATGCTGGCCGACGTGCTGTCGGCCTTCAGCCTGTCGCGAACGACGATCATCGGCTTCTCGCTGCCGGCGATCGTGATCGTGGTGGTGCTGCTGGTGTGGCACGTGCTCGAGAAGTCGCGGTGGCGTGTGCGGCCCGTGGTGCTGGGCTGGATGGCGATCGAGACGCTGGCGCTGACCGCGCCGCTGCTCCTGATCTCGGGCGTGCTCGGATCCCTGGCGATGCAGGACGGCCCGCCGGCGGGCGACGGCTTCAGCGATTTGAGCTGGCGGGGACGGCTTGTGATCGCGATCGGCGCAGGACTGTACGAGGAGCTGCTGTTCCGGCTGGCCCTCATCCCGCTGCTGCACTCGATCCTGGCGGACCTGATGCGGCTGGGGCCGCGGGCGGCCTTCGGGGGCGCGCTGGTGCTGTCGTCGGCGGGCTTTGCGCTCTACCACGACGTGCTGACGCCCGGCGGCATCGATCTGTGGGCCGCGGTGCTCTACTTCGTGCCGGGGCTGTACTTCGGGGCCCTGTTCCTGGTGCGGGGCTTCGGCATCGCGGCGGGCGTGCACGTGGCGTACGACGTGGCGGTCCTGGTGCTGCTCGGGCCGGCACCGGGCTGAGCCTCCGGCGGGCCCGGGGGAGGCACACCGGGAGACCTTGACGCCCCGCGGCCGCGTGCACTAAACTCCGCTCTTGGTCCTGCGGCAGCGGGGCGAAGGGCCGGCCCCATCGTCTAGTCCGGTCTAGGACGCCAGGTTCTCATCCTGGAAACCGGGGTTCGAATCCCCGTGGGGTCATTCGGGCGGCATGCGCGGGGCCAGGCCGGCCCCGCGTTTTCGTTGGGCGAGTTGCCGTCCTCGACCAGGATTGCGCCCCGGGGCCCCACCATGACCGAGCAGCTCAACCGGATCACGTCCCAGCAGTGCACGTCGCCGCCTGCGACGTACGACGACCTCAATGTCCTCTTCCTCAACTGCACGCTCAACCGCACGCCGGTGCTCTCGCATACCGAGCACCTGATCGGCGTCGCGCGGCGGGTGTTCGAGGCCAACGGCGTGGCGACGAAGGTGATCCGCCCGGTCGACTACGAGATCGCCGCGGGGCTGGGCCACGACATGGCGCAGACGCCTGAATGGGACCGGGATGACTGGCCGAAGCTACAAGCCGAGGTCGACGCGTGCGACATCCTGGTCCTGTGCACGTCGGTGTGGCTGGGCGAGAAGTCCAGCGTGTGCAACCGCGTGCTCGAGCGGATGTACGGCTACACGCACTCGTTCAACGACAAGGGCCAGTACCGCGACTACGGCAAGGTCGGGGCCACTCTGATCACGGGCAATGAGGACGGCGTCAAGCACTGCGCGATGAACATCCTGTTCTCGCTGAGCCACATCGGCTACACGATTCCGCCGCAGGCCGACGCGGGCTGGATGGGCGAGGCCGGCCCGGGGCCGTCGTACGCCGACCCGGGCTCGGGCGGCCCGGAGAACGACTTCACCAACCGCAACACGACCTTCCTGGCGTGGAACTGCATGCACCTGGCCCGCATGCTCAAGGACCAAGGTGGCGTCCCGGCACACGGCAACCAGCCCGACGCCTGGGACGCGGGCTGCAAGACCGACTACGCGAGCCCCGAGCACAAGCGGTAGCCGCCGGCCAGTGACGTGCGCCCTGCATAGCGGCGTCGCCATCCCACCAGCACGCCCGCGACCCTGCCGGCGCCCTCGCAATCACCGCCGCAGAGGTCCGCCTGATCAACGATGTCCCCATCGGCGGAAT